>JBGOZE010000040.1:0-11811 GCA_041479965.1 Candidatus Nanoarchaeia archaeon | reverse complement strand
TGATGAAATACTTGCTAACTTGCCGAAGGACAAGATTAGCGACGCCGTATTTGAAGGCGCCAACATAGTCCTTTATACCAAGAACAAGGAATTCTTCCTGGATGACAACGGCATAGTCAGGGAAGTGGTCAACATGATCAAGAAGAGGATTGAGCTCAGGCCTGACCCGAGCATTTGCTTGGAAGAGGAAAAGGCTGAGAAGATAATCAAGAAGATAATAACAGAGGAAGCAGCCATCGATGAGATAATATTCGACCCTCAAAGAAGCATAGTCATCATCGAGGTCCAGAAGCCTGGCTTGGCCATTGGCAAGCAGGGAGAGAATCTTCAAGAGATAAAGAAGCAGACTTTCTGGGTTCCTGAGATAAGGAGGACTCCTGCTGTCAGGAGCCAGCTCATCGAGAGCATCCGCACAGTACTGTACCAAAACAATGATTATAGGAGAAAATTCCTCCACAAGACCGGCCTGAGGATATATAATGGCTGGCTCAGGAGGGCAAAGAAAGAGGAGTGGATAAGGATCAGCTTCCTGGGAGGAGCCAGGCAGGTCGGAAGAAGCTGCTACCTGCTCCAGACCCCTGAATCCAGGGTGCTTCTTGACTGCGGATTGGACGTAGCAAACATGGGTAATGAGAATGAAGCCTATCCTTACTTTAAAGCTCCTGAGTTCGATGTTACTGAGCTTGACGCAGTCATTGTGAGCCACGCCCACCTTGACCACTCGGGCTTGGTGCCTTCTCTTTTCAGGATGGGATACAAGGGGCCTGTCTATTGCACAGAGCCCACCAGGGACGTGATGAGCCTGCTCCAGCTGGACTTGATAAAAATCCAGAGGAATGAGGCAAGGGAGCCTTTGTACAGCACTGATGACATCAAGGAGATGGTCAAGCACACCATATGCCTTGATTATGAGGAAGTCACAGACATCACTCCTGATGTCAGGATCACACTATACAACGCAGGCCACATACTTGGAAGCGCCTTGACGCACATCCATATTGGCAATGGCTTGCACAACATGGTCTACACTGGAGACGTGAAATACGGCAAGACCAACATGCTCAGCCTTGCAGCGACTAATTTTCCAAGGCTCGAGACCTTGATGATAGAAGCCACCTATGGAGGAAAAGACAATATCATGCCTCCCTCAAAGGAGGCTGATGACCTGCTAAGCGACCACATAATCGAGACCATAAAAAGAAATGGCAAAGTGCTCCTCCCAGTCCTGGGAAGCGGAAGGGCCCAGGAAATAATAGTGCTCTTGGACAAGCTGATGAGAGAGGGAAAGATAAGCGACCAGATACCCATATACATTGACGGGATGGTGTGGGACATTACAGCCATCCACACAGCCTATCCTGAATACCTCAATTCCACTGTGCGCCAGCTCATCTTCCACAAGGACAAGAATCCTTTCTTGCGAGAGAACATCAAGAGGATAGGCAGCCCCAAGGAAAGGCAAGAGCTCATCGAGGACTCAGGCTCTTGCGTCATACTGGCAACAAGCGGAATGCTGGTCGGAGGCCCGAGCGTGGAATATCTCAGGCAGCTCGCAGAGAACCCAAAGAACCTTTTGATATTCACGTGCTACCAAGGAGAAGGAAGCCTCGGCAGGCGTATACAAAGAGGAGAGAAAGAAATCAATTTCCAGAGAGGAAACAAATTCGAGACTGTGCATATAAACATGGAGATAGACAAGCTCGAGATAACAGGCCACAGCGACAGGAGAGAATTGATCGCTTTTGTCAACCACTGCAGCCCCAAGCCCAAGAAGATCATTGTTGTGCACGGGGAAAGCAGCAAATGCCTTGACCTGGCCAAGAGCCTGCACCAGCTCACCAAGCTCGAGACAGTGGCTCCCAGGAACCTGGATGCTTTGAGGCTGAAATAATCTTTTCTTAAGAACAATCCGCTCAAGGCGTATCTTTTTTTATATTTAGCAAAATTTATATACTTTCTAAGCCAAGAATCAATTAAAGGAATATCACACGTGTAACAAAAGAGGATGAGGAAATGCAGAATATGCTGTTAGAAATAGGCATTATCATAATTCTCGCAGGAGTCAAAATGTGTTTATGATCAGAGAAAGATAAATTTATAAACTATAAAACTAAAGGAAGACAATAAAAATGGCTACTGAAGAATGGGGCAAGCTGCTGGTGAAGCATGGCTTCATCAAGAAAGATGCTAGAGCCAAGTATAGGAGGAACAGCAGGGACGAGTACGAGCCCATCAGAGATGAAGGCCATATCAATCCTTCTGACGCTGACATGGAAGTGGCAGAAGACGTCAATATCCAGTCTTACAATGAGCCAATATTCTCCACTTACCTCAAGACAGGCTATCCCAGCCCATACAAGAGGTACAGGATGATAGTCGAAGCTTCATCCCTGAGCATAGAGGAAAGCTACTATTGGATGCTCAACTATATGCGCTATGAGAGCTCCTATCCTCACATCGAGAAGCTAACAGACATCTTCAGCGCAAGCGAGCAGAGCGCCTTCTGGGGAGCTGCGCAGGCAAGGATAGGCATCCAGCAGGAAAGGGCAGGCCAATACCTCAAGGGCATATCTGAGATGGTAAAGCAACTATTCCAGCTAGTCAGAGAGCTAAGGATTCTTGATGAGAAGCTTGAGCCTAGGAAGCAATGGGGCAAGGTGCTGGCAGCAGATGTTGCACTGAAAGGAGAATACACTGACCTGGTGGAGAACCGAGGGCAGCAGATACAACCTGGAAGCATTTATCATCTCGCCCAGAGCGTGGGCTTCACCATCCTCCCAGACCTGTTTTTTAACACTCATGTCTACAGCCTTGATGATATTGACAGGAAAGTCGATGCATTGAAGTTCAACCTGAACGTGAAGCAGGTCTTGAGGAGAAAGCTCTATGCATTTGTTAATTGGAAGCTTAGGACTGACCAGGAGCTTGAGACCAGGAGGACTTTCACCTTAAAATATCTTCGCCAGCACTGGAACATCATCAAGATGTACATGAACTGGGTCAAGCCTTATCTCAGGAACATAGCCAGGATGCAGATGAACCCTGAGATGAGCGAAAGCCCTGACCTCATAAGCGCTTTTGAGACCAGCATGATAGAGATAGAGCTCCTCGCCTACAAGGAAAGCAAGACCAATTATCATCCTACGCTCATAGCTACTTTCAAGCACAGGACCAGGCCAGAGCTGAGCTTCCAGCAGGACCAATACGCCCACAGAGGGCCAGTCCACGTCGGCAGGGTCGAAATCAGCCTTAGAGGTTACGCTTGGACCAAGAACCAGATAGAGGGTTACAAGCGTTTCAAGAAAGCAGAGGACATGCTGCTCCTTGGCATGGTTGATGACAGCGTGAAAGCAGCCATGGATGCTTTAGGAGAGGACATGGAAAAATATCTCTGGGAATCAGGAGAGAAGGAGTTCGAGGAGAAGAGAAAAGAGAAGGAAGCTGCTGATAGAAAGAAAAAGAAGTCATTCGAGACCAGCATGGCCTTCAGCGCCATTGACCCATTCATTTCCATCTTCAGGGGATTCGGGGAGATATTCACAGCCTTTGTCCCTGTGGGCGGCTTAGGAGGCGGAGGGAAGAAAAGTAAGTCCAAGGGTGTCCCCGAGGATGCAGAGAAAGTGGTAGCTACAGAGATGTATCAGATGTACAAGAACTATAAGAAAGCCCATGCCATGCTGAGCTGGTGAAGCCACGAAAATTCCAGGATAATAAAAAAAGCATTAAAAGCAATATCATATTGCATTTTTATCATGTTAACCAATAAAGACAGCCTGAGCCCAGAGGAGAAGATCAAGCAGCTCACCGAGTTCGAGGAGGAAAAGCGCAAGGAGCTTGAGGCCAAGAAGAAAGAGTTTGACGACAAGAAAAAAGAGCTTGAGCAGCTTGAGGTCAAGAGAAAAAAAGAGACTGAAGAGACAAGGAAAGAGATTGAAGAAAATATCGAAGAGATATCTCTTGATGAGCAGCGCAGGTTCGAAGAGCTAGAGGAGATCCGCAGGCGAAAGGAGCAGGAAGCAGCCAGCCTTGAAGAAGTTGTTGGGCAGGAGCAAGGCAGGCAAGGTGCTGTGCCAGGCCAGCAGCCGAGAGCCTATGGCGAGGCCGTGGAAGAGATAATGCGGGGCAACCCTAATGTTTATGACATCACCAACTACAATGTGATGAACCAGCTTGAGAGGCTCGCCCAGGACGCCACTCAGAGGCCTCTCAGCCCGTCAGAAAGGAATTTTGTCGAGCTGGTTCAGTACCATGCTGAGCGCATGAGCGAGAACGAGTTTTACAGGAACAAAGACACTAATGCTTACATGAAGCGCGAGCTTGACAAGATAGACCAGATCAACCGTGCATTGAGGAAAAAGGAAAAGCCAGGTGATTATGAGCCATGATATTCGGAGATTACTATCATTCTCTTGACAGGGACTATGGTCAGATCCAGCCCTCAGACATCCCTAGCGAGCTAGGCATGCCTGTTGACGCCAGCAGCCTCGGGCCTGATGAGATAGGAACAGGCACTAATCCTATGGCCAATCAATTGCAAGCCTTCAGCGCCAAGATACGCGAAGGTGCAGGCAAGATTGAGTTCGAGTTCCTCGGAGCTGGCAAAAGTAATTCCCAGCAGCCAAGCCCAGAAGCTTTCGGCACCAAGGAAAGGCAGGATATGCGAGCCTTGGCTGAGATCAACGAGATCAAGACAAGCGTGCATGCTCCCATCCACTCCCAGAGCCTTGCAGGACTAGGAGAGCAGGGCTTCAGCGACCAAGCAAGGCAACTCGTAATCAAAGAGGTTGAGAGGGCAATACAGTTCGCAGCAGAAGCCACTAAGGGAGGAGCTATTGTTTTTCACACCAGCGAATGGAACAGGCCTCTCAGTGACATCAAGGAAAGGTCAGGAGACCAGTTGTTCCTGGGCTACAAAGAGGAAGAGACTAAAGCTCCTGTGATGGTAGTTGATTCCCAGACAGGACAGATAAGCGCAGTAAGAAAAGATTATTATGTTTATGAGCCTGAGTTCCATACCGCTACTAGCTATGAGAAAGTCCTTAAGAAGACGCTAGTAGGAACAACAGACCCTAAG
This sequence comes from Candidatus Nanoarchaeia archaeon, assembly GCA_041479965.1. Taxonomy (GTDB): domain Archaea; phylum Nanobdellota; class Nanobdellia; order Woesearchaeales; family SM23-78; genus SM23-78. The sequence continues at coordinate 6,737 of JBGOZE010000040.1, read as the reverse complement.
ACAGGCCTGAAGATTGAAGCTGATGATTGGGTTGACATAGACGGCCATCCCATCAAGAGAGAATGGATCCTTAAGCCCGAGAAATCAGATGAGCTTTTCAACAGGATGCCTATCTGGGACAAAGATAAGACTAATTTCAAAGTTGAAAGAATTACGTATAATAATTTTGTCGAACAAGCCCAGAAGCTCAGCGAAAAAACAGATTCCACTGTAGCCCCCGAAGTCCTGTTCTTCAAGACCCAGATAGCCAACAAGGTCCTTCAAGCAAAAGGGCATTCGCTTTTCTATGCAAAACATTATGAGGAAGCCCAGGAGCTGCGTGACGCAGCAAAAAAAGCCTTGATATTTTATGAGCAACTGGAAAAAAATATTCCTGAAGATGAAAAATGGAAGATGATGCAACACGAAGGATTTGACAAATTCGGATTGATTCCACAGAAAAACATTAGCCCTGCAGAATATTTGAAAGAGGTTGTCCACAAATCTACAGACGAGATGCGACACATCCATGAATCAAGCGCAGCTGCTGATGCCCAGGCAAAGGAGGCTTGGGAGCAGATGAACAGGGTGCAGACTGTCGAGAATTACGGCAAGAGCAAAGTAGCTGAGACCATAGCTACAGCAGGAATGAAAGCCATGATATACACTGACCAACACAGGAAAGAGCTCAACGAGCCAATATTCGTGGCTCCTGAGAACTGGAGGCCTGAGCAGTACGGAAGCCATCCTGACGAGATCAAGACGATTGTGCTTGAGTCAAGGAAGAAGATGCAGGAACAACTGATGAAAGAAGGCTATTCTGATGATGAGGCTGCGAGAAAAGCCAAGGAGCACATCAAGGCGACAATTGATATCGGGCATTTCAACATGTGGAGGCAACATTTCAAGGCTGAGGATGGAGAGACTCCTGAGCACAGGAACAATCGCTTTGACAAATGGCTTTTGAAAGAAACTGAGAAGCTAGCAAAAGACGGCATCCTGGGCCATGTCCACCTCACTGATAATTTCGGCTATGACGATGAGCACCTGACTCCAGGCCAGGGAAATGTTCCCATGAAGGATTTCATCAAGAAGATGGAAGATGCTGGGCTCAAGGATTTCATTGTCGAGGCAGGAAGCTATAACACCATGACAGCATTGCCAGACACCTGGGCGATGATGGGCAGCCCGATATACAGCACTACTAAAGCTCCGACTTTCAGGTCCATGCACGAGCAGCATTTCGGTTATCATAACCCATCAACCTATATTGTTGGAGCATATGCTCCGAGCAACGAGTGGAGGCTGTGGTCAGAAGTGCCATTGGAATAAGTTATATCCGCTTAAAGGTTAAAAGCAAAAAGTTAATAAAAGACAAGCGATAATAAGATTTAATATTCAAAAAAAAGGGGTGGAGTTTTGGAGTTTGATATCCAGAAAAGGAAGAGGCAAGTCTCTGACAGCTATTCTAAAGATGCAGTTGATATCGCCTACACTTTCAGCAAGAAAGTCTACAAGGAATTCTCCAAGTTCATCAAGGCAATTGTGCTTTTCGGCAGCACTGCGAGAAAGAAGAGTGACGGTGCCAACAAGGGAGACATCGACATCCTGATAATCGTTGATGATGTCAGCATCATCATCGACAGGGAGTTTGTCGAGGCTTACAGGATAATTGTCGAGAAGATAGTAGCCCAGGTCAACCCCAAGAAACTTCACATAACCACTTTGAAATTCACCAGTTTCTGGGAGTATGTGCGCGCAGGAGACCCTGTGGCCATCAACATCCTCAGAGATGGAATTCCAATCATTGATTCAGGATTCTTTGAGCCATTGCAGGTATTGCTCTACCAGGGAAGGATAAGGCCAAGCCCTGAGAGCATGTGGAGCTATTTCAGCAAGGCACCAGTCACATTGCATAATTCCAAGTGGCATATAAAGCAAGGAGTGCTTGACTTGTACTGGGCGGTTATTGACGCAGCCCATGCTGCGCTCATGAAGCTCAACGAAGTCCCTCCTAGCCCTAACCATGTCGCCGATATGCTTGAGCAGAAGATGGTCCAGAGGGGCTTATTGAAGCATAAGCATGTTGAGACCATGAGAAGATTCTACCACATCTCCAGGATCATCCTGCATGGCCAGATAACTGAGATTAGCGGAGCACAATTCGACGACTACTTCAAAGAGGCCAAGGAATTCGTCGAGGAGATGCAGAAGTTCATAGAAGGCCACAACCATTGAGAAATATGTCATCTTTCATCCCAATAAAACCAACAATGCTAAATTGTTTAAGCTTAAACTATCTTCTCATGCTTTTTTTTTGCTAAAATAATCAAGGATAGCTGCGCGGACATACCATGGCTGGAAATGCCTCTCATTATACTCTCCATTCCTGTAAGCGGCTAGTTTTTTCTCCAGCTCTCCTCCTTTAAAGAATGAAAGCAGATTTTTTGCATCTGAAGGAAGAACGTGATGGCGAGGGCATACTTCCCTGATATCACAAGTCCAGCTTTCAGGCACATATCTGTCTATGTGCTGCTCCAAGTCCAAAGCTAGAATCCTGAATTTATCAGTCTCAACTCTTTTGTCCATTTTTTTACTCCCGCACTAACAGCAATTATGTGTGTACTGGCACGCACTTGTTGACTGGCAGCTTCTTGTGGTCTGCGGCACAGTCTTGTAGGCAAGCCAGGGCGTGTAATATTGGTAGCCGTAATTATATCCGTAAGAGTAAGTGTCCATCTCCCACGGATGCTCGTGATTGTAGTGCTTGATGTACATCAGCGGGCAGCTTCCAGCTGGTCCAGGTATGTAGCCGTAGACATGCAAGGCATGGGCCTTCATATCCTCAGGGATGTAACTGGTATCGAGCTCCCTTGAATTCTCGTTCCTGTAGATTTCTACCACTCCCGTCTGAGGGTTGATCACATCCAGGTCCTTGTAGCCTATGAATGAGTCATAGTTATTGAAATCATCGTGTCGATAGGTTATGTCTTCTCCATTGCCCCACTCACTGTTCCACAGGTAGCCTCTTGGGAATGGGCCTGCGATCACGGGCGCATACTGGTATTTGTCATTATCATAATAATTGTAGACGACTGGGTAATAGTCAGTTCCATATACATAGGAATAGGCCTTGACGCTTGTGATGCTAGCTAGAAAGATGATTACAAGTATGATGGAACCAATCAACACAAGTTTTGTCTTGTTTTTGTTCATTTTCCTGTCCTCAAATTTTAATAATAGCCAACGATGTAGAATCCTCCTGTCAGTGGCTCTACCATCCTTGAATAATATCTAGGCTCTTCAAAGCTCTCGAAGTCTAAGCTGTTTGAATAATATTGGTTAGAATAATACGGATTATAATTGCCGTAGACATTGTTTTGATAATGTGAATCATAAATATACGAACCCTGGCTGTAAGGGTACAGGTTGTAATATCCTTGGGTGTATGAATCATCGCTTGAGCTGCTATAAGCATCATAATTATAGTTGCCATAATTTCCATAGCCATAGTTGCCGTAACTGGCATAGCCATAAGAGTTAGAATTTGCAGAATTTGATTCTCCGTTCATCTGCGGGTGGTCAAAGTAAAGCCCTCCTGAAGTGCTTGGAATGAAGCCCGTGTATCTCCCGTTGACCTGCTCTCCGTAGTACTTGACTGCAGATGGCTGGTAAAGGCTGGATGTTGAGTCTCTGTTGGCTGTTGAGTAGGCTACTCCTTGAAGCGGAGGATTGTATTTGGCCTGCAGAACATCGGGCGGGATGTAATAGTAGCTTGCTGGGCGGAAGCCGAAGCTATTCATTAGTCCGCGCTCATCAATGTATTTTGAGAAGGCTTCTAGGTCATTGGTCTGTATATAATCTGTCTTATACTCCTCGTAGCGCACCAATTCCTTTTCTCTTGCTTTCTGCACATCAAAGATTACAGCGTTGGCTAGGCTTGTAGATATCAAGACAATGATTACGCCTGTAAAAAGCAGCATGATTCTCTTATCCATAAACGACCCCCTGTTTTCTATCAGTAATATACTCGGCTATTTAAAAAGTTTTCGTTTTTTAACCACTAATTAGTAGTTATAATTATTGGGAGGAAGTGGAACAGCAGCTTAGAAAGAAAATCATTTATCAAAAACCTATCCAGAAAATCAGTCCCTAATATTAAATCCTTAGACGACCTGGTCTATCCATCTCTTTAATTTGCCAAGAAGGCTCTGGGCCACTTCCTCCTCATTAAGCTCCCTCTTAGATTATTTTTCTAACACCAAGCTCAAATCCCCACTCTCAAAACTCGAGCTCATCACCTACAGCCGGAGCAAAGACCTGATATTTGCCTTGCTCTTCAGCCCATTTTCTCAGCTCCTCAACAGCATCCTCATCTCCATGCTGGAGCACCAGCTTCTTGGGATTGATCCTGCTTATCACTTCCTGTATGTCCTGCCTGTCGGCGTGGCCAGAGAAATCAAACTTCTCAATATAGCACTTGATCTCTGTCCTCCAGCCATCAAGATAAACATAACCCTCTTCTATAAGATGCCTTCCGTTGGTGCGCTTGCATTGATAGCCTGTGAGCAGCACAGCATTATTGGGCTCATGCCACATGTCTGCAAGATATGAGAGCACAGGCCCTCCCTGGAGCATTCCGCTCGTGACCACGAATATGCCTTGGTTCTGCATCGCGCTCTTCCTATGCCTCTCGCTGCCTATGTGAATGACTCTATTATCATACATATCCTTGAGCACAGCGCGGTTGTTGACATAGGGGTCATCACTATTGATGATCTTGTTAGTCAGCTTCTTGCACATGCCATCGATGCATATGGGAGCCTTGAACTTCCTCTCTGAAAGCATTATCAGCACATCCTGGGCTCTTCCTAGGCTGAAGACAGGTATAAGCACAGAGCCTCCCTTGCCTAAAGTCTCCTCTATCTTGTCAAGGAATCTTTTTTTCAGCTCATTCCTATCAGGAAGCTCTCTTGCACCATAGGTGCTCTCGATGATGAGCACATCGATGTTCTTGAAATCTGTGAAAGCTCCCTTGACCAGCTCTGTTGTCTTCAGCTTGATGTCCCCTGTGTAGAGTATGTTCTTGCCTTCAGCCTCCACCAATATCATGCTGCTGCCAGGAACATGCCCGGCATTTCTGAGGATGAACTTTATCTTCCTATGATTGTACTCAGTATCGTATTTGACCATCCTCACACTCTTATCCACCTTCTTGAGGTCAGTCTTATTAAAGGCAGGATGCAGGTTCCTTATCCTTTCAATCTTATAGGAGTCCTTGAGCAGGACCTTGGCAAGGACATAGGTCAGCTTGGTGCAAAATATCGGGCAGATGATGTTCTCATGCTCGAACAAAGGCAAGGCGCCTGTGTGATCCAGATGCGCGTGGCTTATGATGAGGCCGTCAACAGCCGGAAGATTGAACAGTTTCTCTGGATAGGAGAATCCTCCTTCCTTGAACTTGATGCCAGCGTCCAGCAGATAGCGTTCTCCATTGGTCTGGAACTCGATGCAGCTCCTCCCGACCTCCTTTGCTCCTCCATGAAAGATGAGTTTCATATCATGGACTTTGAAAATGAGAGTATTTAAAACTTTTTATTGGAAAAAACCAGGTTTGTTTCTCCGTAAAATATTTAAAGCATTTTAAGAATGAGAACATTGCTGTGGAGATTGATAAAAACATAGAGAAGGATGATTAGGACTTTTCTCCTTCCAAGCGCAACCCGAAGGGAAAAATATATGAATAGATGGCTTACCTTATTCAGTAAGGGATAGACGAGAAAATCCCTCATTCTTCTCGATTATATGAATCGAAAAATATATAAATAGAAATAATGCTCACAATGGTTATAACAGACTAAATAAATATTTATAAGCTTAAAAAATCATAAAAAAGAGTTAGAGGGTGATGGGTTCATATGAAGCAAAAAAATTTTAATTTTTTTGCACATAAAATTACGCGAGTGGTGATTTTATGAAGCAGAAGAAAATCTTCAATGTATTCTTCAGGGAAAAGCCTGCGATGATGCTTGTCACCTTGATCACTAAAAGCAACAGCATTTACGCGTCCAATCTTGCGAAGGTCGTTGACTGCACCTACAGCCACGTTGTCAAGATACTTCAGGAGATGGAGAAATCAGGATTGGTTGAGTTCAAGAAGCAGGGAAGGCTCAAGGTTTTATCCCTGACCAAGAAAGGCCAGGAAGTAGCAGGCTACATAGACAAGATAAACAATATTCTGTGAAATTACTGAAGTTTTGGCTTCGACAAAGTTTAAATATTTAACATGATAGCTACAAAAACCACGGATTCTATTGTTGATATTGTAAACGAGAACGACAAGATAATCGGGCAAATCCCTGAGAACGATGCCTACAATAACAAAGATATAATTACAAGAGGAGTATCTGTTTTTGTGTATAATTCAAAAGGCGAATTGTTGCTACAGAAAAGATCTGAAAAAAAATGGAGGTTTCCATTACATTGGACCATATCGGTCTCGGGATTTGTAGCTCATGATGAAGAACCCGTCCTGACTGCTCTGCGAGAGCTTAAAGAGGAGCTTAATATTAAGGCCAATAAAGAGGATGTTACTTTTCTGTTTAAGGAATATGTGTCTGCCGATATAAAACACATCATTTATGTTTACAAAATAATTATTAATACGTTAGGTGAAATCAAGAATGAAGAAGTTGCCTCCGTAAGATTTTTTTCAATAAATCAAATTCAGAAAATGATAATGAACAAAGAAAAACTCA
>JBGOZE010000039.1:0-12081 GCA_041479965.1 Candidatus Nanoarchaeia archaeon | reverse complement strand
TTTGACAGGTTTGTCGAGAACATAAGAAGGAACCTCGCTTCGGAATAATTACCATTATAAAATAGTTACCTGCGGAAAGTTTATATATTCTCCACCAATTCGCTCTGACAGAGGGATTGTATTATGGAAGACCAATTGATTGAGTCATTGGATGATTTAGTGAGCCAATGCATGGATCTCAAGAAATTGCCAGATGACGAGATAACTCTCAAGCCAAGCTTCGCCTCAATAACCCACAAGGACATGAGGACCCAGGACATCACCATATCCAACAACAGCTCAAAGATAGAGCATGACGAGCTCAGGGGAGCAGTGGTGGATGTGTTTGTGCGCGGAGCTAAAGGGCTCGGTAGGGGATCTGAAGGTATAGAGAACATCGCTGATTTTCAGGCAGACAGAAAAGGCATGTGCGCCTCAATAAAAGAGGAGCTGGATACTGCCATAAAAAAAGCAGGTGACGATTATTTCAAAAGAAAAGGCAAGGCATTGCTCTCAGCAGAGCCCAACATATTCCTGAAGCTTTCAGAAGAGGAAGTTGTTAATCATATTGAGCCTGAGCCTGACAGGTATGCTCTATATATATCAGAGAAGAAAAAGCGTAGGATAGACTCGCTCTCAAAGACGTTCTCTAAGATAGTGAGGGAGAATGAAGCTATACAAAAGATGCAGATTGAGATAAATGCTTCTGACCTGGTGAGGAGGTTTGCCAATTCTGAGGGCACCAAGATAATGAGCCACAGATTCACAGGAAGATGTAGGCTGTACATGACTGTGAGGACAGAGGATGGAAGGATAATCGAGCACGTCGATGACTTATTCCACACCAAAGACCCTGACAAGATAAGGCGCTTTGACCAATACCTGATACAGAAAGTCATCAACTCAAAAATATCCCACGCAAACGCATTGGCGAAGACAACGCCTTTAGGGACAGGTGAGTGCCCGGCAATATTCGATGGTTATTTCTCAGAGACATTTTTCCATGAGCTAGCCCATCTGTTCTCAGGCCAATACATCTACACCAAGGAATCAAGCATGTTCGCAGGTAAGCTGGGCAAGCCCATAATGAATGCCAAGATCTCGATTATTGACGACCCAATCGGAAAAAAATACTTTGGCTCAGATGATTATGATGAAGAAGGAGTGAAGACCAAGAAGCTTACTCTGGTCAAGGATGGAGTGCTCGTCAACTATTTGCTTGATAGGGTGAGTGCAGGAATGCTCGGAACCAACTCAGAAGGCAAAGCCAGGAGCGGCTGGGTGGTCAACGAGGATGATGAAACAGAAGAGATGCTTGTAGGCACGCCAGAACCCAGATCATTCAACACCATAGTGCAGCCAGCAAGGCTCGTGAAAGAAGAGAAGCTCTTGCGGACCATGATAGAGCATTGCAAGAAATATGGCTATGAATTCGGCCTCCTGGTCATGGGCAATAGCCTCGGAGGGATAGACCCGAAGACAGGAAACTTTGAGCTAAAGCCAACACGCTTCTACAAAATCCATGCAAGCGGAGAATCAGAGCTGACATCAGGCTCTTACCTGACAGGCAACCCTCTATATATACTCTCGCAGATAGCTCTGTGCGGTGGCAAGTATAGGACGAGCAGCGGCATCTGCGGAGCAGACTCAGGGCCAGTCCCAGAAGGTGGCAGAGCGCCTTCGACTTTTGTCAAGACCATAGCCTATCAGGATGATTCTGGCGACCGACTGACAAAAAAGCTGTTTTCTAAGCTAGACTGATTCTTGACAAGATTTTTAGAACGCATACTTATTTTCTTTAATATATATCTTCGAGAATATGTTTTTGCTCAAAACGCACTGAAAACGAAACATTTCAAAAAAGATTTTTTGAATCTTTCGTTAAAAAACCGAAAGACAACAAAAACTGATTTTTGAGTCTTTCGCTTAAAAAAACCAAAAAACCGAAACATTTAAATACTTTGACTACTATTAGATAGTAACATAAAAGGTTTTTGGGGGATTAAAAAAAGTTGCAAAACAACACAAAAGAATCTCGTTCACAACCTCTGTGTTTAATGTTTAGCTTGGTAGCGCAGGGAGGTCGTCACTAGGTTCTTAAGATCACCTCACCCACCCTTAACCCTATACATTCATCCTCCCTGCGCTGCCGACTAATTTAATAACAATTGATATCTTAATAAATACAAAATATGCCTCAATAACAAGGGATTCCATCATGGCGCTATCAGACTCACCAAGGAAAAAGGAAGCAGAGATGGTAGATGGTACATGGTTCGACTATTTCAAGCAATTCTCATCTCCAGTATTTGATGATGAAGTCTTTAGGAATAAGAAAAAAAGCTTGGAAACTTTGTACGGAGATTTCTTTGACAGGAACCTTTCACCAGAAAAAGGCAAGCTGCTTTCTCTAGGAGTCGGTTATGGAGGGACTGAAATCCCCCTGGCACAAAAAGGATATCATATCATTGGCATTGATAGTGATAGTAAAGTGCTGGAATTGCTGGTTGAGAACACCAGGAAATATGCGCCAGGAAAAATCGAGGCTCACTACGGAGACTTATACGGTGATTTTCAGAAAGATTACATAGGCAAGAGCATACAGGCGTGCATAAGCTTCGGAGTCCTGGAGCATTTCAAGAGAGAAGACTTAGACACTTTAATCCAAAAACAATTTCAGATCAGCCCGTTGATGATATGCATGATGCCGATAAATACTCCTGCCACGCTGAAAGCATTCAAGGCAGAGGCAAAACCTGAAGCGCATGTCGATGGCCATGGTATATATAGGAATTTTTGGCCAGCAGAATTCTGGGAAAACGAAGTGCTCGGTGCTTATAACATCGTGGACAAATGCTTCCCAACCAATCATGTTAGTTGGGGACAAGTAGACCAGGTCACTTTTGCAGTAAGAAAAGACTAATAGACACAAAATCCTACATCTTGAACTTCACATTGCCGCCTTTCTGCAGCCTCTGAAGAGCTTTCTGCATCCCTTTCTCAGAATCAGCTCCTTTCATCATCTTGACAAGCTTCTTGCTCTGCCTGTACTGCTTTAACAAACCTCTGACTTCCTGAGTTGTTGTGCCTGCTCCCTTGGCAATCCTCTCAACCCTGCTGCTGGTTATGACTTCAGGGTCTTCAAGCTCGTCCTTGGTCATGCTGTTCATCATGTGGCGCCAGATTTCGAGCTTCTTCTCCTGCACTTGCAAAGCCTCCTTAGGCAACTGTATCTGGCTCATGCCAGGGATCATTTCCATGACCTTGCCTATAGGCCCCATCTTCTTCAAGGCGCTCATCTGCTCGTACAAATCAATGAGATTGAACTCGCCTTTCAGGAACTTCCTGCCTAGGTCCTGGGCTTCTTCCTCTGTTATAGCATCCCTTGCTTTCTCCAGCAAAGCCTCTAAATCTCCCATGCCCAGCAGCCTGCCAACAAAACCTTCAGGCTTGAACTCTTCAATATCAGGGATTTTCTCTCCTATTCCGATGAACTTGACAGGAGCGCCAGTGACTGCGCAAGCAATAAGAGATCCTCCTCCCTTGGCAGTGCCTTCAAGCTTGGTTATGAAGACGCCAGTGACTTTGCAGGTCTCATGGAACTTTTTTGCCTGGTTCTCAGCAGCCTGGCCAATGTCAGCGCTTATGACCAGGATGTTCTCCTCTGGCTTGGCAGCATTGTAGATGTCATTGAGCTCCTTGATTAGGTCTGTGCTAAGAGCATCTCTTCCTGCAGTATCAATGATGAGCATGTCATATTTCTTGTATTCCTTCTCAAAAGACTTGTAAATCTTGATAGCATCCTTCTCTCCCTTTATGCCGTAGAAATCAACACCTACCTTCTTGGCGAGCATCTCCAATTGCTCATAGGCAGCAGGACGCCAGGTGTCAGTCTGCACAACAGCGACTTTCAGTCCTCTCTTCTTGTAGAACGCAGCTAATTTGCCCGCGCTGGTAGTCTTGCCGCTTCCGAACAATCCTACAAGCATGAGCTTGAAAGGCTCTCCCTTGACAAGAATCTTGGCACCAGGCCCTCCAAGGAAATTCACCAGTTCGTCATAGACTATCTTGACCAAGAACTCCTTCTTAGTCACGCCCCTAGGAGGCTCTTCTTTCAGCGCCCTCTCCTTAATCTTGTTAGTCAGGCCGAAGACGAGCTTGACATTCACATCACCCTGAAGAAGGGCTCGCTGGATGTCCTTTACCAGCTCGTTGATCAGCTTCTCATCTACAAAGCTCGCGCCAGTAATCTTCTTGAGAGTGTTCTTCAATGAGTCTGAAAGCTTGTCTAAAACCATTCTAGAATGAAAGAATGAGGAGAACATTTAAAAAGCTTTTTACCAAAACCTTTATTAATCCTGCACAAGTTCAATAACTAAAGCGCGCCGATGGTCTAATGGCTACAACAAGAGCAAGCTCTTGAGTTTCCAGCTCTTTTGCCGGAAATGACAACGGCCTTCCAAGCCGTTTATCTGGGTTCGAATCCCGGTCGGCGCATATTACCTCAGAGTAGCATGCGCCCGAAAACTATATAAATGTGGGCTAGTTGTATTTCTTTGATGGCTGATGATGATATATACGGCAACAAGAAGCACTATGAGTCCTTTCTAAAAAACCTTGATCATTATTTGAACCCACCAGATAAGAATAATAAGAAGGATAAGAAAAGAAAATACTGGGTAAAAAACAAGAACAATCTCAAATATTTCAGAGAGCTATGCAAGAAGTTTGAAGCCGAGGATAATGCCTACATCAGAAGATTGCGCTTGTTTGGCACTTTACTGCCGGTCTGCTATGTCCTTGATATAGACTTATCCAAGGCTGACCGCCCAGACATTGACAAGGTAATGACCTATTCTCACCAGATAAATAAAACAGTGAAAAGCAAGTCTGATTTTGTTAAGAATATGCGATTCCTTTGGAGAAATCTCTTTCCTGAACGAGATAAGAAGGGGAGAATCGATGACACTATAGTACCTTACCCCGTCAGGCATTTGTCCTCTAAGATTGAGAAAAGCAAGGACAAGCTACGAGGTGACAAGTTCTCGTTGGAGGAATTTGAGAAGCTGGTCCAATGCTTTTCTGATGATCCTAGAATGCAGTGCCTACTGACTCTATCATTTGAAAGTTTGTCAAGGCCACAGGAGCTACTCTTTACTCGTATCAAGGATGTTGAGATTCATGATAATTATGCCAAAATTTACATTGCGGGGCATGGGAAAGAAGGTACCGGATTTTTAAGGTGCATTGATAGCTTCTTTTACTTGTCAAAGTGGTATAATGCCCATCCCTTGAATAAGAATCCTAATGCATTTCTTTTCATTAACATAGGTCACGTTAATAGGCACCAGCAGTTAAAGCCGGCTTCTGTGAATAAGATGATCCGCGAAAGGTGTGCTCTGCTTGGGATAAAAAAACCAATAACCGGTTACAGTCTTAAGAGGAATGGAATAACAAGTATGAGATTGCAAGGCAAGAGCGATTTAGACATCCAACACACTGCTAGATGGACATCCACCAAGCAACTCAAAACATACGATATGTCAAACCAGGAAGAGAGCTTCATGATAGAGCTAGTTAAAAGAGGCAAGGTGAAGGCTCCTGATAAGTTCAAGGACTTCCAGCCAAAGATTAAAGCATGTGTTTTCTGTGGTTTTGAGAACGGCATGACTGAATCAATATGCAATCAGTGCAAAAGGCCTCTGGACAGGGAAGTAATTGAAAAAGAGGCAAAAGACAAGGATGAGCGCATTGATACGCTTGAGAAACAGATGAGAAAGGTACTCGTGACTGTGGCAAAAAATGTTGAGAAAAGGCGTCAGTGACCAAATACTTTCTTGATGTTTGACCTTGCAGACGTAACTTTCTTAGGGGTTTTTGAGTGCTTCATTCTCTTCTTGAAATCATCTTTGTTGCTGAACTCTAGCGCTTCATAGGCGTTATATTTAATCTTGTTTGTGGGGTTTTTGAACCAATAATTCTTGCATTCAGCCAGGAACCCAAGTAACTTGCTGCTGCTGGGGATGTTAACATCAAAGGCATGATTCCTGTAGGTCTTCAGATTGGTCATATGAGCTGAGGAATACCATTTCTCAGCAACAGATGCCACGAAGAGCTCAAACAATTCATGTATTGAAACATTGATTGCTTCCTTACTGCACTTTCTCACGAAGTCAGAAACAAGGTCCAGCAAGTATTGATCATCATTATCATCGCTTTCTTCCCTGATATTATTGAACAGCGTGTCAAGTACGGTCCTCCGTATATAAAACAAGCAACCGCCCGCATCAATTTCATATTGTGAGTCGGAACCTCCTCGCTGACCTTTTCTTATGGCACTTACCCCATGCCTTTTTGTTTTTGTAATAAGCTCCAACTCAAGAAGGTTATTCATCCTATTGATGAGAGTGGTTAGTTGAACAATGGTTTTATAATCTTCTCTGAGCTGTTCTTTTATTTGATATAATGAGTGAGACTTGCCGGGGTTGGCTATAAGTAGGAGAAGTTTGGTATATACTGGGTTTTCATCAACTGCTGCTCGTCCCATCAAGGCTATTAGGATGGACTAGTATATAAATATTATGTATATAGATTGAACTCAATCTATTATCTTCTTAATTAAGTATATGTATTCATCCATACATACAAAAGCAGTATGAAGCGTTACGATTTTTATCTCGACGAGGAAGTGATGCTTAGACTAGATAAGGCCAGAAAGGAAGCAGGCATGCTTTCTCGGTCGTCATTCCTAAGGTTGGCTATCATGGAGAAGCTTGTGAGGTCGGAGCAATGATCTCAGTCTTTGATATGATGAGTCTGGAAGAGTTAAAAGCATATCTCAAGGAGAATGAAAAATATCTCACTGATTCTGAGAAACAGATACTAAGAGTGGTTTGGGGGGAGGATTATGGCAAGAGTCCGTGAACCTCCAAATGACGGTTTGTTCCCAGAAACTCCCGCCGTGCTAGTTACGGTTCACCATATCCGGCTCCTGGACTTATGCCTAAAGCATCCTCAGGGCATCCTGCAGACAGAAGCAGGTAAAAAACTCCATCTTAATAAGAAGACAATATCCGTCGTAAAGAGGGATCTGATTAGGCTAGGATGGCTAAGAGATATTCGAGACATCAACGAGAAAACAATTTTTATCAAACCCTGCTGTCTTAAGGAGATTAGGATGTTTCTCAGTCGGTGGAAGTTTCTGCAACGCACAGTGCTTGTAAGGCCTCACAGGATGTTAGCAAGAGGCTTAATAAAGAAAGGCTCTGACGGCCTCACTAACGCGATTAAAAGCTTATCCCGAAAGTACTTGGTCATACCATCATTCATGAAAAACAATGTGGAATATTCTGTATTCCTCCCAGAAGGTACCGCGGTTTTTCATGAACATGGTGAAGTGATACAATTCTTTGTGGAGGGATTCATCCTTCCTGTAGGACGTGATGATATTTACTTGCTTGAGGAATATATCAAGTTAGCTATGCGTTCTCGCTTGAAGAATATGATTGACGTCGTGCAAGATCATTTTTTTCCATGTAAAATCCAGCTGATGGGCCTGGTGACGGTCAAGGATTTGCATGCTGGCATATTGCTTAAGAAGGATGCTGCAAGAGCTGTTGGGATAGCTTCGCAACTGAAGAAGTACGGGTTGTTTCCTGATGACTCAGTTCCCGGTATGGATGAGTTTGAGTGCCATGGGAGGGTTGATGCTGTTCTTAATCGCATAGTGGGTGCTCTGACAGATTATTTTTCTACAAAAAACGAATGAACAACCTCCCTACAGCAATATGGTTAGAAATACCCGAGTATTATGTGAAAATAGTAAACTATTTAAAGGACAAATGATTTCTGGAACAAGAAATGCGTATTGAAGTAACAATTAACAAGAAAAACAAGGAAAAGGTCTTGCGCCTAATCTCAGAACTGCTTGATGAAGAAGACAACAAGCTTGTTGTGGATGTGGAAGGACCTACCAAAACAAGTTCTGACAAGATAAGAACATCATCATCCAATGAATTGATTGCAAAGCCCCAATCAACAAGAACTTACCTGCCTGGCAGGATATTCAAGCTGCCTGGTGATGTCCGAGGGGAACACATAGGTCCCTGGATTCAATTCAATTCTTATTTCCCTGTAAAGGCAGGTCTTAGGATTCTTTCCAACATGATTAACAGAGATAACACTGTTGAAGACTGCAATTTGCTGGAGTTTGTTAACACCTGTGAACATGTGTTTCGTGATTTAGGATACCATAGCCTACGAGGCTTTCCAAGCTCGGATAAAGACAGTGCTATAGGGCGTTTTGTGTTACACTTCCTTTTTACTGCATTGGAAATGGGCCTTATTCGTGTCAGTCGACAGTCATTACCCGAGGGGTTAGCTACGCAAGGCATACCTGCTTCTCGTAATAACTGGGATCAAGTATGGATAAGCCCGAGCATGGAAGGATTTGAGTTTGCACTCCTACCCAACAAGATTTTTGATTACCCTGAAGATTTCAATAAAAAGAATCAAATCGCTACAAATGAGGAGCGTCGATGGTGGCTGCAGTATATCAGTCACTTGGATGATCAAGGATACAAATTGTACTCTATCATGAAAAGTTGTTATGATTATCTCAATGCAGGGCATGATGGGAAGGAAGAGCTTCCTGCCATGTTAAAAAACCATCCTGCGTTAGTCAATTACGTTGAGAAAAGTGTCGTTGACAAAGAAAGATGGGATCGCATCAAGAAGGATTATGCCCTAATTCTAGCAGGCACTAATATTGCCATGCTGCGCGAGCTGGGGCTAGTGAGTTCAGTGCGAGGAGAGTACAAAGTAATAGGTGACATAAATGAAGCAAATAGTTAAAGAGTTGCTGGATGCGGAAAACCTGACCTGCGAAAAGGTAGAAGCCGCCATAAAATCGCTTGAAAGCCAAGGATGTGGTTGGCGTGACTTAGGCGATAAAGAGGGTAACCATGCTCGAGTTAATATCACAGCCAACCCGGATTCTACAATAATTGAACGCATTACCAATGCCATGGATGCGGTATTGGAAAGAAATGCACTAGTAAACCCTGCAGTACTTGAAGCTAAATCGCCAAGAGAAGCGGTTTCAAAAATTTTTGGATTCAAAGGAGGTTACCTGTGCAATGTTTCTACCGGCAAAGGCGGGCAGGGGCAGATGGAAGTAGCAGAGAAATCTGGTGTGGAAGTCTTTGCTCGTATTAATGGCACAGCAAACCTTTTCTTCAGAGACCCAGGTATAGGTCTTACAAGCGAAGAAATGCCAGGAACAATATTATCCCTCAATGAAAGCAATAAGTTTCGCAAACTCTATGTTATTGGTCAGTATGGGCAAGGAGGCTCCACAACCTGTGCTTTCAGTAAATATACCGTCATGGTTACAAGAAAAGTAAACGCAAATCCAGACCATATCGCGTTTACAATTATTAGGTTCAATGATTTGAGCGATGATCCCTTAGCCAAGGACGGCAAATTCGAATACATCGTGCTAAAATCCAATAATAATCCTCCTTACATTTCACCCGATGGTATTGACTTTCCAGCAGGGACCTATGTTGGTCACATGAAATATGATATTGCCAAGACAGTTTTCTATGACTTTTGGCAAATAATGGATCATTATTTGTTTGACCCACCACTACCTTACACACTCTCCTTTGACAAGTGGAAAACGGGCAGTAGGCGAAGCCTTTTGGGCGCGAGGCGAAGAATAGAGACCAGTAGTCTCAAGCAGTATAGCGAAGAGTTCACATATAAAATCAAGGACGATCCTCAACATGGCGAGGTAAAAATACGATATTATTTGTTAAAAAGCCATGAAGAAAAGGAAAAGAAAGGTAAGAAGATACTAGAGCCAGTAAAGGCAGGGCGTTTTCTCTACGATGAAAAAAACTCTATCTTAATAACTTATAATGGGCAGGTTCAAGGCTGCATCCCGCGTATGATTCTTAATGAGCAATGCAAATTTGGCTATATTTACAAATCGCTGATAGTTCAGGTAGAATGCGAAGGGCTCACAGCGACAGGAAAAAAATATTTTTTCACATCAGGCAGAGATCGCTTGAAGAAACCTGCGGAGAATGAAATAACAGAAGCCATCATCGCAATCCTTTCTAAAGATGAGAACTTAAGAAAAGAAAATGAACTTAGAGAACAACAGGCACTGTCTGAGCATATTGGCAAAGATACCAGTGAAGTGCGCCGAAAGTTGGCTGAAATGCTTACTAAATTAAATCCTGGTAAATTCAAGGTTAAGTTAGGTGATAGGAAGGAAAAAATAGGGACTGGGACCAAGAAAAGCTCTGGAGGAGGCGGGTCTTCAGTACCGTTGTTACCTCTTCCGACAAAGGGTGAGCCTACCTTTATCCAAATAGCGAATAAGCAGGATCCTATCCCCTTAAGGAAGGGGCGTACATGTAAAATTAGCATTGAATCCGATGCTCCTGATGGCCTTTTGTCCGTTGATGGATGGAGTCTTGCTTTGTCAGATGATTCTTCATCAGATCTACAGATACATAGCCGCTCTGACTTCAGAGGCGGTAGGTTAAAAGTATTTCTTAGAACTGATACTGGTAAAGTCGGGTCCAAGCTATCAGTCAAATTGTCCTTGAGACATACAGATGGGAGAGTAATGGACACATCTGTAAGAACTATCGAGGTATTAGACTCAACCGCGACGAGCCGGACAAGCGAAATTGAGATTAACGCTCCACAAATAGTTGAACTTACAGAGAAGGACCAAAAATACGAAGAATATGGGTGGACCGAACAAACCGTAGCTGAGGTTAAGGAGGGTGCTCAAACAGTTATCTACGTTAACATGTCTAACCGTTACCTCGTTAATACGCTAACAGGAGCTAGTTATGCTGAAGCAAGAGTCAATAGGATCAGAAGCCAGTATCTGTTACACATAGCGTATCACTCATTCATCCAACACTTAGGTTTCAAGGAGCATACTGTTGACCTTCCAGAAGACCATGAAGAAACCATTAAGAAAGCAGAACTGGATCGTGTGGCTAGAACTGTGTGCACAACCATTATGGCTGCGCCAGTGGAATAGCTAGTGGTTTTTCCAATACCATAATACGATCAATTTTGGTGGCCTTTCCTTTCTTGGCACCCCATATTTTACTGACTTTTGTATCATCACGGATGTTATCTTCTATTATAGGCTCAGCAAGTTGAAATCCTAAAGGGCGTGCTGAATTTTCCCAGATATATTCTGCAAGGTTGTGCACAATTTCTGTCCTGCGGTTCCTAACATCACCAATTACTATAACAGCTTTACCTCCCGGAACTAGAACCCTGTTAAACTCCTTCAAACAGGAAGACATGAACTCCGCATACTTCTGAAGTGACTCTGTAACCATCAATTTTTTGTCCACTTCCCGTCCGCTTTCATCCAGTAACCATAGACGTATCCAATTAAACTGGCCGTATCTTATTACATTTGTGTAAGGAGGTGAAGTTACAATCAGAGGGATGCTGTTGGTTTTAATCTTTTTTAGTCGCCGCGCATCGCATTTAAGTGCCCGACCTTTGATTGGTAATTTTCGATGAACATACTCTATACGGCGACGCAGCAACTCAAAAACATTGCGAACAGGTCGCTTTAAACTATGTTCTTTCACATATTTTTTTATGATTAACCACAGCCCCTGCCGGCTTAAACGTTGACCATTCTTGTCCAAAAATAGGGCCTGCTTGTCTTTCTGCGGAAATTTTGGCCGGCCCTTTTCTAAATACTCTTTTAAGGCCCTTAGGGTAATCTTATTGATCGGAACGATTCTCTCTTTTGCGCCTTTGCCAAAGCATTTTACAAACGAAACTTCTAAATTGATATCATTGAGATTTAAGCCAACGATTTCGGAAGCACGCATGCCGGTCGCATACATTAATTCAAGCAGCGCTGCGTCTCTTAAGGCAGCCGGCTTTTCTCCGCGGGGGGCGGAGATGAGCTTGATCGTTTCGCTAATGCTTAAAGCCTTGGGTAAGCGTTTAGCTTTTTTAGGGACTGAGGTGTCACCGGTAGGGTCGCTTTGAATAAATTCTTCCCGTAATAAATAGCGGAAAAAAGATATTAGACAAGCC
>JBGOZE010000038.1:0-12084 GCA_041479965.1 Candidatus Nanoarchaeia archaeon | reverse complement strand
GCTCGTATATCTCCTGCTTCTCTGCTACTGGGCTGTCAGGATAGCGCTTGAACACTTCCTTGAGCGCCTTGTACTCCTCGGTGATATTGACCGTATCTTTTTTCTCCAAGAGGATTCTTATCCTGACCATCCTCTCCTTCATCTCATTTTTCAGCTCGTCCCTCTCACTCTGTTCCTTTTGCTCTTCTGTCATGTCAAGCTTCTCTTGCTCTCCTTTCTTGTCCATCTCCTCTTTCAGCCTCTTGATGCTGTCATACAACGACAGGGCATCTGCTAGCAGGGCTATCTTTTCCTGTTCCATCTCCGGAGGGAACTCCTCGCAAAGCTTTTTCAAGGTGCCGTATTCAAGCATGCTGTTCTTCAGGTCCTTGTTCTTGATGTACTCTGATATCTTATTATGGGACAGCACTATATCCTCCTTGAGCTTCCTCATCTCGGATAGTATCTCCTCGACGCTCTTCTCTTCCGCCTCCTCTTGCGCAGACGTCTCTGGCACTTGCTTGCTCTCCTCTTCCTTCCTGAAAACTTCTTTCATGTTCTTCAGCGCGTAATACCAGTTGAGAGCAGACTCATAGGCTTTTGATTTCTCACTAGGATAATTGTCAGGAATCCTCCTTATCAATTCCTTCATCTCCCTGTAGAGTTGGATGCCTTCCCTTATTTCCTTGCTCGTTATCTGCTTTTTGGCAGCCAGCCTTTCAAGCTCTTTTTCCTTCCTTAGGATGCTGCTCAGGATGAGGTTGATGCTCTCTGCCTCTTTCTCCTTGAACAGCTCTGGCTTGGTGAACAGGCCTTTTTCCTCGTACTCCTTAATTGTTTCAAACAGGCTCTTTTGGCCTGATGCCTTGTTCTCATAGTCTTTGATTTTCTCGTAGACTTCCTCCATGATGACATAGAATCTTTTCTTGCTTAGCGACCCTTCGGGCTCCTGTACATATTTATTCTTTATTTCTTCGAACACGTGCTGGGCCTTGGTCAGGTCATTGTCTTGGAGGGCTTGGGCTATCTCTTTGGTATAGTCCTCTGTCACCTCATACAAGTCGAATTCTTCCTCTCTGAGGCCTTCTGATTTCTCAGCGACCTTCAGGGCTTGTTGGTCTAGGAATGATATGATGTCTTTTTCCAGGAATTTGTCAAAATCCATTTTTGCCTTATCCTTGTACCTTTTCCTTATTTTTCTCGGGTTTTCTGATCATGTTGATATTCATCTGGTTATGTCTTCAGCCATTAGCTTGTCGTTATAGGCGTTCCAAAGCTCCTCTGTATTGGATAGGTTCCTTTTCTTGGCTTCCCTTATGAAGAGATCCCTGCGCCTGGTCAAAGCCATTCTGACGTGGTTCTTCCAGAGGAAGCTTAACCTCTCTTGAGGGATGTTTCTTTGGTCTGCCCTCATCTTGAAGTCTTCTTTGAATGTGTCCAATCCCAGCTCAGGCTCTTCCTTCACCTTGGCTTTCTTGCTTTCTGGCGGCTTGTTGAGATAGATTATGGGCTTGGTGAACTTGTACTCTACACCGACGATTTCTTCTTCAACGAGAAAGTCTACCCATAGCTGGAGCACAGTAGGGCTTACTTCCAGCCTATCAGCAGCTTCTTGGATGGATATTTTCTCTATTTTTTTGAGAAGTTCAAGCAGGTCATCTACACCTGTTTTTATGATTCCCTCTGCCAAGCCCTCACCTCTCTTCTTTTGGTTCTCTAAATATTATTATTTGACTTTTCTAACTATTATTATTTGATTATTATACATACAAGTATATAAAGGTGTTTATCACTATTAAATATATATAAATTTTGTTAATTATCATTCAGTAGTGTTGAAACCTTTCTGTAGAAAATCAGCATTTCAATAAGCCTTGAAATCATCAGTTCTGCGGGCAGATGAAATCAGTGTCGCTGCTGCTCACATTGAAGCTCAGCCTGTGCTCCTCGTCAATCTGGAATCCGGCTGGAGAGATTATGGCTGAGTTGTTGATCTTCACAACTGTTGCATTGCCCTTGCATGCGAGAGGCTTCAATTTCAGCCAGACAAGGTAGTCGACCATGCTGTCGTTCTCATAGTAATCCACGTCATAGGTAAGCATGCTCTGGTTGACCAGGCTCTCAATCCCGAAGTCATTGGGTGTGAAGTTGCCTTTTATCCTGTTGATTATGCTTATGCCTTCCTTGTAGTTCCTGTAGGCGTGGTTGTAATATAGGTCCTGCAGATCTGTGATGTTCCAGTCCCCTTCTTTCTTGTTCAGGGAATTCTTTTTTATCATCTGAGTATATGTTCCATTCATCAGGTAGACCGGGTCAGGCAAACCTTCGATTCCAACGCTGCTGGTGACCAGCCTGTTATCACTTATGTTCGCATAGCCATCCTTGATGCTCAAGGTTATGTTGGCAATTAGCTCTATGGAGAAGGCATCAGTGGCCTGGGTAACATTCATCGGGCCTATGGAGTACGTTGAATTGATGTTGAGCTCTCTTCTTGCCAAGGCAGATATGCTGTCCAGGTAAGTTGCGAGTGTCTTGTTGATCATGCCAGGGCAGAGCCTGTTGTTGGCCAGGTTGCCTGTCAGGGTGCAGTTGATGTACTCTCTCTCAAAATTCTGGTTATAGGATTTCGGAATCCTTGTGCCCATGTCAGTTATTATTCCTTGCAATGCAGAGTAGCCGGCTATCGAGCCTGCTCCGTCAGCATAGTCAAAGAAGTTCTCAACATATGAGTTGAGTATGCGTATCCTGGTCTCAACCAGATCAGTCTTGTAGTCAATCGGCTGCTCCACCCTTGCTGAGAATGTGGTCGTGAAAAAGACAGCAAGCACAATGGCGATGACTGTGAATATCACTCCTTTCTTGTCTTTTCTCATCGCATAAAAATATTTGCCCATGTTCTTCTCCCTTCTCACCCATTCATACCCAGACGCTGACTCTCACTATAACTGGTCCGTATATGTAGGTGTCATTTATCCTCTTGTAGCTTATCTTCTTGGAGCTGAGAAGCAATTCCGCATATTCAGCCTGCTTTTGAGTCCTGTTGTAGATGAGTGAATCATTGATATACACTGCGAAGCTTCTCTGAGAGCTCACGATGCCTTGGCTTATCTCACGTGTGAAATCGGCCATTATGGCGCTCATGTTTTTTCCTGTGGAATTGTAGTAATAGAATTCAGTCAATTGGTCCAGCAAGGTATTGTCGAGGTTAGTGATGTTGTGGTTATTGAAGAGGATCTCTGTGTAAGGCCCTTCAAACTCCCTGATCTTGGTGTTCATCAAGAACTCTGTGTAGTCCTCGACCATCCTCAAGGTAGGGGCAGACTCTGGCTTTGTAGCATGAGTGTTCATGATGAGCATAAGGGTGACGAATATTATGCTGGCTGCTATGAACGCGTCAATTACAAAGAAATACGCACCTCTCTTATTCATATGAAGCCATATTCAGAACTGATTATTTAAAATTTTCCTTATTAGAAAAAATCAGGAGCTATCAAATCGCAACCATTAAAAACTCGTTTTCCTTCTTTTTATCTTATCATGGTTGAATATGAGTCTGATATCAAGAAGCTCGAGGAAGAAATCTCAACTACCAAGTACAATAAGAGGACTCAGCACGCTATTGGGCTGCTAAAGGCTAAGCTTGCCCGTATTAGGGAGCAGCAGGAGACTAGGAGGAGGGCTGGCAAGAAGGGCGAGGGCTATTCTGTCAGGCGCTCCGGAGATGCCACTGTCATACTCGTGGGCTTCCCTAGCGTCGGAAAGAGCACGCTTCTGAATGCGCTGACTGATGCCCATTCCAAGATAGCTGCCTATGACTTCACTACCTTGGACGTCATCCCTGGAATGCTCGAGTATGGCCACGCCAAGATACAGATACTTGATGTGCCTGGAATCGTGAAGGGCGCGAGTGATGGCACTGGGAGAGGAAAAGAGGTGCTGTCTGTCATGAGGAATGCAGACATGGCTCTGATACTGGTCGAGGTCAGCCACCCTGAGCACCTGCACGTGATGATTGACGAGATAAGGAACACTAATATACGCCTTAACCAGCACAAGCCTTATGTAAAGATAAGGAAGACCACTAAGAACGGGATAAGGATTGGCAAGACAGTCAGGCTAAGGAACCTTTCAGATGATACTATCAAAGCCATTCTTAAGGAGTTCAGGATCAACAATGCTGATGTGCTGATAAGGGAGGAGATAGATGATGACGGGCTCATCGATGTGATCGAGGACAACAAAGCCTATATGCCTGGTATCATCATCCTGACCAAGGCAGACACTGTGAGCCTTGACAAGGCACAGCAGATCAAGAGGGAGCTGGGCGCTGACATCGTCATAAGCGCAGAAAAGCATGCTGGCTTGGAGGAGCTCAAGAGGATGATATTTGACAAGCTCGCATTGATAAGGATATTCCTGAAGCAGCCTGGAAAAGAGGCGGACATGAAGATACCCATCATCATGAGGAAGGGCTGCACTATCCGTGACGTGTGTGACAAATTACACAAAGATTTTGTTAATAAGTTCAGGTTCGCAAGGATTTGGGGAGCAAGCTCCAAGTTCCCTGGCCAGAAGCTGCTGTCGCTCGAGCATGTGCTGCTGGACAAGGATGTTCTCGAGGTACACTTGAGATGAAAGGCATGGTGATGGGTTTCAAGACGATTCAAAGGCAACATTTATAAATAAAACTCAATTCTTTTTTGTTACCCTCTATGAGGAGTTAATTATTGAGGCTTGCTGTCAGAATGGCATCTTCAGAAAAAAGCAAACAGGAATATGAATTTTACAAGAAAGTAGGAGACCATTATAGCAATATCTTTCTTTATTTTAACACCATCGAATACTACGGCCTGGAGAACATAATACAGGATGAATCAGGCATTTTAGCACCTAATCACGTAGGCTCAGCCAAGGACATATTCACTCTTTACAAGACCTTCAATGAGATTGACACCCAGCTGTTCTTCGGAGCGAGAAACGAACTGTTCGACAAGGGCGAGATCTTTGAAATGGCTAAGTCCCACCTTAAGAGGCATACAGGGATTTTATCCTCATTCATACCTGACTGGAGATTAGAAGAATTTGCTGAGTTCTGCTCATCAAGCCTGGAAAGAGTGGGCACCATACCTCTGAATATCAACCATAAAGACCGCTCTAGGAGAATAGATCTTCTTAAGGCAATGGAGCAGATGGAGCAATACGTATCAGAAATGGGCAGGAAAGTAGTCCTCTTCCAATTCGATAGGAAAGCAAGCAGAGATAAGAGCGCTGTCTTTCATGGAGCAAAAAAAGGAGCACCCACTGTCGCATACAACGCATATACTCATAAGGGTATCGCGGTCCCTGTCTATCCTATTGCTATTTATGGCAGCCACGGGTTAATGCCATGGCATATCCTGACTGAACTGTCCAAGAAACCAATAAAGGTGAACATAGGCGAACCATTGGATATCACTTCGTTTATGGATAGCCCCAATCCTGTGGAGAGCATGAGATGCGCTCTAGGAGATAACATCAAAGGATTACTTCACGACGTGGTTACTAGGAAAGATGAGGGAAAAATCATCTATCCTCTACAGGATTTCAAGCTGATGGACTTAATCACATCCTTGCTTACGAAAGGAGAGAAAAGCAGCTTCATATATCCAGGACAACAATGACCACAAAGCCATCTTTCTCTTTTTTTATCTCCATCTCAGAATAGGTTATTGCCTTGATGTCTCCCTTGACAGAATAATTCTTGTAATTATCGCCCAATGCAGTGCACTCCAATGAGCAGCTTTCCTTGTCCTGCCTGATCTTCATGTCCTTGAAGCTATTGATGATGAAGCCCTCTGTGTCGAGCAGGAACAATAATTCCTCGATAAAATCATAGAGCAGGGATTCGATCCTCTTGGCAGTGATGCTGAGTTTCTTCTCAATTTTCTTTTTGACCTTAGAAGTGGGTGTGAGGAAGTCAAATCCTCCGATAGCAACGTTGGCAAAAGCCTCCTCGAGAGTCTTGCCATAGGCCCTCACTTTCAGGTCAGCAGTGTGGTTGATGTATTCGTACTTCATCTTTCAGTAAGGGATGAGCTCTATCTTTTCCTTCTCCTCTTCCTCATCTTCATCTTC
Organism: Candidatus Nanoarchaeia archaeon; assembly: GCA_041479965.1. Classification (GTDB taxonomy): domain Archaea; phylum Nanobdellota; class Nanobdellia; order Woesearchaeales; family SM23-78; genus SM23-78. Next base: position 5,991 of record JBGOZE010000038.1, on the reverse strand, counting down.
GCTTGATTTGGGCACTTCGTTGCTCAGGACTGGTGTGTCTCCGAACAGGCCGACCATGCCGCTGGCAGCATCGCTGCTGGCATTGAAATCACTGCCGTTGCTACTGCTGCTCGCCCCAACAAGCGTTTTCAAGAATTCAATAGTCTTCTTGATGTCTTCTGGCGAATCCTTTTTTGTATCGATCTTGATTTCCACATCATTCACCTTTTGCTTTTATAAAAATTCAACCTCCATCTCAAGGGCATCATAAGTAGGGTATTCTGTAACAACAGCCTGAACAATGCCTTTAGCCTTGATTATCCGAGCCAGCCACGGGATGGTTATCAACCTTAGCTTGTTTTCATCTATCAGGAGCATGTGTTGCGGTAGCTCTTCCTGCTTTAATATATTCTCTCTTATTGCTTTCAGCTTATTTAATATTTTCCTTTTCTCATTATTCTTTAATTTGCTGAGCTTGTCATGATAGCCAAAGCCAGGCTTCAGCTCAGGTAAATAAAGAGCGCCCCTGATTATCATTCCGTCGGCAGTAAGCGTATCAAATGGCTGCTTAATATTTTCAGCTCGCCGAAGTATTCTCTCAGCCAGTTGCACCTTGTCCTTCAGCTTGCAAGTGCAGTAATGCGTCATAATGCCTAGGCTTGCACAGTATTTTAGCAGCTTCTTGGCAAGCTCATCGCTGCCTTTGATGGCATAGGAGATGTTGTCTTTGCACTTAATATTTTTTTTATTGCGCCACACAGCATTGTCTGCCAGCTCGAGCTCGTTGAGATTAAGAAAATCAATCTTGTCAGCCATGAAATCAATCAATAGCTTGGTTTCTCGTTCTTTTCCCGGGATTACAGGAATCTCGACCCCAATCTTCCATTTGAATTTCCTTGCCAGCATTATCTTTGGCCAGTCATCTTCCTTGTCAAGCCTAGGATGGAACCTTATCTCGTCCAGTCCTGCCTTGTAGAGCTGCAATAAGCTTTTTTCGTTCACCAGCACGAGCGTGGTGTAGAGGTGAATGTGAAACTTTTTTCCGAATTTTTTCTTCAGCAGTTTAATGTATTCAACAGTCCTGTCAAGCTTGACCAACGGGTCTCCGCCTGTTATTCCCGCTCCTTTTGCGTCACAGGCTACAGCTTCCTCGATGATTGCTTTAGTATCTTTTTCATCCTTGAGGGGCCTTTCATTGGCATATATTGCGTCCCTGTAGAGCTTCTTGTCAGACACTGGGCAGAAGTCGCAGCGAGAGCTGCAAAGCCCTGTGACAAATAAGACGAGCTTTTCTCCTTTGACGCAATGCTTGCAGCCATCTGCTAACTCGCCAATCTTCCAAGAATAATAGGGGGTTTTGCTTATTTTCATTTTATGAACATTCTCTGATAATTCATATAAATCATCTTTGAGACTTCTTCAACATCCAATTTCTTTATCTCGGCAATCTTCCTTAGCCCCTCGATTATGAATCTGGGCTCGTTCCTCTTGATGTCGAGATGAGGGCTCATGTAAGGAGAGTCTGTCTCTGTGAATATCTGCTCTACTGGCGCCATCTCTGCAATCAGTTGGAGCTGCTGCAATTTGGTCACGATGCAGGGAATGCTCATGCTCCAGCCTTTGTCAAGTATTCTATTGACTAGGTGTTGCCTTCCCATGAAGCAGTGCATCACCACCTTGCTTTTTTTCAGGCTGCTGCTCTCAAGCATCTCAATAACATCCAGCTCTGCACGCCTGCTGTGGCAGATGATTGGCAGATTCTTCTTCTCAGCCAGATGGATGAGCTTCTCAAAGCAAGCCTTCATCTCTTTCCTGTACTTATCTCCGTGAGGATTATCATCTCCCTTGATGTAGTCCAATCCTACTTCGCCGATGGCGACAATGTTTTTTTGCTTTGAAATGAACTCAAGTTCCTTGTCAAAATCCTCTTCTTTCATCTGGCAAGCCCAGACAGGGTAGAGGCCTAGCGCTGGCTTGATGATGTCATATTTCTTTGCGAGCTCAAGGACTTTCCTGTTGCTTTCGACAGTCACGCCGTTATTGATGATGGCTTTCACTCCTGCTGCCTGGTTTTCAGCCATGACTTTGTCTAAGTCATTATCATATTCCTCGAAATCCAGGTGTGCGTGCACATCAACTATTAGCATTATGAAAAGTTAAGAACCAGCGTTTATATTATTTTCTCTTCCGCTTCTTGTCCTTGTCCCTTAGGCGCTGGAAGGTCTCGATCACATCGACAAAGTACTTGCCATCCTCCAGCTTGTAGACTAGGGGCTGTTTCTCGTGGAAGAGCTTGACCAGGTCCAATTGGTACTTGCCTGGCTGCAATATCTCGATGCTCTCGATGTCCAGGATGACTGGCTTGTCCCTGTCAATCTCATTGCCTATGATGTCGTAGACATCCTCCTCTATCTGCTCCCTTTCCTGCTGGCTGAGCTTGATGGCGACCTCTGCCTTCTCCTTCATCTGCCTGTACTTCTCTGCCTTGATGAAATAGAACATCTTGGCCCCGCAGACGCAGCCCTTGATTATCTCCTGGGAAGCATCCTCATACATCTTTCCGCATCTAACGCACTGGTGTGGCATACAAATATAAAAATAGAATGGGTTTATAATTCTTTTTATTAATTAAAAAGAAAACTACTTCTTTCTCTTCTTCTTTATCTCTTCTGTGAAGAGCTGGATCTTGTCAGGGTCCCTCTTTATCTCCTTGATTATGGAGGCAGGGCCTATGATGGTCAGCCCTCTCCTGCTGCCTAGGAGCAGGTTGATGAAGATGGTCCTTAATTTCTCGAAGAACATCCTGTCCTTGTTATCGGTCTCTAGCTCCTCTATCTCTATGCCCTTGAACTTTTCGTCTATCTCTTCCATGGTCTTCCTTATGAGATCTGACTTCTCGTTGCTATGCAGCTTGCCTTCCAGGAGGATTATCTTATCCTCGCGCACTATCCTGAGGAGCTTCTGGACTTTCTTTTCAGAATTCAGGTCACCGACTTCAGAGTATGGGACGAATTGTAGCGTCAGCATTTTTCTTCTTCCTCGACCTCTTTTTTTATTTCTTACTTTCTTTTTACTTATTAGTAAGCTTGAACAGGGATTCGTAAAACCCATCAATATTAGTGCCGTACTTGGCGCTTATTCCTATGACGTCGTATTGCGGGAAAGCAGCCTGGATCTTCTTGATGTCTGACTTTTTCAAGTCAATCTTGTTGGCCACGATGAGTACAGGGATCTTCCTGGCTTCAAGGTTGCCTATGATGGTGATGTTGACCTGGGAGTACGGGTCTTTGGTAGCATCAAGCACAACGACCACAGAGTCCATGTCATCAAGCCACTTGATAGAGTCAATCACTCCCTTGGTTGCTTCCTTAGCCCTGCTCTTAGCTTCTTTTTCTTCCAAACCTGCTTTTATGAACTCTTCAAAATCAATCTTAGTAGCAATCCCAGGAGTATCCACAAGGTTGAAGGTCAGTTCCTTGCCCTTTGACTTCACAGTGATTTGTTCCTTTATCTGAATTTCCCTTGTCTCGTGCGGTATTGGGCTTACACTGCCCATCTCCTCTCCCAGCCAGTCCATGGTTATCTTGTTGGCAAGAGTAGTCTTGCCGCCATTGGGCGGCCCATAGATGCCTAGCTTTATCTCTCCTTTCTTCTTGAAAAGATTCTTCAGGAACTTCTTTAAAAAACCGCTAAACAAACCCATAAGAATTAACTTTTGAAGATAGGAATATATAAAGATTACTATTTGTGAGTTGTTTCCTTTGCCAGGCCAAAGAAATCTTACCTAGGCATGCTTCTGTTTGTAATCTTCTATTGCCTTATGCAATGCTTCTATGCCTAAGATTGAGCAATGGTATTTTATGGGTGGCACTCCTCCAAGGGATTTGACAATGTCATCCTTGGTGACCTTCTCTGCTTGCTCAATGGTCTTGCCTTTGACTAGTTTGGTAAGCATGGAAGTTGTAGCTATCGCTGCTACGCATCCGAAAGTCTTGGCCTTGATGTCAGCTATCTTGCTGTTCTTGACTTTCAAGAATACTTCCATGATGTCCCCGCAGGTCGGATTTCCCACTATGCCGTGGCCGTCAGGGTCCTTGATAGCTCCCATGTTGCTGGGGTGCTGGAACTCCTTGAGCACTTTCTTGTTGTAGTCCAGATGACTCATCTTATATCGCCTCTTATAATGATAAACCAGGTCCCACACGATGGTATGAAACGTATTTCATATGATTTAGAATTCATACCTATATATAAAGGTTGCGGTTTTCAACTCTCACATGTCATGTGGGCTAATCCTAGATCAAGCATTTTACTACGGTACGCAGTTGCCATTCCCATCGCAGTGGCCCATCGGACAGCTGTCGCCTGCGTCCTTCTTGGTGCATTCGCCTCGGAAGGTTCCGACGCAATTATCAGAGGCGAGGTATTCGCAAGAACCACCGCAGGTGTACTGAAGATGGTAGTTGTCCTGGGCATTGCAGTCTTCGGAATTACTGTCCTTGCAGTCATCAATTCCTTCGCACCTCATATTATCTGGATCCGTTCCTATTCCTGTTATGTCTTTCTTATTGTAGCACCGAATCCCTTCTCTGACATACCAGCCATAGCAGCTGATATGCCCGCAGGCAGGATCATCTGTACCGGCGCCGAAGAGGCAGAAGGTGGGCTGCTGTATGTTCTTGATAGTGATGTTATCATCATCCTTGGTTACCACGTTCCTTCCTTTTCCTATGGTCCCGCTTACGTTCCTGTCAAGGAATACTACGTAATCTATGTTTTCCATGCTGATGACTATTTCTGTGGACGCTGGTAGGCTAATGCTATAATTGTAGCCTGCTATTTCAAAAGGGATGAAGAACTCTCTGGAATAATCTCCTTTGACAGATTCTGCAAGCCTCACCTCAGAGCTTATCAGGTTGCCTAGGCTGTTGGAGGCTTCATAGATCCTGCTTCTTTGGGCATCTGCCATCTTGTCCTGGATCACCAGCAGTGTGCCCATGAGGACGAAGAACATCACTCCCACTATTGCTACGAACTCAACGCTGCTCTGTCCCCTGTTGTTTTTTGCTAGAGCCATCTTCTCTCTTGGTGAGCATCCATTCCTTCTTCAGCAATAAGCACGCATTCCTGCTCCTCTTGTTCCCTAATTATGTTCTGCGAGGCTGGTTATGAAAATCATGCCGTTATACTTGGTTATTACGTTCCTTCCTTTTCCTATGGTCCCGCTTATATTCCTATCCAAGAATACGACATGATCTATGTTCTCAATCTTGATGACGATTTCTGTGGGCGATGAGAGGCTGATGCTGTAATTATAGCCTGCTAATTCGTATGGGAGGTAAAACTCCCTTGAATATGTTCCTTGGGATGATTCAGCAAGCCTTATCTCTGAGCTTATCATGTCGCCAAGGCTATCAGAGGATTGATAAATCCTGTTCATGTACATGCCTGCCAGCCTGTTCTGCAGCACGATAAGCATGCCTATCAAGACAAAGAACATCACTCCTGACAGGGAGACGAATTCTACGCTGCTCTGTCCTTTAGCATTTTGAATAAGGTTCATATTGATTCATTAATCAGGACATAACCGCCCATCGAGATTACCTTGATAATCCTGAGGCCGCCATGTTGTTGAGCAGTGTCATTAATGATATACTCCTTGTTTATTCTGCGGTAAGGCGTGGTCATATTGATGTCTGAGTAGAACACAGCATGGCTCACCCCGAAAGAAGAGTCATACTCGACCACCAGCTCAGAGTTGTTCAGTATATACATCCACTTGACGCTCTGGGGGACATCCAGCCTGACAGTCTCCCAGGAGTTCTCACCTATATAATACACTTTCTCAACGCTGTCGATTATGTTCTTGCCGACAGCATCAATCTGAGTCCTCACCAGCTCATCGCCTGACCTTTCAGAATACTGGAGAAAAAGCATGGTCCCGGGCACCAGGAGCAGCATGGCGACTCCTATTATGAGTATATATTCAAAGGAACTCTGGCCAAGTTTCAT
>JBGOZE010000037.1:0-12162 GCA_041479965.1 Candidatus Nanoarchaeia archaeon | reverse complement strand
GCTTTGCAGATGCCTAACAGCATGGATGAGTGCATTTATTTCACAAGGAGAGTTTTTGATAATAACGGCAAGGCTATTGCCTGGGTGTGCAGGAAGACCTGCCCTAAGTGCGGCAAGGCCAAGATGGGAAAGCCTCTTGACCCTAAGACCAAGAGGCCCAAGGTAAGAGCTGACACCTATGAGTGCCCTGCCTGCGGTTTCTCTGAGCCTAAGCAGCAGCACGAGGAGAGCCTGATGGTCGAGATATTGTTCACCTGCCCTTATTGCGGCATGAAAGGGGAAGCGACAACTCCTTGTAAGAGGATCAAATTCGAGGGCGTGCCTGCCTATGTGTTCGAGTGCTGCGGATGCCACAAGAAGATAGGCCTGACCAAGAAGATGAAGAAAGGCAAGGGTAAAAAAGGCGAAGCAAAGGACGACTCAGGCGACGATGAGAAGTGAAGCATGATATTTTCTCTTCATTTTTTCTTCCCATCTAGGTATTCTTTCTGACTTATCATTATGCATAAACCATTTAAACCAGGCTAATTTTCTATGTTATGACTCTGAAGTGAATGCGAATAAAACTGACAAAATCGATGATTTCCAGAAAGATGAGAACTCAGATTATGATTCTGACAGCGAGACAGCTGAATTTCCTGAGGAAAAACAAGAGCCTCCAAAACCCAAGTTTACTCAGCAGTCAGGTGACAAGGATGCTCCTTTCCAAAAAGACGGCGAGAAGCGAGGTGTCATTGCGCCTAGAGTAGCTGCAGGAACCCTCAGTCTCGAGGATATATTGAGGATGGGTGTGAGCGCGCAGCAGCTCAAAAAGTACGGCTTGAAGCTTTGCGAAGGCTACACTGGGCACAGAGGCTATCTAGCCTACAAGAATTATGAAGGAAATATTTTTCTCTTTGAGAATGAAAAAGGCAAGGACGAATACATCCTGAGGCTCTATGTGGAAAATAGACCAAAAACATTAAGTGATTAATTTTCTAAAAACATTTAAATACCGCCCGCATTTATCGCGCTAGCATGAAGAAAATACTCATAACCAGCGCATTGCCTTATGTCAATAATGTGCCTCACCTAGGCAACATTATCGGCTGCGTGCTGTCAGCGGACGTGTTCGCAAGGTACGCCAGGAGTAGAGGATGGAATACTCGCTATGTGTGCGGAGCTGATGAGCACGGCACCACCACAGAGGCCAAGGCCTTGGAGGAAGGCTTGACTCCTCAGCAGGTTTGCGACAAGTATTACAAGATCCACAAGGAGATATATGATTGGTTCGGCATCAGCTTTGACATTTTCGGCAGGACTCACACAGATACTCATGCCAAGATTACGCAAGAGATTTTCTTGAAGCTGCACGAGAACGGATTCATTGTAGAGGATTTCTTAGAGGAGCTTTATTGCGAGAAGTGCAAGAGGAGCCTGGCTGACAGGTTTGTCGAGGGAACATGCCCTTACTGCGGATTTGTTGGCGCAAGAGGAGACCAGTGCGACAAGTGCGGCCACCTCATCAATGCTGTTGAGCTCCAAAGCCCCAAGTGCAAAGTTTGCGGGGCTGCCCCTGTCAAGAAGAACACCAAGCACTTGTTCCTCGACCTGGAAAAGCTCCAGCCTGAGCTTGAGAAATGGATCAAGAGCAGGGGCAAGGAAGGCTTCTGGACAGAGAACACAGTCCTTTACACCAATGCCTGGCTCAAGGAAGGACTCAAGAAGAGATGCATCTCTCGCCAGCTGAAATGGGGCATTCCCATCCCTCTCAAGGGATTTGAGGACATGGTATTCTATGTCTGGTTTGATGCGCCCATAGGATATATCAGCATAACCGCCCACAAGTTCAATGACTGGAAGGACTGGTGGAAGACCCCTGAGAATGTTCATCTATACCAATTCATGGGCAAGGACAATGTTCCTTTCCACACCATCGTCTTCCCAGCTACACTAATAGGGACAAGGGACAAGTACACCATGCTCTATCACATCAGCACCACAGAATACCTTAACTATGAGGATGGAAAGTTCAGCAAGAGCAGGAATGTCGGAGTTTTTGGCGACGACGCTGCAAAGCTTGGCTTGTCAGCAGACAGTTTCAGGTATTACTTGCTAGTCAACAGGCCTGAGAAGTCAGACACTGTCTTCAGCTGGGATGATTTCCAGGACAAGCTCAACCATGAGCTCATAGGCAACATAGGCAACCTGGTGAACAGGACTCTGGTCTTTTTGAACAAGTACTATGATTCTGAAGTCCCAAGCCCTGACCTTGGAGATACTGAGAAAGCATTCCTAGACCAGGTCAAAGAGCAGGAGAATAAGGTTACTGGCTTGCTCGACAAAGTAAAGCTCAAGGATGCACTCAAGGAAATACTGGCTTTATCAGCTTTGGGCAACAAGTTCTTCCAGGAAGCAGAGCCTTGGAAGAATGTCAAGGATGACAGAAAAAGGGCAGCCAATGCTCTCTATCTCCTGGCTAATCTTGTGAAAGACCTAGGAATCATCACCGAGCCTTATCTTCCTTTCACTGCAGAAAAGATCTTCAAGCAGCTCAATGTCGATCCTTCTCTGAGGAAATGGGATAACCTGGGAGTGCTGAGCATTGCCAAAGGACACAAAGTGCTTGATGCAGAAGTGATTTTCAACAAACTAGTTGATGAAGATAAGAAGAAGCTCAAGGAGCAGTTCAGCGGAGCAGGAAAAAAAGAAGTGAAGGAAGCAAAGGAAAGCAAAGAGAAGCATTCTGCTGATGCAGGTGCAGCTAAAAAAGCAAAATCAGGCTTCAACCTCCTCAACCTAAAAGTTGCTGAGATAAAAGATGTCAAAGACCATCCTAAAGCAGAAAAACTCATAATCATGAAGCTCAACCTGGGAAAAGAAGGAGAGAGGCAGATTGTCGCAGGCATAAGAGGGCACTATGAGCATGAAGAGCTGAAGGGCAAAAAAATAATCATTGTGAGCAACCTCAAGCCAGCAATGCTCAGAGGAGAAGAATCCAATGGGATGCTGCTAGCAGCAGGAAGCGACAACGGGATTCTTGGGCTTTTGAATGTGAAAAAATCAGAGCCAGGAACTCAGGTCTTGATAAAAGGCGCGATTCCTAATCCTGAAATGATTACCATCGAAGATTTCCAGAAAGTCAGCCTCGTAGCCAAGAACAGCAGAGCTTATTCTGACAAAGAGATGCTCAAAGCTGGCGATGAAGAAGTGGTTGTAGACAAAGGAGCGGATGGAAAGATAAGATAGAGATTACGATAATTGGATTTCTGGATTTTTATAATCTTTTAATTAATATATCCTTATCATTAATCGCAAGATTTATATAGATTAATTCTCAGGATTAAAGGCAAGGTGAGGGTTAAGCATTTCAATCAAGTAGTATCTTTATTAATGATATATCTTATTCTATCCTTGACTATAGCAGCTCCAAGTGTCTACGCAACTATATATTCTGCAGAGATGTACGGGACAAACCAGGTACCTGGGATAATCAAGCCAACTGATAACTTAGTAGTGAGGGCGCAATCAATAATGCCCTGCTCAATAAGGGCTTCTTTCACCAATAACGCATTCACCCAGATGAACTGCCAAGCAGGCCCTCCTATGAACTGCGTATATAATGTGAATGGCATAAGCGCAACAGACAGGGTTACTGCCACAATCCAGGAATCAGGCAGTTCTAATACCGCGAATGTTGAGGCCTATGTTGATAACCTTCCTCCTAGGATTGAGCAATTCAATCCAGTGACCATTGGATGGGGCGTACAAGCCAACTACTACCTCACTGACTCTGCCAACATGTACTATCCTACCAGATGCTCTGGCATCAAGAAAGTTGACCTGCTGATAAACAACCAAGTTGTGAACACCACCAGCTACCCTGTAGGCCAATGCGTTGTCACCGGCTCACTGAGAGCCACAGTGCCTAACCTCGTTGGGATGGTCAACACCAGCCTTAAGATATATGATTACCTCGACCAGCCAGCCAACAGGACCGGAAGCCAGGTGCTTGTTGATTCTGTAAAGCCTGCCATAAGGAGCAGCTCAGTGAAAGTCTACCAGCCAGGAACAGAGATAATATCTAACCTGGTGGTCCCTAATTCTAGCGTCGTCAGGGACGTTGATGTGATGGTCGTGATTGATGAGTACTCCATGGACGAGACGGGCAGTGTCTTTGGTGATTTCACAGAATTTGACTGGACTCGCAGCACAGACCAGAGCCACAAGGAAGCTGGCTGCACCAGGAACATGGACAACTGGATTGTGAGCAATTATACCTGCGTGTTCTCAGGAGTGAGGCTCTCACCATCATCTCTGAGCGCCAAGTTCCCAGTCCGAGCCACTGACAAGGCAGGCAACCTCGGCAATATCACGCTCACAGCAACTTTTGTCCAGCACACAGGAGCTGTCATAGGAACAGCTAGGGTTTTGAGAGCAGGGACAGAAGACCAACTGATAACAACCATCTCAACCAATGCTAATATTGACAGGAACGTTGATGTGCACGTCGGAGTGACCGACAGGATAGGCATTGTCAATCCAGAAGGAAACTTCACAGAGCTGCACAGAACTCTCGGAGCAAGCCAGAACAACAAACAAGGAGAATGCATCCTCAACGAGACCGCATCAGGAATAGGAACCAATCCTACTAATGTGTATGATTGCATCTTCTCCAACATCGTGTTTAACCCTGACAGGAACAATCCAAGGATAACCATAAATGTGACTGATGAAACAGGAAAGGAAGTGGGGAAGATGATTCCTTTAAGCTTCACCAACGTCCCTAATGCAGGAACAGTGTCAAGGCTCGGGCCAGGAAATGGCAACTGCCTATCCCAGAGATGCTATGTTCCCGATGAGGTGCAGAACATAACTGCAGAATTCACCACTAGCAGCACCTTCTATGAGAGTAACATATTCATCCAGAATGTGAGGGCTGAATGCGAGAAAAAATCCAAATGGGAATGCCAAGCAGATGTCAACTTCAACCTCAATGACCAGAAGATAACCTTGACAGGCCATGATGACCTGGGCAATCCTATAAATGCTTCAGCTAACATAACAGTAGACCCTGCAGCCCCAAGCATAATAAGCCTCGTGCTTTCCTCACCGAACACTCCTGACGTGAACAACCTCTACATCAGGAACACTCTAATCATAAACCTCACAGTAAATGATATGAGCCCGATAAAAGCCTACGCAGACCTATCAGGCCTAGGATATGAAGCCAAGACCAATGTCTCAGGAACATGCCAAGGAACAGGCAATGTGAAGAGCTGCATATGGAGGGACACAGTCAACATCCTAGGTCCGTCAGAAGTTACGATTCCACTCAGGGTGATTGATTCTGCTGGCCAAGACACAACTACAGAAGCCAGCGTGTATGTCAAGGAATTGACCAATGAGACACCCAACCTTTGGAACATAAGCGTACAGCAAAGCCCCAAGAGAGTCAACAAGAGGCTCATGACCTATTATCCCAGGAAAGTCTACGCACACGTGAAGCTCAGCACAACAGACCAGACAGCATCAGCACTTGACGTGAACGCATTTCCATGCATGCCACAGCAATACAATGTGAGCGGCACCATGACGACCTATGGAGCAGGAATACTTCTTCCAGAGATAATCACCAAGAGCGACAACAAGCAGAACCTAGTCCTAGCAATAGAAGTCCCAGCAGCACTCTACGACACAGACAAGCTAGTCTGGAACTGCAACCTAAGCCTCAAGACATCAACAGCAGTCTTCTACTACGAATACCCTGAGATGGAAACCTACAACATCACGCTGCAGTTGGATGAGTCACCGCTGATGAGCGAGCCAGTAGCAGATGAAGCCAAGAAGCTCAGAGACGAACTCAACGGAGACACAGAAAAAACAATAAGGGCGGTAGACAAGTACCTGACAGGAATAGAAGGAGTGTGCGGAGCTATCAGGTCAGCGCAAACACTCACAGCGACATGCAACAGCATCGAAATAATAGTTCCATGGCCGCCAGTGAAAGAACTAGCGAAAGGCTGTGGCTCAGCAGGAGGAATATTATCAGGAAAGCTGGTAAAAGTAATTAGTGGCATGTGTGACTTCATAACCTGCAATGAGAAATGGAATAATTGGATGGTCAACGCTTATGCCAAGATAGGATTCATGGATGATTTAGCAAAGGCAGGATCGTTTGCGGGCTTGGACCCAAGAGGAGAGACAACGTCCGATAGAAAAGACGTGAGGGAAGCAGCAACTAAAGATATCCTTAAATCAGCCATGAACCCGCAGGAAAGCATAATAGCCTCAATCCTAACGCTCTGCCCATCAGGAATAATCCATAATGTCAAGAAACTGCAAGTGATGAAATGTGAGAAGATAAGATGCCTGGAGCAAGACGTGCCAGCAGGGCTACCGCCAACAGAATGCGAGAAGAATTATAAATACGCCAAGTGCCAGTACTGGGTAGGAGCATTCTTCGCAGTAACTCCAGGGCTCAACCTGATAGGCTACGTAGGGGATCAAATCAAAGCCATTGTTTCAGACCAGATATCAATGGCAAGCATGATAATCTTCGGGATAGGATGCAACGTGTTCCCCCAGCACCTGCACGGCTTATGCCAGTTGCCCAAGACCCTGGAAACAATCAACAGCATAACCACAATATACGCTGAGCTCAAAAACCTGGGAGATTTCTTCAAAGGGTATTTCGGGGATAAATCCATGATGAAAGAAAGCACACCGACAGATGTCTGCGACCAGATAACCAAAGGCTCACCCTACGCAGACCTGCCCTACGACATAAGGACAGGGGCGCTGATAGAAGGGAAATGCATCAACAACGGAGTGGCTGGAGGGTGCCCGGCAGCAGAAAGCGGCAGCGTCTACCTAGATGCGCAGAACGATGTCAGAAGTATCAGCAGCACCAAATATAGTCAAAACAATTATGTCCTCACAATACAAACTGTCGGAGGAGAATACGCTAATTTAAATTCAAAAACAATGCAGTTTATTTTGGAACAAGAGCGCAATCCGAATCAACCATCAATCGAAAGCCAAATTGAACAAAATATGGCTAAAATCAATCAAATCAAAACTGATACTGAAAAACTTGGTTATGGAAAAGATGGTCAACAATATGTGGCAGATATGAATAAAAAACGCGATGAAATCCAGCAAGCAATAAATGATATTGAGAAAACCCTTTCTGCTGCGCAGACTTATTCATATGTTCAAAGTAAATATGATGAAGCAAAGAAAAAAGAGGCTGAGTTAAAAAGAGCGTTGGCTGCTGCAAAAGGAACTTCTGGTGAAGCAGATATGAGGGACGACGTTGCTGCAATTTCCAAACAAGTACAAGAATTAGAGAAGATCTTGGATACAAAAAAACAAGAGATAAGTGAGCTACAATCCGACCTGGCAAAAAAACAGAGAGAATTGGCTGCAATCCCAGCAGGGGATGAATTGACAAGACAAGCACGACAAAAAGAAATTGATGCTTTGCAAAGTCAAATCACCGGTTTAACTGAAGATGTAACAACTGCAGAGAGTTATCTGCAAGGAGTAGAAAATAATAGAGTATTAATTTTAGAGAGTTTAGGTAATATTGTTAACGAATTCACACAACAGCAAGCAAAGCTTCGCGAAGAAGCACAAAAATACACTGCTCTTGCTGTGCCTGAGGCATTCCGTGATGATCCAGAAATAATGAATGATTTCATGTGGTACACCATGCTTACAGGCTCATTCAAATGCACTAAGGACAGTTGCACTGTAGACCCTGTTTTCTATATTCTTACGATGAATATCATAAACGGATTTGATCCTAAAAAATTAAGAGAAGAAGTAACCAGCACCATGTCAAAAGATCGTGCAATTGCTATCTTACAACTTGCGGATTCCGTTGACGCTTTGCAAATAGATTATATAAGAGAACATTTAGATGATACTGTTGGCACTAAAACTTCTTTGAGACAATTGCTCGCAGCATGCCCTTCAAGAGACAATTGCCAAATAACAGGTGCAGATGCCCGGGCTCTTCAGGAGTACCTCCAGAAGAAAGCTAATGAACTCCAAGAGGAGACCATCTCCAAGTGGTGGGGTGACGGCGGCATCTGGCAGACTCTCAGGAGCAGCTTCGCCATTGGCAGGTCTATCCATTACTTCAGCAGCACAACTGGTCTTGGCTCGAAGTTGCATATGCTTGACTTCTGGAGAGATTGGACTAATAGGTTCTTCACTGACAATATTCTAGGAATTCCTTTTGATTTGAAGTATAGGACTGAGAGGATGTTGTGCAAGGGTAAGCTTGGCAGGGGAAGTGTCGGCGCTTCTACTGTGATGAGCTATGATTCTCAAGGCTTGAGGCATACTGCAGCCCATATTGAGGGAGAAGCAGAGGAGCTGTTCAACAATTCAGTTCTCCCACCTGTGAGCACTGGTAATTATAGTTATGTCATAACTGCTGGCATCACGAATTCTGTCAATAAGACCATGGAGTTCGAAATCATTTTAGATGATGTCAAGGTGATCCAGGAGCTTTACAGGCTTAATGAGTCCCAGTCTTTCAGGCTCGGAGGAGGCGGAGGCTACAGGTTCATTGAAAATAAGATTTATAGTAAAGCTTGCATATATTTCCATGACAATCCTCATGACTTTTTCGACGAGGTTTTCCTTGATGATGGAAAGCTTTGCAATGACATAATCATGTATTCGCCTAGTTAAGAAAAAAGAGGTTAATTTGAGATGGTAAGAAGCAATAAGAAGGCTCAGATAACTTTGTTTGTAATCATAGGATTGGTCCTGCTGATTCTGGTAATCATTATCTTGCTAATCTCAAGATATAGGAAGACTGGTCCTGGAACTGAGCCTGGTTCTCAGCCCATCCTGACTATCAGTCCTGTTGAGAATTATGTCAAGCAGTGCTTATATCTGGTGGGAAAAGATGGCGTTCAAAAGTTAGGCGCTCATGGAGGCTACATCTATCCTGAGAGGTTCGGCATCATTAGCAATGCTGCAATGCCTACTGAGAGCACAGGAGTGAGCATATTTCCTGATTCAGAAGTTGTGCCTTATTGGTTCTATATGAAGTCTCCTAATAAGTGTTTGACTAATTGCATTGTGACTAGCGAGCAGCCTCCTCTTACCAAGGATAAGGGCGCGATTTCAGTTGAATCCCAGCTTGCTGATTATATCGAGGAGCACATTGGCTTCTGCCTTAATAATCTATCCAAGTTTTCTGAGGACAACGGCATAAAGTCTGAAATAATTGGAAGCCCGAAAGTAGAGGTGTACATCAAGGACTCATCAGTGCTTCTCACTCTCAAGCAGACATTAAAGGTTAGCTACGAAGACCAGACCAAGACTTTCGAGTCATTCCAGGAAGAATTGCCTGTAAGATTGAAAGATGCTTATCACTTAATGGAGAGAATAATAGATTATTCCAGAGACGCTGATAGTAGGTCTTTTGAGATGGCTACCCAGACTATTGTTGGGACCTTTGGCATGGGAAAGAATCCTGAGATTCCTCCGATGGGCGGAGGGATTGAAATGTTCTTTGCCAGGATGCCTCCGCAATGGTCTTTCCAGAGCACTAAGAGTTTTGTGCAGAGCCGCCTTGAGGACAGCATACCGTTGATTAGTGTTGATGGAACCAGAAACAGCCAGGTGCTTATCACCAGCGACCCTTATTTCAACGGCATCTATAACAACTTCGTTCTATCCATCCCTTACATGAGCAATCCTGAGGATTACTCAGTAGATTTCCTTTACATGTTAAACTGGCCTGCTTATATGGACATCCAGCCAAGAGAAGGAGACGTCATCATAACTGATGTCATTAATCCTTTTTTCGGATTGATAAGGTTCCAAACAAGCGAATACTTCTATGACTTATCTTATCCTATCATCATAATCATAAAGGATTATGAGGCTTTTGGCCAGGAAGGATTCACTTTCCAGGCTGCATTAGAGGTTAACCTGAGGGCTAATGAGCCTTTGAATATTTCTGGAGAATCTCCTACGATAACCGGAGAAGCTTTGAGCTTGTTCTGTGATTATGCCCAGCGAAAAACAGGAACAATAAACATCATCACAACAACTCCAGAGCCGCCTGTCCCAACTGATGTAATCATATCCTATGAGTGCGGTGATGAGGCTTGCTTCATAGGAAGCACAGGAGATGATGGCTATCTGAACTCCAAGCTTCCCTTGTGCACTGATGGCCTGGTCACAGCCAATGTTGACAATTATTTCTCGACTGCTGCGCAATTATCAACTAGCAAAGACATGGAAAAAACTGTCTATCTTAATTTAGAGCCTTACAAGGAAATCACTGTGGAGATGAAAAAAGCAGTCATGACCAAGATAGGATTATTAGAAGCGGCAGTATGGGCTTATGACCCTTCAAAAATAATGGACCTAGGCCTTGATGATAAAGGAACCATCATCCTTTCAAGAGAGCAAGGACTAGGAGAATCTCCTGTCATGGCTTCTGTAGAGATCAACGGCAAGGAACTAGGAGAGCCTAAAACTATCAAGCTCGTGCCAGGAACTTATTCTTTCAAAGGATTCATAGCAACGCACCTAGGCCCTGAATCTGAGAGCAAGAGAGAAATATCATTCGCCAGCCCTGATAATGGAGAGCCCATCTCAATGGGAGAACTATTTTGGAGCGGAGAGCTGACTTTCGACGACACCACTAGCGGGTTCATCACCATAACTCCTGAAGATATCGCGACAGGCAAGGTGACTTTCATCATCCCGTATGCAGACGCCAGCGACATCCTTGTATTGGAAGACACCATCACCTATGCGGATGCTTTGGCTCAAATGCCTCAGACTAACAGGGCAGACCTTCTACCAAGATTCGGCTGAATAAAGAAAAATATTTTTGTTAATCCATTACTTCTTAATCACTGAAATAGTCAAAAGTGCTAGAATTAGCTACCATCTGCGCAGCTTCCTGCTCGTTGCCCTCATCGAACTTCTTAGTTATCTGGTCTATCTCTCTTAATTGCTCGCAGGCTTGTTTTGACTCTGGGTCTGTGAGCTTCTCACACACAGTGTAGTCTTTGTATTGGAAGTAGAAGGGTATGTAGCACCTGTCTCTTTCAGTTACAGAAGTTATCAATTCACAGTACTCTTGTAGCTTGGTCAGCGCAGCTACCTCTTTTAGGCAGCTGTCTTGCTCACTGGTCGCTTCCATCCCTAAGCAGATGCTCTTGGCTTCTTCTGGGTTGGTGGCTGCAGCTGCTCTTGCTTTTATCATCAGGTCTGTGAAGGTTGGTTTAGTCTCAACAATAACTTGTGGCTTGGGGTTGAAGTGGCAGGCGTCATCGTACCAGTAGGCTCCGTTCACTCCTGTGCATGCTCCCCCGCAATCAACAGCTGTCTCGTCCTGATTCTTCTTACCATCAGAGCATGTTTCCTGGGTCACTGGCCCTGTCTTCGGGTTGAAGTGACAGGCATTATCATACCAGTAGGCTCCTTTGCTTGCAGTGCACACTCCTCCGCAATCAATGGCTGTCTCGTCCTGATTCTTCTTACCATCAGTGCAACTCTCAGCAACAATTACTTTTTCCTGAACATCAAATGAGAATGAGGCAGCGGCTACTTTGCCGTCATAGTTGGCGAACACTTTCATCAAGTACTTGCCTGGCTGCAAGCTATTAGGCAAGGGGATGCTCCAGTGGCGGCTTAGCGATGTGCTGACTGCAAAAGTGTCTTCCTTGCTCAAAATGGTGTTGTCATTGGAATCGAGCAATCGGCAGATCATTGCTACGTCAAACCTCTCAGCAGAGCCCATATTATTCAATTCCACGTCAAATCCTAGTTCGTCACCAGCATTATAGCTAAGCTTGTAGTTCATGGTCTTGACATCGAGCAAGGCTTCTTTTGGCTTGAGCATGTCAGGTATTATGAAAGCTCCTCCTACCACTATGAACAAGAACACTAAGATTAAGGCTAGCTTGGGCAAGGCGCTTTTCTCGTGATTGGCTCCTAAAGACACTTCTCCTCCTGAGCTCTTGTTCATGCTCACAGACTCAAGCACTCCATCCACCATGGCCGGGCTATAGCCTTGCCTGATAAGCGTTGTCTTGATAGCTTCAGAAGTATATCCTTTGGCCAGCTGCTCCTCCACATAGTTCAGAAGCGCATCAACCACTCAAAAAATCACCTCTAACTCTCTTCATAGGG
>JBGOZE010000036.1:0-12603 GCA_041479965.1 Candidatus Nanoarchaeia archaeon | reverse complement strand
CTTGAGCTGTTCAGACTAAGATACAATCATTTCAGGCCGCATAGCAGCCTGAATGGTCAGTCTCCAGCTCAAAAATACCATGATTTCGCATCATTATTTTAACTGGTGACATATGTCATGACCTTATACAGCCTATATATAACAGTAATCTTTTTAAACCCTGAGTTTCTCCAACGACGATAGGATGAAGATAAGAAAGATTATGAAGAGATACTGCCCTTTTTGCAGGAAGCACACTGAGCAGAAAGTATCCTTGGCCAAGAAGAAGGGAAGGAACGCTTCTAGGCCTCTTTCTAAAGGCTCAACTCCAAGAGTAAGGGCTCGAGGCTTGAGAAGGGGAGCAGGCAATCTTGGAAAGTATTCCAAGCCTCCAAAACCCAAGAGGAGCGGCAAGAAGATGAGCAAGAAGACTGATTTCAGGTACACTTGCAAGGAATGCAACAAGACCCACACCCAGGGCAAAGGCTTCAGGGCTAAGAAAGTCGAGTTGGTGTAAGCGTTAAGATTATAAAACCAAGCCTATTTCTCACTTGAAAATGAGACTTACTAATCTTGAGGGGGCTTTAGATTTCCACGACAACTATGAGTCTAAGGTGAAAGAAGCTTCTCGCTATGTGATCATGAAAGGATTGGCTCCTAAACGCCTTGAGCCTGTCTTCGGCCTCCAATTAGGCTCTGGAATAGGTTATGTGGCTGACCTTGTCAAGGATGCCAGGGTGTTACCCTATCATGAAATCCCTAATTTCTCTGCTACTTGTGTGTCTGGTCATGAAGGAAAGCTGGTGATTGGGACCATTGAAGATGTTCTTGTTATGTGTTTCAAAGGCAGGAAGCATTACTATGAAGTGGCTGATGAGCCTTTCAACAATGGCATCTTGAAGGCTGTTTTCCCTGTGCACATGCTCGCAGAGCTGGGTGTAAAAAATTATTTCTCGACCAACGCCGCAGGAGGGCTGAACCTTGACTATTCTGTAGGCGATTTGATGCTCATTAAATCACATATAAACATGATTCCTAACCCTCTCCTAGGCAAGGTTCTTGATTTCAATCGAGTGGATAATGGCAAGCCAGTCGAGAGATTCGAGCCAATGCATGAAGCCTATGACCCTGAGCTCAGAAAGCTTTTCTTGACAGCTGCAAAAGATCACAAAGGAAAGGTGCATGAAGGAGTGCTCCTCGGAGCCACAGGACCTACCTATGAGACCGAGGCAGAGTCATTGTTCTTCAGGAAGGGAATAGGTGCAGATGCTGTTGGCATGTCAGTAACTCCAGAGGTCATCGTGGCCAGGAACCGAGGCATGAAGTCAGTTGGTTTCTCTTGCATCTCTGACATGATAGCATCTGACGGCACTAATTGCACCAATCATGAGGAAGTGCAGGCTGCGCTTAATTCTGCTGAAGTAAAGGATAGGATTAAGGACATAATCACTAACTTCTTTAGATTGTACAAGAAGAAATTTGGCTGATGGTGTCTCTGCATGCTTGATGGCATTGATTGCATTGTGCAGGGCGAGACAATATCTTTATAAACCCTTAGCTATTCTTTTCGCCTAAAGTCATATTGGATGATTATACGAGGAGGGATATGCTATGGATGCAGCCAGAGAGCCTAAGAGCAAGTTCATAAAGCTTCGATGCCCCAAGTGCAAGAACGAGCAGATAGTGTTCGGCAAGTCAGCCTCTACTGTGAGGTGCCTTGTGTGCGGCAAGGAGCTTGCGAGCCCAACAGGCGGCAAGACAAGAGTGAAAGCCAGAGTGCTTGAAGTCTTGGAGTAAAAAACAAAATGTTCATTCTAAGGGAAGGGTTCCCAGAGGAAGGAGAACTGGTGTTCTGCACAGTCACCAAGATACAATACCATGCAGTCACAGTCCAGCTTGATGAGTATGACCAGCCAGGATTGATACCTATCTCCGAGGTCAGCGCTGGAAGGATAAGGAACATAAGGGATTTTGTCGAAGAGAATAAGAAGATAGTGTGCAAGGTCATTCGAGTGGACCCTGAGAGAGGCCACATAGACCTTTCTTTGAGGAGAGTCAATGATTCCCAGAGGAGAGGCAAGACAGAATCCATAAAGCAGGAGCAGAAGGCTGAGAAGATTGTCTCTGTGCTCGCTGAGAGGCTCAAAAAGCCTGTGGAGCAGCTCTACAAGGAGATTGCTCCTCACGTTCTCAAGCATTATATTTGGCTCTTCCTGGCTTTTGAAGATGTCGTGGAGAAGAACCTTTCTTTAGAGAAGCTCGGACTTCACAAGGAATTGGCTGATAAGCTAGAGGAGCTCATAAGGGACAAGATAAAGCCGAGAAAAGTGGAGATTGTCACCAAGATAAGCATCAAGACCTATGATGAGCAAGGCCTTGAGATGATCAAGCAAGCCTTTGCTAAGGTCAATGAGATTGATAATTCTGTCCAGATAGGCTATCTCGGTGGAGGAGCCTATAGGCTGCTCATAACTGCCAAGGATTACAAGAAAGCAGAGGGATTACTGAAAAAGATTGAGGACCAGATGACATCCATGCTAGGCGGAAAAAAAGGCGAGATAACCTTTGAAAGGCAAGGGCAGTAATATTAATCAGAGGAGATAAAAATGCTTCATCTGCTCAAATGCCCAACTTGCAAATCATACGGCTTGACTGAGAAGTGCAGCTGCGGAGCCACGAGAGTCAAGCCCAAGCCTCCCAAATACAGCCCAGAAGACAAATACGGGGGCTACAGGAGAAAGTACAAGGAAGAGCATAAAGACAGTCCCGCCGCTGTTGACTGAAAAAGTCAACTCAAAAATGCAAGGCATTTTTGTTGATTGAGGCGCTTATAATCACAGTAAAATAATCTCACGGAAGGTTAATAAAATGTCTGATTGGAAGATAACCATCACTAAGAAAGTGAAGATAATGAAGAAGTCAGTGCTAATCGTCGGCATGCCAGGCATCGGCAATGTCGGCAAGATAGCAGCCGATGTGATGATTGACCAGCTGAAAGCAGATAAGGTCATCAGTTTTTTCTCCTATTGCCTGCCTAACTCTGTTTTCGTCAAGGAGGACAACATGGTAGAGCTTCCGCGCATTGAGATGAAGCACAAGAAAAAAGGCAAGAATGACTTCCTGTTTCTCGTCGGAGATGTGCAGCCGATGAAAGAAGAAGACTCATATTCATTCGCTAATGCGGTGCTAGAAGCTGCTGCCAAGCTCAAGTGCAAGGAGATTGTGACTCTCGGAGGCATAGGCTTGCAGGAGCTTCCTGTCAAGCCAAGGATATTTTGCACAGGCAATGATAAGGGCTTCATCGATGAGTTCGTGAAGCTGGGAGCCAGCAACAAGCTCCGAGGAGTTGTAGGCCCGATAATGGGGATAGCAGGGCTGCTATTAGGCTTGAGCAAGGAGAAGAAGATGAGAGCAGCTTCTTTGCTGGTAGAGACCTATGCCCATCCCATGCACCTGGGATTAAGGGAAGCCAAGGAATTGATGGCAATGCTCGAGAAGAAATACAAGCTAGGGCTTGACATGAGCAAGCTCGAGAAAGACATTTCCAAGATCGAGAAAGAGATAAAGCCCCTTGCCAAGCACCAAGAAATGCTTGAAGAGGAAAAGATGATGGGCGCAGGCCACCAGGACACGAGCTATATCGGTTAGGTTTTGTAATCAGTTATTTCTTGATAAGATCGCTCTAAAATGGGCTAATAGTGATTAACTTTATATACCTCTTATTCTATTTCTATTAATAAGTTCAAATGAAAAAAAGAGGCCCGAGCAAAGCGCAGATAAGCATGGAATTCTTGATAGTAGTAGGCTTTGCTTTCCTCATGACGATTCCTCTTGTGATAATCTTTTTCCAGCAGTCACAGACCATCAACACAGAAGTCACTGCGAGCCAGGCTGACAAGGTCGCAAGCGAGATAAGAGATGCTGCAGATGAAGTCTACTACCTGGGAAGCCCGAGCAAGAAGACCATAACCATATACGTGCCTGAGGGTGTGAAGAGCATAACTCTCCTTGACAACAAGATAATCTTCCTGGTTGATTCTCCAGGAGGAGATTATGAACTGGTAAAATGGTCTGCAGCTAACCTGAGTGGTGGTGTGCCGGCTTCTAAAGGCCTGCTAAGGATTGCTGCTGAATCAAACGACAATAATACTGTGAGCATCATTGTGCAACACTGAACCATTAAGAATTTTGATGATTATTCGGGGTGGGAGCATCATAGGAGAAGACAACAGCAAGGCACAAGTAGCTTTAGAGTTCCTGGCAATGGTAGGCTTTGCCATGCTCATCGTGATAATATTTCTCGGAGTAATATACTACCTTTCATTCAAGTATTCTGAGGACAAGAATATCAACAGGCTCATGGACCTAGGATATTCACTGCAAAACGAGCTCATACTCGCATCTGAAGTAGAACTTGGCTATGAGCGCACCATCTTCATTCCTGATAAGGTAGACAAGACAGAATACAACATCAGCCAGAGCACTCACGATCTGATAATTGAATACAAAGGAACTATGATGGTGTTCGCCATCCCAGATGTTACCGGGACTTTCACAAAAGGAAACAACACAATAAGAAAGACCTTGTCAGGCACCGTCACCATAAGTTGAAATTTCACAAGGAGAATAAAAATGCATCACAAAAAGAACAGAAATGCAAAAGCGCAGGTGTGGCTTTCTGACTACACCATAAGCCTGCTCATATTCCTGTTAGCAATAATCCTGTCATTCAAGATAATCATCAACAGCTTCTCAACCAACAACACCTATGAAGAGCTCAAAACAGATGCAGGCAAGATAAGCGAGATGCTGCTCTCAGAAGGATATCCTGTTGACTGGAATGAAAGTTCAGTCATACGACCTGGTCTTCTTGTCGAAAAAAGATTGGATGCCACCAAAGTAGCAAGAGCCATGAATCAAAACATGAGCTACTCATCACTAAAGACCAAGCTCCAAACTAAGTATGATTTCTTGGTGATGTTCAAAACACCAGAGGGAGACCTGATTGACTTTGATTCATCCTGTGGCTCGTGCGCATCTTCATGCGGCCTGTGTCACATAGGCAAAGCGCTGCCTGCAAACTACGATGACCTGGTCAAGCTAGATAGGTTTGTTGTCTTTAACTCATCAGTCACCCGAATGGAGGTCTATGTATGGCGGGAATAGGCGCTCCAAGAACTTACCTGAATGAAACAAGGAAGCACAACAAGCTAATCAGAAATAGGAAAGGCTTCATGTTCACCATGGATGCATTGCTGGCTTCTGCCATACTTGTAGGCGGGCTCATCCTGATTTCACAGAACCTCATAAAGGAGCATCCGAGAGAGAACCTGGAGTACCTGACAACTGATGTGCTCACAGTGCTCTCAGAACTCAGAATTGACGAGCTTCCTGATTCCTTGCAGAGTTATCTGAATACCAGTCCGAACACGAACGGGAATCTTTCAGTCCTGGAGCAAATAGGGACTTACTGGGCTACAGGCGAAATCGCTTTCGCACAGAATCTCTCAGATTCTATCCTGCAGAACCTTTTCCCTAACAATACAGGGATGCATCTCACTTTTGAGAATGATGTCGTCTTTGAGCATAGCCAGACAGTGGGAAGCACAGATGATTTGGTGGCTGGCGAGAGGATGATAACAGGCATTGCGCAAGGAGCACCGCTTTCAGGATCGACATCCTCTGCTTACCTGAGAAGGATATCTGACAAGAGGACCAGCAGCTTTGCCTATTTCGGAGGGTTTGTTGGGCAGGGCGAGATAAGTGCGGCTATTGAGAGAATACCTACTGATGTCGATGCTTCTGACATTACCAAGATAATAGTGGAGCTGAATGCTGTGGCCCCTTTCAATCTTTACATCAATGGTATCTTTTGCGATCTCCTGACACCCATAAACACCAATATGACGCCAGACAAATGGGATGTGACTTTCTGCAACAGCTCTATCAACTCTGTGACGCCTGGCATCAATAACGTGACCCTAGATTTTCAAGGCAACATCAATCAAGCCTATGTAATGGGCGGCAACATTCGTGTAGATTACAAGACTGATGAGCTTCAGCAGACCATTTCAACGACTAGCAGCAAGTACCAATTCCCAGAAATCACCGGAATAGTCAACCTATTTGATAGCTTCTATGTGCCAGGCAACCTGACCCGGATGCAAATAATGTTGCACTACCTAGCAGACCATAGTGTCATGATTAATAACACTTTTTACTTGACCATAGGAAATACTACTGTATGGATTGACACCAGCAGCATCACAGAACAAAACATAACCTTGGACGATGCCCTGCTTAGGACAATTATCAATTACTCTGATCTCAGCAGGAGCACTGTTCCCTTGAGGATGGGCTTTGAGAACCTCACATATGAATCACAGCTTCTGGGAAATTCTGAAGTGATGCTTGTGACAGATGTTAGCGGAAGCATGGATTGGAAGATGGTGGGAGCTGATTGGGATAACGGTAACAAGTGGAACTGTGATGATCCGCAAATCAATGATAGTGATACACAAAGGCTTAGCGTGGCTAAATGTCTTGACAAGAAATTTGCTTTTGATGTGCTTAATATTTCAGGAAACACTATCGGCCTAGTGTCTTATTCTACCAGCACAGACACTTTAGACACGGTTGCCCCGACTACAAACCTTACTCGCATAAACAACGTGATCGGCACAGCAAACCCGGATACAGGATATAATGCTAACGGAAATACTTGCATCTGCTGTGGAATAAATAGTGCAAGAAACGAGTTAATAAGAGGCGCTGTCAGAACTGTTTTAATTGCCAATAAGACCAGTTGGAAAAATAACACCCATTCTTTCCTCGGCCTTCCTGCAAATGATAGCGAAGGGGATGCTTGGTATGAGTTTGACTATGATGATACTGGTTGGTCGAGCGGCAATGCAGTCTTAGGGCACGATGCTGGGACGGGAGGTGTCCCTGTCAACACAGAACTTGGTTCCTCTGCTTTAAGCAGCGAAGTTGTTTATGCCAATCTCTGGGAGAATGCAGGAGATGTTGCTGGCCCGCCTAATGACTTCACTTCTGGAACAATAAACAGCACAGCCAACACTTTCGGAGTAAGCGGAGCTAATGACGGATGGGATTGGGCAGGAGGAGCCTCTGCCTATGGTTATGATAATGATGTGGACTTCAATGGAGCAAGCGGCAGCCATTTGAATATGGATTTCAGGACAGGCTCTCCTGCAAGGAATCGCTGCTCTGGCTATGATTGTTCAGGAGCATATGGAATTACTGTTAACATAACAAGCCAAATGATTACCTTGTTAAGCAATAATGGCGCAGCAACCCTTTCATTTTATTATGAGTGGAATGGCAATGATGATCCTTTTGAGGGCTCAGATGAGTTTTGGATTAAGGGCAAATGGATAAGGCCTAATGGTAGTGAATACTGGCTTGGCACGCATCGTGATTCAACGCATAATAATGGCGACACATATCCTGAGATATATGCAGTTGACAATCCTAACCAGGAATTCCAGGGATACGCCTTGATAGACTTGACAAGCATGATTAGCACAGCAGGGCTTTATTACCTGCACCTAGGAGGGAAGCTAAGGGCGGATGGTTCTGATGAATGGGGGTATGCCTATCTTGATAATATCCAAATAAGAGTAAGCAACCATACAGACCACTATTATTTCAGGAAGCATTTCAACATCGCAGACCTAAGCCTCGTTCGAAGAGGGGTGCTTAATTTTTTAAGTGATGACCGTGCCAAGGTTTATCTTAATGGCAACCTGGTTTTTGATGGCCAGGAAAACTTGAATGGCACTTACTGGGACCGCAGAGGAATTTTCATTGATAGCACCTATTTTATGCTGGGAGATAATGTTGTTGCTGTAGACCTGACCAATGAGGAAGCAAGCGCTAAATTCGATCTTGAATTAGTAGGAATTAATAAGACAGAACAGGGAGCCATGCTGATAATGACTGACGGACAGGCAAACGAGGAATGCAGTGAGCAGGGCACAACAGGAGACCTTGATGGCGATGGTAGCTCTGACACGGCAAGTGATGACGCAATACAAGCAGCATGCACTGCCAGGCAGAGGTGGGGGATTCAGGTGTTTGCAGTAGGATTCAGCGCTAGTTCTGATGAGCCGACATTGCAGGGCATGGCCTATTGCGGAGAAGGCCTCTATGCGAAGAGCGATAATACTTCTGCTCTTTCTGATTTCTATAACCAAGTTGTGTTGCATATAATCTCTGCCACTGTTAGGAGCCAGACAATAATACTTACCGGAGGCAATCTTTCAGCTTCAAACCTATACGGAGATTCATACATCAATTACACATATACACCAATTGTCGAAGAACCGCAGCCCAACGAGATATCAGTTGAGATGCAATCACAGCCTTTCAACAGCTGCTCTCCCTCTGTGAATATACCGTCAGGCATAAGAATAATGGATGCCAAAGTAACTTCTTACTCAGGAGAGCACTGGACCAGGACATTGATAATAAACTCGAATTTAGTGTATAACCTGTCAGGATACGGTTCCAGCTATATCCGGTTAGGCGATCCCTATCTGGTGCATGCACCTCCGAACCTATTTGTGAATGGCACCAACCAGTTCTATACTGATACTGGTGATGATTACCGCAATTCAACAGGTTGCTCTAAAAACAACTCGCTCATCTATACTGCGCTCGTCCCTTCATCTACTGCGCGTTCAGAAGTGGTAGAGCATATAGGAGGCTGTGCTTGGACCTTGCAGTTTGAAGACAACTCCACCAGCATCAAATTGATACCTGACAGTTATGCTGGCAGCAAGACTTGCAGCTTTACAGAAAACAACCACACATTAGAGGACGGCTCCTATGACCCGACAGATGCCTATGATGTTGCTGTTTTCAATCTTCTGAAAGAGCTTGACTTTGATGATAATGGCAAGATATTCGTCAATTTGGATTCAACTGATATCGAAATAGTAATCACCACAGTATCTTCAGTACCCTATCTCTGGGGCCCAACATTAGTAAAGGCTAAGGTATGGCAGTGAGGACGCAAAGAAAAATGAAAAAACCATTACTTTTATCGGATAAGCACGGCGTGTTCTATCTGCTTCTCGTTTCAATAATGGTTGGTGTGATGATCTTCATCTTTCTTGCTTACAAAGAATACAGCTACACTGACAGGCAGAAGGTAGTTGAGACCAGGATAAGGACCATCAATGACTTCATAAGAAGCATAGATTCTGACTCTGGAAGAGTGATATACATCTCGGGCTTCAGGTCATTGATATCTCTTGAGGATTATGTCGCCAGGTCAGGCCAGTATCTTGACCATAGTGAGGATCTATTCAGGATTGCCTTTTATAACGGCACTGTCAATGATACGCAAGTGGATGTGCTCGTGAATTCGACCTACGCGGATTATCTTGATAAGCTTAGATTAATAGCTGGCATGATAGGGCTTGATATTGACATCAACGTCATAGGAATAAACCTTTACCATCAATCACCTTGGAGCGTCACTGTGGATGTGATTGCCAGAATCAACATCACTGACCAGAAAGGGCTTGCTAAATGGGACTTCACTAAGGTTTACACAACCAATGTTTCGATCATCAGCATAAGAGACCCTGTCTACAGCGTCGCCACGCTGGGAAGGGTGCCTAACACCATCAGGAATAATGATAGCATTACTGACTATGTTGATCATGCAACCAATGACACTACTAACCTTATGCTTTTGGTGAATAACTCATTTTATGTCGCCAACCCATTGGCCCCTAGCTTCCTGATGAGGCTTGAAGGCAACTTTTCAAGTTCGCCTTATGGTATAGAGAGCTTTGTGGATATACCTGAGCTTCAGGATGTCGAATACTCCTCCTCGAAGAGCATCATCGACTACATACTTTTCAGCAACATAACTGGCTATGAGAATGTCAGCTGCGTCAAGGGAACGCCGTTGTGGTTCAAGATAGATTCAAACCATACAACCCAATATGAGGTAGAGCACATACTGACCACCTGCCCATAAAAATGATAGCTAATAAGACCAAGAAATTCACGATAATAGAGAAGGCCAAGGTACTCAGGAGCATCTTCACCCAGGGCACTGGCTTGATGTTCAGGAAAAAGCCTGACTACGGCCTCATATTTGCTTTCAGGAAAGAGAGGACTATCGAAATCACCATGTTCTGCGTGTTCTACCCCATAGACATCATATTCCTTGACAAGGACAAGAAGGTTGTTGACATCAAGAAAGGCCTAAAGCCTTTCACAGATTACTTTCCCAAGGTCAAAGCCATGTATGTGATTGAGCTGCTGCCGGGAATCATGAAAAACACTAAAATAGGTGATAAGCTAAGCTTTTCTTAAGCCTGTGAAGGGTGTTACACCGAAATGTTTTTATACCCACAAATACCTCATGCTTAAAAGGTACAAAAAAGAGGTAGTTTATGACCCAGCATAACATAGAGACCGGTGTAGACAAGCTCGTAGACCTCATAAACCACAAGAAAAGGGTCAGCATTAATGATGCTGCAAATGAGCTGGGAGTAAGCATACTGGTTATCCAGGAATGGGCTGATTTCTTAGAAGACGAAGGCTTGATAACGATGGAGTACAAGCTTAGCAGGACTTATCTTTGCGAGAGGAAGCTCTCCAAGGGAGAAGTAGAGAAGAAAGCAAAGGAGTATTCTTCCAAGAAAGATGCTTTCACAAGGAAGGTGGAGACTGCTCTCAAGTCATTGGAAAGGGAGTCTGAGGGCTTGGAGAGGATTAAAGAGGAGTTTGCCAAGCTCAAGGATGCCATTGGCAGCGACATAGATCAGGTCAGGGAGGAGCTGCAGGAGCTCAAGCACTACGAGGAGCTTAAGAGGAACATTGACAATGATATACTCCAGCAGAGGCTTGACTATCAGCAGATGATAGAGAACATCCACCGCCAGATAGGAGAGCAGAAAAAGAAGCACGATGCATTCATCGAGGATATTCACCTCGAGAAGTCCAAGATAGAAGAATCCAGGGTAGAACTAGCCTACTTAGAGAAGAGAGAGGACAACCTCAGGAAGAGGGTGGAGGCTTTGAAGGAGATAACCAAGTCATTGGAGAATAAGATGGATGATCAGAAGAAATCTGTAAAGACCTCCCTTGAAAAAGTAAACTATTATATCAAGGAATCTGACAAGTTGCAGAAAGATTTGAGCTTCAGGATGAAGACTGAGCTAGAGCCAGTCATGGCAGCTGCGAAAGATAAGGAGGAGAAGATACTGGCAATCCAGGATTCAATCCTTAAAAAGGTAATGGACAAGAAGAGCAAGATTGAGAAATACAAGTCAGAAAGCATGGAAGCTGCTGATAAGTTCAAGTCTTTCTTTGACAAGAAAGCCAAGACCCAGGAGCTTATAGCAACGCTTGAGAAGGACAAGGTAGAGCTTGAGAAGGACCTGCAGGCACTGATAACCAAGGCCATCAGCTTTGAGCTGGCTGCGCAGCACAGCAATGTCAAGGACTATGTCAAGGACTTGCACAAGAGCTTTGATGGGCTTGAGCACAAGAAAAGCTCTTTCATAAAGAAAATCGGCGAGCTCACAGAGCTCATCAACAAGAAAGAATAAATTTTCTTCTTTGGGTAATTAAATATAATTTTCTAGTAGGCTTATATCGTGAGTTATAGTGTGCTGGGTCATGACATATGTCACTACCCTTTAAATTCAGCTGTTTTTGCTGAATTTGGGGTGATTGATTTATGCAAAAAGAACTTCTTAGGAGGGAATTTTTCAAGTTGAAGAACAAAGGGTTTTCATATTCTAAATGTAGAGCAATTATTCGTGCTCAATTTGAGTATGAACTGAGTGTAAGAACGCTTAAGAGATGGGTTTGTCGCTTAGATGAAGGTAATTGGGATTTGAGTGATAAATCACGCAGGCCAAAGATTATTCATTATAAAATAACTCCTGCTATTGAGCAGGAAGTTATCTGTTTGCGGAAGCAAACAGGGTGGGGACAAGAGAAGTTAAGCCACTATCTTAAACATCTTAGAATCTCTGAAATGTCTATCAAAAGGATAATTGCGATGCATAATCTTTGTCGTGAAACCAAAACCAAAGGAAAAAGAGTGAAATGGGTTAGGTGGCAAAGAGAGCATCCTAATAGTTTATGGCAGATGGATCATACTGATGAGCAGGATAAGCTTAACTGCTACACTTTAGCAGTTCTGGACGATTGTTCAAGATACAATCTTGCTTTGGTTAAGCTTAACAATGTTACAACAAATGTTGTAACCAATATACTTGACCAGCTCATTAAGAAGCATGGAAAACCAAAGCAAATACTCACAGATAATGGAGGAGCATACGGCTTAAACAGCAAGCACAGCAGATTTGACATCTGGTGCAGAAGAAGAGGCATACAACATATCCGAACTAAAGTTCACAGCCCTACAACCAACGGCAAAGTGGAAAGACTCTTCAAAACCATAGACGAAGAAATAAACTTCTGCAACAACGACCTTGAGCTGTTCAGACTAAGATACAATCATTTCAGGCCGCATAGCAGCCTGAATGGTCAGTCTCCAGCTCAAAAATACCATGATTTCGCATCATTATTTTAACTGGTGACATATGTCATGACCTTATACAT
>JBGOZE010000035.1:0-12675 GCA_041479965.1 Candidatus Nanoarchaeia archaeon | reverse complement strand
CTTTTTTCTTTATTCGCGGTTCGTGTATTGATTGAGAAAACAAATCGATCTTTTCTGAAACTAATGACATAAGGTGGATATCCGAAATCATTGTAATATTCATAATCTTCATCCCCATAACTTCCGCTATCTTGTTTAATATTTTCATTTGTCATTGCATCTTCTTTACTATACTTGAAAGCGTCACGGGCTTTTTCTGCGTCGTCAAACTCAATTATAGCATACCCTATTTCAGTATAAGAGTTTCCATTTTCTGCATTCGAAAATCTTAAAGAAGCAATGCTTACATTAGAATCATAAGGCGCAGTGAGAACTTGAGCATAAAGATCATATTTTATTTCTGGTGTAACACCATATTTCCATTCGCCCCACGAATTCTTTTCTTGAAACTCTTCAGGTAATTGTTCAACCGATAATGTTAAGTCGTCAATCTCCTTTTGATTGAAATTGCAGTTTTCTTTGCTAGTTAAAATGGGATGTGTTTCTTCAGGTTTAGTTTGAGGTTCGATAGGAAGATTCTCTTGAATTGAAGTAGTATCGGCTTTCAAATCATTCGTTTTTTGTGTGCAGCTCGTAAGCAAAACAGTGATTATAAGAACAAATACTAAACTAAGTTTATGTTTCATAAGATAAAAGGATATTCGGGCAGCTATAAAAATGTTACGTTACTTATTCCTAAAACTAAAAAGACATGCGTCTAGGTTATCTGATTTTTGTCTTTTTCCGTCATCTTTTTGGAATTTCCAAGTTCAAAGCCTTGACAAAAAGCCTTTACAAATTGTTGAATAGGCTTTAAACTAGCAGATAGGAAGCCTCCGATGGGAGTTGAACCCACGACCTGCGCATTACGAGTGCGCTGCTCAAGCCACTAAGCTACGGAGGCATGATTATAGAAATATCCAATGGATTATTTAAAGTTTCGTTATTAATTGTTCTTTGGTGTGCCTCTTCTGGCACTCGTTGCACACAACCTTTTTCTTCTTCTTAGAGTCCTTCATGTAGGTGCCTATGGGCTTGTTGAGGAACGTCGTCTCAATCTTCTTTCCGCAGATGTCACATTTCATTTTAGCTAGCTCCTTATCATTTATTCTGGTCAAATTTTCTTCTGAGCTGCTCCAGCTCGAAGTAGAGGCTTTGGATCTCGTTGAGCTGCCTGTCGCTTTCCCACTCTGTCGCTCCCATACCTCTCTCGCCCTGGATTATCATCTTGAGCCTGTTGGCCATGTCCTCGAGGAATTCCTGGTGCTGCTCGACTTCTTCAATTGCCTTGTAGCCATTGCTATCAATCTTCTTCCTTATCTCTTTCATAGATTTCTTGTCATAGGCTGGCATCTCATAATCATCAAACTCTTTCTTGGCCACTTCTTCAGAGGGGAGGTCACTTTCCTTTGGGCACATTTTATCACCTTTTATACTGGGATGATGTTGGGCAATACTGTTTGGATTAAATTCATTGCTATGGCTATTCCTATCATGACAAAGTAGATTGGTTTGCTCCAATCAAAGATCCTGTGGCCATCAAATCCAGGAAAAGGTATCAGATTGAAGAGCGCGAGCCAGGCGTTTATCATCAGGCCGTAATAGGCTACTGTTGGGAAGACAAACACTAGTGGCAGGAAGAGCAGCGCCACGATTAGATTGGCTGCTGGACCTGAAGCTGCTATTATTCCCCCTTCTTTTTTGTTAACAAAGCCTGAGATGATGACTGCTCCTGGAGCTGCGATTATAAACCCAAAAAAGCTCATGATGATAGCCAGCCCCAACATCAGGTTGTTTGCCCTGAACTCTGCGTGCTTCCCGAATTTCCTCGCATAGTGCCTGTGGGCTAGCTCGTGAGCTAGGAAGCCTAGTCCGACTGTTATTGCAGCCACTCCTATGCTAAAAAGCAAGGTTTTGTCTTGTTGCAGGATAAGTATGCCGAAGGCTATGCTTATCGCTAGCCAGGCCTTGATAATCTCTATCAGTTCAGGCTTCACCTTCATTTCATAATGGGTGTGCAGGATGATTTATAAATCTAAGCGTTGAAAACATAGAGGCAATAAATTATTAGACTACTCGAAAGTGGTTATGAAAAGAAAAGTTTTATATATCCAATTTATTCCCTAAATTTAGGGGTCAAGATGTTTCGAAACAAAGCAATATTCTTACTGGTAATAAGTGCAATAATCATACCTCTGATGTTCATGGTAGAGGATATCATAGCCTTAGCCACTTTGATAGTGATATTCATCGCTTGCCAGGCACTGATGCTCTACTTCTTCTACAAGGAAGAGACACTGAAATTCGAGCATTGGTTTGCCTTCTGGGCAGCAGTGATAAGCCTGGGATTCATGCTCTTTGTAGTGCTCACAGGCAGGAGTTCTACTTCAGAAATTCTTGCGCTACTGGTGTTCATCATCTATTTCATAGAATTGCTCATCCTGCTCTTCAAAGGAAGGTTTCAACCCAAGAGGAAAAAAGCAGAGAAGAAGCAGTCTAAGGAGGGAACAGATGAAAAAGACCTTGAGTCTTTCAGAGAAAAAGATGAGCTGCAGGAATTGGCAGAGTTTTTTGAGCCTGAATTAAAATCCAAGGCTAGGATAGTGGACATGGAGGAGCCGAGGATAGAGAAGATAGTATATGATGCCTACGATGAGGAAGAGCCCAAGCATGAAGATAAGGATTTTACCAATTTCCTAATTGAAGAGCAAGAGTCCAAGGATGAAGAGAATAACGGATGGGCTGCTGACATACCACGCTCAATGGTTTTTGATTACGACGAGAAAAAGACTCAGGAGATTCCAGAGATAAAGGAGCTGAAAGAGGCTCCCAAGGTAAATTTCGATAAAGTCAAGAGAGACCTTGAGAAGATTGATGACGGAGTGAAGAACATCAGCGAGAAGATAAGGCTCATCAGCGAGAAAGCCATCCTTGAAGGCGCAGAGAAGAAATTGAGAGAACTAGAGGAAAAGATAGCTCCCAAGCCCAAGAAGAAAGAGCTCAATGTGTATGCAGCAAAAGAAGGCTCAAAATATCATTACAAGAAAAGCTGCCTAAGCCTTAGGAGAGTAAAAGGCAAGAACTTGCTGATATTCACTAATTCTGACGAGGCAAGGAAGAAAGGCCTCAAGGCTTGCGGAATGTGCAAGTAGGATATTTTAAATTTTAAGTTAAGAAATGGGTGATTATCATGAAGGAGGACATTAGAGAGCTATTAAAAGAGGCATTAAGCAAGAAAACATGCATTGAATACGCTGTTGCTGCAGTGATAGAAACACGCGAGAGAGAATACATTCTCGGATGGAACGGTCCACCGCAAGGAATAACCCACACCAAGTGCTTTATGAAAAAAGAACCTAACCTGCACGACCTTTACCTTTGCCCTGCAGTTCATGCAGAGAGGAGAGCGATATCACGTGCAGCCAAGGACGGTTTAGCTACGCGCGGAGCCACCATGTATCTTAGCGGATGGTTTCCCTGTGCTGACTGCGCTAAGTCCATAATAGAGGCAGGAATTGAAACATTGGTTATTCCAGACGGGATATATCAGGACAAGGACCACCACATACTGATGCCATCCCTGGCAAACACACCCTATAATTTCGAGATGTCCGAGTGGCATTTAAGAAAAACAGGCGTTAAGATAATAGTTGATGCATCGATAAAAGTTAACAAATAGTATCAAATAATATTCAAGCCTCAAAAAACTCCAAGAGTCTTTTGATCCTTATTATATCTCTCCAATCTCTTGGGAGGATTCACGAGCTTCCATTCAAAGCCCCATTTCTTGAGCATGTCAAGGGCATTGGGGCTGATAGTAGGGCTTGCAAGAATTCCTTTAACTCTTTCCATTGGAAGCCCTTTCAGCTCACTAATCTTCTCAACATAGCGTCTGAGTTGGGTAACGCATTGCAAACTAGCAGTGTATCTTTTGCATTCAACAATCATAAGATTTCCTTTCTTGTCATGGCCAAACACATCAATGAATCCGAAGGTGGTGTGCTCTTCTCTGCTTAATGGCTTGAAATCAGGGCTTATAAGCTCAGGATGATCTTTTATCATGTCGCTCATGTCTTTCTCATTGCCTGCAAGCTCCTGCTTTATTCCGTCCTCAAGCTTGTGGCTCATGAAGCTGTGAACCCTGAAGATCTCCATGTCAATGTAGTCCTTGGAATCAAGGTTCTGGGCTTTTAATACGAGATGATTGTCGAGATCGTGAAGCTCAATCTTGGAGTTAGGCCTCATGTAGTTGATGGGATTGCTTCCTTCTGGCTGGTGCACAAGCATGGTATTGTCTGCCTTGACAACAATTATCCTGTCGCCGCGAGCAAGAAAAGCCTCTGCCCTGCCGCTATAGACTATCTCGCAGCTGCAGAAGAAGACTATGGACTCGTTGCGCGCAAGCGCTTCCTGGAATTTGACTTTAAAATCAATAAGCTCCATAAGAACACGAATTGAGAATGGGAATAAAAAGATTTGGGTTTACAAAACGCTAAATCCAACTTTATTTAGTTACTATTGAGTGGTTAAAAAACGAAAAGTTTATAAAGAAATAAACATATTTAGACTCAAAAGAGCTAAAAAAGTATCTATTCAAAAATAATATTTGGGGGATGATAATATGGCTCAAGTTAAAGGATTGGAAAATTTGGTTAATATCCCTTGTCCTCTTGACAAGGCTCATGCACAGCTTATTCCTGAGTCTATTCGGGGAGCTAGTGAGATTCAAAGACAGAGAATAAAGGATAAAAGCCTTAGGAGCGAGTGGTTCATTACTGGCGATGGTTGTGTTTATAATGTTGAAGGCAGCCAAGCTGTTCTTTATTTTACTGATACTGCATTGAATCCTGTTCTTAAGCAAGATAATATTGCTGATGCAGTAAGCCAGATAAGGCAGAATGGCAACTACAAAGTAAAAGCTGATAATTTCTCATTGATACAAAAAGAGGCTGCTAAAAAGAATGGCGGTGCTAAGCATTATGCTTTGTCAGATTTAGGTTTGACTAAGTATGATAGCGAATGGAGTTTTTTTGAGATTGACACTAAAAAGCATGATAAGCTTAATAAGGCTCAGAGAGCTTTGGCAGAGCAGGTTCATGGCAAGGGAAAACAATTTGTGAAAACAATGGAGATGTTTAGCGAAGCAGGCATAAGCAAGACAAGAATTTATGTCCTGAATCCTGAATACGTCCAAAATATGACAAAAGATGGTCCTGTGGCGCGTGTTGGCGGGCTCGACGGCTTCTACTACGATGGCGACTTCGGTGCCGGCGACGGGGACGTGGATGACGATATTGACCGCGTTCGTGGGGTACGTCGTGATTCAGTCGCCGAAGGCGACGCCGCGAAAATAATTACTTTTGATTATGATAAAGCTTACGATGCGCTCTTAGCAAAGCCAGAAGAAGCGTTAGAACACCTAAATAAGAAAAGAGCAGCAGGACTATTGGATTTAGCAAACAAGTTCTATCAAAAACAGTAAGCTTTATTAAACTCTTTCATTATTTTCTTTTTTGTCTCAGCACAAGCTCTATTTTTTTGTTTTTTGTGGAGTAATGCTTGGACTACACGCCCTTTTACTACGGCACAAGCTTATCAGCTTATGTCATGAAATTCAGCTGCGACACATAACTCCAGAGTTATAAGGATGAAGTAGCGGTGCTAGAAGCAGTAAAAGAGCTACAACTGTGGCGCGTGTTGGCAGGCTCAACAACTTCAACAACAATAGCAACTTCAATGCCAGCAACAGGAACATAGATAACAATAATAACCGCGTTCGTGGAATAGCCCAAAGCATTGCTGAGATCATAATAATGAAAAAGCCAAGAGATTTATGGCAAGAGCTGTGCTCATACAAGAATCTCGAGCTTGCATGGCGCAAAGCCCGAAAACATAAAATCAAAAAACAATACGTGATTGATTTTGAAAAGAGCCTTGCAGAAAATCTTGCTCTTCTAAGAACAGAATTGTTGCTTCACGCTTACAAGCCAAAACCATTGAAAACATTCATTCTTAGGGATCCAAAGACAAGAGTCATCAGCAAGTCAAATTTTAGAGATAGAGTTGTTCATCATGCACTCTGCAACATCATAGAGCCGATATTTGACAAGGCTTTCATCTATGACAGTTATGCAAATCGCAAAGGCAAGGGAACACTCGCAGCCATAAAAAGATTTGAGCATTTTAAGAACAAAGCCAGCAGAAACCTCACAAAACTTGAGAAAGCCAAAGGAATAAAAGGCTTTGCCCTCAAGGCAGATGTAAAGCACTACTTTGATACAGTCGACCACGAAGTCCTTGTTAGGCTAATTCGAAAGAGAATCAATGATAAGCGCATCATTTGGTTGATTAGAACAATCCTCTCTAATCATAAAACTAAAACGCAAGGCAAAGGCATGCCGCTTGGCAACCTAACCTCACAATTTTTTGCGAATGTTTACCTGGATGAGCTTGACCAATATGTTAAGCATGTTTTAAAAGCAAAGCATTACATCAGATACGTGGATGATTTTGTCATTCTTCACTGCTCAGCAGAGCAGCTTGAAAATTTAAAGGAACAAATCAATTCTTTCCTTAAAGAGAAACTTGCTTTGCAACTCCACCCAGATAAATCTAAGATACACCCTCTGTACGCAGGAACTGATTTTCTGGGATTAAGAATATATTCGCATCATCGGCTATTAAAGAAAAGAAACCTGATAAAATTCAGGAAAAAACTAGAATTAATGCGCTTAGAATACAAGGCCAAGAAAATAGATTATGATGCAGTCTATGATTTCCTTGAGGGATGGCTTGCTTATAGCAAATACGCCAACACATTCAGGCTCAGAAGAAAGCATCTTGCTCATGCAGAAGGCTTATTTGGAGGTTCCTTATCAACCAAGGAATTGAATAAATACTCTAAATTGGCAAATCATCAACAAAATAATTATCTCGTTCAGGCAACCTCCAGTCACTTATATTGTCATTAAAGCAGTAAACTTCCCTCACTATGCTTCCAAATGATTTCTTTTTCCCAAATGTTTTTCTTTCAACTGAGATTATGTTAGCTTTTCTAAGAATGTCAAGATAATGCTTAAGCGAGTGAGCCCATTTGCCTCCGTATGAATCAAGGTGTTTGTTTTTCTTAAGGTGGATGACGATTTCATATCTACATGCTTGCTTCAATTCCTTCAAAGCCAATAAAACATCTATAATGGTTACCTTGCTTGAAGATTGCTTCTGATATATTGAGCCAAGAATGGCTTGAGCCTCATCAAAAGAACAGACTAGTCTTGAAAAGCCATAAATATAATCTCTCAACTTATGCCATTTTTCTGTTTTTGGCTCAAAAAACTCAAGCCAGTGAAGAGCATCATCTTTATTTAGAGTATTACTCCAGAGACGCCAATAATTGTTGCTTTGTTTTTCCATGCAATTATGTTTTATGTTGCAAACCCTCAATATCTCACTTATAGAATCTCGGAATTCTTTACTAACTACGCAGAACTCGGCTTGATGCTTAATGCCTACGCCTGCTTCAAATGTCAAAGCACCTAAAGCAAAAGCCTTTCTGAACTCTAAAGGGGAATTTTTGATTACTTCCGGCTCATTGACAGTGTACTGTTTACATCCAGATGGAAACCCAAAGAATTTTGTCAAATACCTTGTGAAGACTTTATTATGAAACCTGATTCGCCATTCGTTCTCAGAAATTTTACCTACATTCACATCCAAATAAAACGCTTCTTTTAGCCATTTTTGA
The DNA here is from genome assembly GCA_041479965.1 of Candidatus Nanoarchaeia archaeon. Taxonomy (GTDB): domain Archaea; phylum Nanobdellota; class Nanobdellia; order Woesearchaeales; family SM23-78; genus SM23-78. The sequence goes on along the minus strand of JBGOZE010000035.1, from coordinate 4,952 downwards.
AATGCAACCAAGTTACTGCGATAATGGTCAGTTATGCAGAAGAAATTCTCATGGATTGTTCCGTCAGCAGCATGTGCCCCGGCAATTTTGCAGAGTTTCAAAGTCAAGTATTTTGGCGCTTTTAGCACTTTGAGCGGAGGCTGGCTCACCTTGATGAACTCTATTTCTTCCTGAAGCTTGAACTTGAGATTTTCTTTATTCAAGATAATCAAAAGTTCTTTTATGAAAACTAAAGAAAACCATTCTTTTCTCAGATAAACTAATCGTTCAGCAGTAGTTATCGAGACGTTGAGTTTTTTCATCATGTGCTTTACCAATTCAGAATTCGATATACCCTGATGCTCAATCTCTTGTACGAGCTCGCTAACTCTTTGTTTAAGTTTTTTTCCATTTACAACAAGCCATTTTTCAGGTTTGTTATCCTTGATTTTATCATGCAAGTCAAATAAGTCAAGCCTAATCGTGTTTTCAGCAGGCTCTCTCAAGCAAATCTTTTGATTATTTTCATGCGAGTTCATTTCAAATCACCGAGTTTAATTCCCGGGTGAAGCTCTCTAAATGATTTCAGTTTCAAAAAACGAAATCATAATTTAAGAGCTGAGCCTTGTTTGAGGGGATTTAAATGGGCGAGCCATTTCAAAAGATTTGAGAGAACTTCTATTTATAAGCTTCACGTCAACATGTCCAGTGCTTTACTCACATGAATGAGCCTAATTTCTTCTGTGCCTTGATATTGTTCAGCAGGATGCTCTTTTGCAGAATCTCAGAAATATCGTAACTAAATTTCTTTTTTGCAAGGTCTTTTGCATAAGCAAGCATAAGCTCTTTTGATGAGAACTCAATTGGCTTATTTTCAAGCGTTTTCCTGACTGCTTGGCGCACAACCCAGACACCTAAAGGCGCATAATACTCTCCGGTTATGAATCGCAAGCACAAGCAGCTCGCCTGACGTTTTATTCCACTTAGTTTCTCAAGCAACGATAATCTTGCAGCGTAGAATCCTCCTCCGCAATTCTCAGCATAGCTCTTCCGACCATCATAAGGCTCATAATCAGTTGTATACGCTGTTTCCTTGCTGATATTCCAGCTCGCATTGGCTGCATAAGTCTCAAAAAGCTCATATGAGTAAACTTCTTGGAATAGGAGAATCAAGAAATAATTTCCTAAATACCCCCCGAAAAATGCAAGATATTCGGTTTGGTTATATTCTTTTATTTCTTTCACGAGATTATTACCTAAATTGCTATCTACTGCGGTTATAGCAAATCTTGTAGGCACAAGTTTTCTTTGCTTTTTCATACCCAGAGTTCCGATACTCAGAAGCCTTGTAAGGTAATGTTCATCAAGATTCTTTTTGTACAAATAATTAAGAGCATTGCTTGCCTTGAAATCAACATCATCCACTACTTTGTCTACTATAGCAGGTATCTTGGGATTCTCTGTTATGCGCGCGTTCTTGAGCTTCACATTAGGGCCGTGAGGCATTACGTCCTGCTCAAAGCTTAGTGAGAACACAGGCTTTTTTGAAAGGTTCACCTCAACATCAACTGGCTTCTCTGCCATCCCGACTTCCCTGCTCAGCTCTAAGAAGCGCTCCTTGAAGCCTGTGATTTTGGCCTTGAAATTAGAATTGATGAGGCTGCTCCTCAAATCTATTATCTTGGCTATGTCATAGTTCTCCCTGGACCAGAGTAGGGGATTATCGTGCTCCTCGTACTGCTCCACTCCGAGTATGCCTACATTGACTTCTGGATAGCCGAACCTTCCTACAAACACATTAGGGCTTTGGCCAAAGAAATCCTGCTTTGCCTCCATGTTAACTTTCTTCTGTGCGCCAATCTTGACCATTATAGGACAGAAAGTCCTTCCGCAGATGCTCGGGTCTCGGCCTTTGCACTTGATGCAGCGTATGTTCATGGAGCAAAGAACGTGGTGGTTGGATAAAAAGTTTATTGTTTGAATACAAAGATATGATTAAGGCTTAAGAATCAGGGACTGTCTGTTGATATATCTCTTTTTCCTCATTGACGCGTTCAATATATTTTTCATTCTGCGTATCAGCATTGTGTCCCATGTTGTACTTACTCAATGCCTTATCAATTATTTCCGCTGGTATCACTCTGCTTTCTCCATTCCAGCCTGATTTTAGTAAGCAATGCCTGAAATACCACGCCCCCAGCCTGAACTGAAGCTCAGAGTGATTAAGTAGGCTATCTCTCTTGCCTTTTATGATAGTATCATAAGGTATTGTTTTCGGAAGTCCTTCAATGCCTTCCTCTTTCATCTTCTTCAAAACCCATTTCTGAGTTTTTATCCTCATCTGGATGTAGCCTTCGGAATGGTTGCTCAGTTCAGGTTTCTTTTTATTAATGAAGCGCTCATCTCCAAGGCCATTGATAAACTTGCTCTCGTTGGATATCAACGCAAGATAGTCTACTACAGGGATGTTGAATTCATGGGCAGATTCATATACCCTGCTGGCGATATTATGCGCTTCGTTTTTCGCAAGCTTTTTGCCACCTTTGTCTTTGTGATGAAGTCTATATCTTTCCATGACAAATGGAACAGCGATGCGGGTATAGTTTTCCTTGTCCTTTATCTTCTCAATGTTGACTGTGAATTCTCTTTCCAACTCTTGCATCTTCTGTTTTCTCTTTTCTTTTGGCTCAGAATATAGCGGGAGTATCTGCTCTGCATTCATGAACTGATAGGGATTATTTTTTTTGCCAGGATTGAAATGGTCGTCATTCAATAGCTTTTCCAAGCTTTCCTTGTGATTGCGGTCAGTGGTGCCGATAATGGTCCTGTAGAAGATGTCTCCGTTGTTTCTGACTGTTTTTTGCACATAGACCCTTTTGAAGCCATTCTCCTTGAGATGCTCCAGGTTCAGTTGAGTATACATGAAGTCCATGTTAGAGGAGACAATTATTCCTTGGGTGTCAGGGTTGAGGCCTAGACTTTCATAGATGCTGTCTACCAACCTGTAGGCTGGCTCTTTTCCGAGCTCATAGGTGGTTATGCCTACTGCTGCTCCTGCTCCAGCTAATTTCAAGAATCCTCTCCTGCTCATAACAGGCTTTGGAATTATCAGATGAATATCTTCCCCCATGCACACATATTTGCTTTTATCATTTATAAATCTTTCGTTTTTTAACCACTCAATAGTGATGAAATTATTGAGGTGGGCTCTTGTTAGCATTCTGCCAGTAACTGGGGTTAAATATAAATACTCCCTGTGCTCTCCCAATTTTCTTCTGATACAAAAAGAGGAAGAGTAGGAGGGAAAAGTATGAGATATGATCAGCTAGTCAAATTCAAAGAAATGGGGGAGAAAGGACAGAAAATCCTGGAGACCAAGACAGTCACCATCGCAGGCTTGGGCAGCATAGGATCAACAGTCGCAGAGATGCTGAGCAGGTCAGGCATAGGCCTGAGATTGATAGACAAAGGACGCTGCTCTACTTCAGACTTATCATCCCAGAATCTCTATCTCGAGGAAGATGACACCAGGTTCAAGGCCAAGCAAGCCAAGAAGCACTTGGACATAATCAACCCGCGTGTCAAGGTCAGGACTTTCCATGAGGATTTGAATAAGAACAATGTCTTCCTGGTGGATGCTGATGTTGTCATAGATGCCACAGGAGACCTTGAGACTAGTGAGCTCATAGCAGAGCATACCAAGAAAAAGAAAATGCCCCTGATATTCGTGGTCGCCTCAGGAAGCCAGGGCTTGGTCGTGACGAGTGATAAGGGAATCAATTTTGACAAGCTTGGCAAGCTCACTGGCAAGATGAAACCCATAGATGAATCAGGGATGATCAATCCCGCAGTCCACATGGCATCAGCCATAATCGTCAAGAAGGTATTCAAGATACTTCTCAAGAAGCCCTATCATAAGGATGCAGTGCTTTTTGACATTTGGACCGACAGCATAAAAAGACAGAAACTCTAGGAAAGTCAGGAGAATGTGAAAGAAGATGGGGCTTACAGAAAACCAGATGAAAGAACTGAAGGATGTATTTGACAATTCCCATAGGCCAGTCATCCTGTTCGATGATGATGCTGATGGGCTTGCCAGTTTTCTCATGATATACAAGCACATTGGAGAGGGCAAGGGCATTCCTGTGAAGAATGCTCCTGAGCTTGGGCCTGAGCTGGCTAGGAAAGTCGAGGATTATGCGCCTGACATCGTGATAATAGTCGATGTGCCTATTGTGAGCCAGGACTTCATAGACCAGGTGAAGAGCAGGATAGTATGGCTAGACCATCATCCTCTTGTCGAGAGAAGAGGGGTCAATTATTTTAACCCTCGCCAAGAAGACCCTTGTGATAACAGGCCCACATCCTACTGGGTTTACAGGGTGCTCAGAGAGAATCTTTGGATAGCCATGACAGGCATAATAGGAGACTGGTTCATGCCAGAGCATGATATAATCTCTGCCTTTAACAGCGCTTATCCGCGCCTTCTGTCTTCTGATGTGAAAAGGCCAGAGGTCGCTCTTCACGATTCGAGGCTTGGAGAATTGATAAGGATAATATCCTTCAACCTCAAGGGCAAGGCTTCTGATGTCATCAAATCAGTCAAAGTGATGACTAGGATCCAGGACCCTGAGGAGATACTCTCCCAGACCACTGCTGGAGGCACGTTCATATTCAAGAAATACTATAGGCTCAAGGACAAGTACGAACAGCTGATGAAGCAGCCGAGCATCAATCCTAAGGATGATATGATAGTGTTCATCTACAAGAGCCCTGATTATTCTTTCTCAGCAGAGCTGAGCAACGAGCTCATCTACAGGCATCCTGACAAGGTGATTCTCATAGCCTGGGAATATGATGGCGAGTACAAATGCTCGCTTAGGTCTACCAAGGTCAAACTGCCCCAGCTCATAGAGAAATCTCTTGAGGATGTCAACGGCTATGGCGGAGGCCATGACCATGCTGCAGGGGCT
>JBGOZE010000034.1:0-13004 GCA_041479965.1 Candidatus Nanoarchaeia archaeon | reverse complement strand
GTTTTTCTAACCCCTTGATTTTGGTTTGATTTCCCGTAATTGTTTCAAAATATTAAGAAAAGAAAACATCAAAGATTATATAAATGTTAGGTATACGTTATGCTTCAGGCTGATTTTAAGCCTATGAAAAGTTTTTTATATGGCAAGACGTTCTCATTTTTGATGAAAATAATAGGCATCTGCGGCCCTAGTTGCAGCGGAAAAACAAGCGTTGTGAAACTTCTTGCACAAGAATTAGATGCGAATGTTCTCGGTCTGGATAATTTTATTGTTAAAAATGCGGGAAAGATATACGTAGATTACAACGGCCAGAAAATCAGGACTTTTGAAAGACCAGAGCTGTATGATGGAAAACATTTGGCAAAATGCGTAAAAGAACTTGAGAAAAAAGGCTCTCTCACAACTAAAATCTTTAATCTGACAAAATTAGAGGAAGAGGAGATTAGCATTAAAAATAAGGACTGGCTAATATTAGAAGGCTTTCTCCTGTTTCATTTCAGTGAATTAAACAGGTTGATGGACTACAAATTCTTCATAGACTTGCCTTTTGAGGAGATTGTTATAAGAAGGGCGAAAAGAGCAGACAGGCCTAAATCAGACAAGTCTTTTATCCTGATAGGGAAGCAGGAAAACCGAGAATATTGCCTGCCTCAAAAGAATTTTCCAGAGGTTATTAGTTTAGATGGGAAAAAATCTCTTGCTGAACTAAAGTCAGAAATTCTTTCCAGAATAAAATAGGGATTTTCTACCAAAATCCGGTCTTATCATATTTCTTTTCTATAAACTATCTTGACATAGGAGCTGACCTGGTAAGCCATCACTGCCTTCTGGTCATAGTGCGAAATGGTCAGATGGATTATCCTGTCTATCTCCTCCTCTGTGCAGTAAACCCTCACTGGAATCATCCTGTCAAGAAAAAGCTGGTCGTCAGGATCAAGCCATTGACCTTTAGCAGTCCGTAAGATGGTCAGCCCGCCACTAATGCTTCTGACATTTTCATCCCACGCCCTGTGGTGCTCCATTGAGAATTCCAGCCCCTCATTAGAATGGGCAGGGACCAGTATTTCCCATAATGATTTTCCTGTTTCTGCCATTCTGCTAGGAATTATCCTGATATTAATAAAAATTACGTTTAATCCACAAGATTTTGCAAAAGATTTATAAAAAGCCACTGTCAGTGTAAGAGCTAAAAAGAACATTATTGCCAAAAGAGGTGAATGAGTTGAAGATTATTCTAAAAAAAATACCTAAGAATCCTATAATAATAGAGGGCTTTCCCAGCTTCGGCCTGGTCGGCACCATAACAACAGAATTCCTTCTCGATCATCTGAAAGCTGAGCTGATAGGCGAGTTCCAGTGCCATGAGCTAGGAGCGATTGCTGCCATCCACAAGAGCAAGCTGGTCAACCCCATGGCTGTGTGGTATGTTCCTGGAAAGAACATAGTGATACTTCACACCATCCTGAATGTGAAGGGCTTTGAATGGGAGATCGCTGATGAGATTGTCAAGATGGCTGCCAAGATGAAGGCCAAGGAGATAATAGGGCTCGAAGGAGTGGCCACTGACGACGTCTCAGAGGATGTGAAAATCTATTATTACGGTGAAAAAAAGCTCGAAGCTGCAGGCGCCTTGCCTGTCAAGGAGAGCATCATCATGGGGGTGAGCGCCTCGCTCATGCTTCGCTACAAGAAAATCAATTGCCTCTTTGCTGCTGCCCACAGCCAGCTGCCTGACAGCAAGGCTGCTGCCAAGATGATAGAGGTGCTTGACAAATATCTCGGATTGAAGGTCGACTATCATCCCCTGCTCAAGCAGGCAGAAGAATTCGAGAGCAAGATCAAGACCATTATCCAGCAGAGCAACAAGACCATTAAGGAAGCTGACAAGAAGACCATGAGCTATCTAGGATAAGGCTAATCTTAGGCTCTTCTCGATTTCACAGTCTTATTTGATTTACCAGATTTCTTAACAGCAGTAGTTGTTTCTGGTTCTGACTGGATGAATCTGTTTGAGAACCTATCAATGATGGATGACAGTATCAGCGCGTAGATCGTGATGGCCAGGATGATCTGGAGAACAATGTCTAGCTGGGCGTAGTGATAGAGGGAGAGCGCGAAAATAATTACTGCGACTGCCAATCCCTTGGGCATGTTGAGGCTTATCAACAGCTTCTCCCTGAATGCAAAGCCTTTTTTCATGCTTAAAAAGACAGCAGCAAACCTGGTAATCAGCAGCAGCACAAATAGCAATAATGATTTGAAGATGAAATCTGCAGTCAATGGGACCTTTATGATGATTCCCAGGATTACGAACACCAGGATTTCCAAGGCGCTAGAAAGCATTGAGCTGAACTCCTGAAGATTGGGCTTCTCCTTGACATAGAAGCTTCCGAACAAGAAGCCAAGCACAGCCACTGAGAGAGTGCCATTGCCTCCGATGCTCTCTGCGAGCAGATAGGCTACAAGCACTCCTGCTATCAGGCTTATTGGTGAGAATTGCGGCGAATAGAACCTTTGAAAAGTCCTCAGGATGATTAGGCCAACCACGACTCCTGCTCCTAATCCGATGATTAACTGGAACAGCAAGAGCGGCAGCTGGGCGCCGAATGAAGACAACAACCCTTCTTGCCAGAGCAAGACATCCTTCAGGATGTCAATGACAATGAAAGGAAGGATAACCACCATCAAGGTGCTGAGTATGGCTTCTGTCTTGAGCACTTCAAATATCTTATTAACTCTTTCTCCTGCATAATCTTTGAGCAGAACCACTACTGAACCCAGGTCAGTGCCGACTACCACCAAGGCGAAAATAGTTGAGAGCAAAAGGCTTATCATATTGACTTCTTTGAAGAATAACAGGCTGGTGAAAATAGGAAGTAAGAGCAGGCTGAAGAGGGCGAAAAATCCTATGAGCCTGAAGGCGACATGGGAGAAAGCGCTTTTCTCTTTTATCCTGAACCTGGAAGCGCTGTCAAAAGCCACCATCACCAATGCCAGTACGCCAATCCCCAAGAGGAATGAGCTGTCAAACTCGAACAAGGATTGGCCGCCAAAAGCAAACCTTCCGAGGAGTATGCCCAGCAGCAGAAGCACAAGCACATCTGAGATCCTGAGCTTTTTGGCTATCAATGAGCAGAGAGAGCCGAGCAAGAGGATGATGGCTATGTTGGCTAGTGCTAAGAACGCATCCATTCTTCAACCTCTTTGTTCTAACCACTTAATGCAGATGATAGTTTATAAATTTTTCCTGGAAAAAACCACATCCTCAATATTGTATGTCCCAAGATTAGGAGCTGCCATGAAGCCTTCAAAAGCAGCTTCTGCCAGCCTGCCACTGTCAAGCCAGTCACACAGCCATTCATCAGTATACTCTGGATTTTCCTGGGGGAACCCGCTGCCTAATTCTATCAGCCATTTCTTATTGTAGTGCTCGTGCGCGCCAATGGGCGGCGCGATTATGATGGGAAGGCCGAGGCCTGTGTAGAAGCTGAGCTCGCTGGGCTTGCTCCAGAGTATGTCTGTTGTGTGGAGGGCATAGTTGAGGCTCTTGAAATAATTAGGCTTGTCCCAGGCAAAGATGATGTTGAGATTATTACCCAGATGCGCACCAAGCCCCATGTGGATTATGTTGTTCCTGAAGTATTCTGCGACCTCAAGCCTAGTGCCTGCCACCAGGTTGACGCGTATCTCGTGATTGGCTATTTTCTTTTTCAGGCTTATGAGAGCTTTGAGACCTATGTCCCTTTGCGCTCCTGCTCCTCCTGTGATGAAGGTGATGGTGAGCTTGTGGTCGCTCTTCTTCTTGTAATATCTTCCGAGCTCGGCCTTGATGACTTTCTCGTAATGGGCAAAATATTTCTTCTTAGGGTCGAGGTTGGGCAGCCTGTTGCCAAGGTCTCTTTTGAGGATTGGAAGAGTCTTCCCTCCAAGATTCTCCTTAGGCAAGGGGAAGCCAGTCAAGACTATCTTGTCTTCAGGCACTCCATACTCTCTCAACCTCTTGACAGTATGATCGCAAGGAGCAAGATAGGTTATCTTGGTATGCTTGGAATCCCTAGGCACCCAGGTCCTATTAATGTCTGTGTCTGTCACCACGCAAAAGACATTGCTTATGCCATTGGCTTCAGCTGCGAGCGCAGGGATAAAGAAAGTAGCCACAACAGGCATTTTATGTCTGCTGATATAAGACATGAGGCTTGCTCCAAGCTTCTTTTTCCTTATCAGCCGATCCATGAAAAGAATCTGCAGATTAGGTTTTGAGAGGTCCCTGTTAGGATAGAAATCAGATATCGCCTGGAACTTGTCATACACATTGAAAAAGAAGTTGCCGACAAGAGGCAAGGAAGTCAGCCTGCTTATGGCCTCATAGAAAGACTGGCTTCGCTTCCAGAGCCTTTTCTCCTTATCAGACACCAGCTTGTCGCTGTTGGCAGTGATAATCCTTTCATAGGCGATGTCCTTAAGAGGATAGGCTGCTCTCTGATGGCCATACCCCATGTCAACAGATATAACCCAAGCTTTTCTTGTCTTAGCCAATGCTCTAACCTCTTTTTTCCCTCTATATACGCATTCTACATTACGACTATAAAAAGGTTTCTAAAGGCTTTGCCTTTAGAACTAGCGAACTATGTTCGCTAATTTCTGAAAACAAAGTTTTCAGGAACAGCAAATCACAATCAGAGATTTGCTTGTTTTGCTGGGACCGAATAAAAAAATTTTTAAAACCCTTGCTGTTCCTAATCCTGCTATGGCAAGGATACTCTATTCACTGGCACAGGATGGAAGAGGGCATGCATCCAGAGGATATGAGATCATCCAAAGGCTCGCATCCCAAGGCCATTACATCATGGTGCTCACAGGAGGAGACACTTTTGAGCCTCTTGATAATGCCCTCCGAGGCATGAAGAACGTCTCTCTCCACAGATTACCCGGTTTCAAGTGCGTCTATCATAAGAACGGCAAGATTGACTATGCCAAGACTGTCTCAAAGAACATACCATCAATAGTTGCAGGAGACATCATCATAAGAAAGCTGAAGCATCTGATTGATGACGGTAACTTTGACTTTGCCATCAGTGATTTCGAGCCTTTCCTTCCGAGAGCTGCCAAGGCCAAGAAGCTCAGGTTCATCACCATCGACAACCAGCACAAGATCGTGTTCGGCAAGACGGATACCAAGCACATGCTTGCAAAGCACATCCCGAGCTATTTGGTGACTTCCAGCATAATCCAATCATCCCATCCTCTGGGAAGGAAATGCATCATTGCCTCTATCTTCAAGCCCAAGCTGAAAAAGAAGAAGATACGCAAGACCAGCATCATCGTGGTTGGTCCTTTGATACGAAAAGAAGTCGAGGAGCTAAAGCACCAGGTTACCAAAGGAGATTTTGTCCTGGTGTATGTGAAGCCAGCTCTTGAAAAAGCCATAATCCCGGTGCTTAGGAAGATTGATGACAATTTCATAATGTACGTCGGGAATCCTGAAAAAAATAAAAAAAGCGCTAGCATAATTTTCAGGAAGCATTCTGCTGATAAGTTCGCACAAGACCTGGCTAAGTGCAGGGCAGTTGTGTCAAGCGCAGGAGAAGGCCTCATGGCAGAAGCCCTCTACCTTGGGAAGCCCATCTTTCTCATGCCAGAAGGAGGAACATTTGAGCAGATACTGAATGGCTATTCTGTTAAACAAGCAGGAGTGGGCGACTACAAGGACATAACAGATGTCGAGCCAGAGGACATAGTCCATTTCTTGAAGAATCTTGATAAGTACGAGAAAAAGATAAATAAGATGAAGATAACCAATGACATCGACAAGGTCATGCAGATAATATATGCAGAGCTTAATGATTTAAAGAAAGATTTATGAACTCTAACATTTCTGAATGCTCTGGAATGCTTTCCATCATCATACCAACCTATAACGAGGAAAGATGCCTTTCTGTTCTTCTCAAATCAATAAAATCCCGGGACTATAATGACTATGAGATCATAGTAGCAGATGCAAATTCGACTGACAAGACCAAGGCCATTGCCAAGGAATACGGATGCAAGGTCGTGAAAGGAGGGTTGCCAGCAAGAGGCAGGAATGCTGGAGCCAAGCATGCGAAAGGAGAGATCCTACTCTTTGTGGATGCTGATGTTGTGATGCCTCAAGGATTCCTGAGAGACAACCTGGCTGATTTCAAGAGCAGAGACTTAGTTTGTGCAGGTGTCTGGGCCAAAGCGAACTCCAAGAGACCGGATGACAAGTTCATCTATTTCTTAGGAAGCATACTCCAGTACTGGGTGAGGAATATCAAGCCCATAGGAATTGGCTGGTGCATCTTCATAACCAAGAAAGTCTTTGACAAGATAGGGGGGTTTGACGAGAAGCTCCTTGTGGGAGAAGACATTGACCTAACGACGCGCAGCAAGGCCTGCGGCAGGTTCGACATACTAAAGAAAAAAAAGATATACGTCTCCGTGAGGAGGCTGGAGAAAGAAGGCAGGCTCAACTATTTGCTGAAAAGAGCCAAGACCAGCTTCTATGATTTCACTGGAAAAAAGATGACTGTGAAGAACAGGGAAGTAGAGTATGAGTTCGGCGGCTATGACAAGAAAAAGCCAAGGAAAAAAGCCAGGCGCAAGTCAAAAAACAAGCGCGCTTGGTTCTTCTGGTAAACTCTTAACTCTGACAAAATTTAAATAAGCAGCTGCATTTTCATTCTTCTATGGCAGAAGAAAGGATGAAAGAAGTATTTGAGAAAACTCTTCTGAGGATCAAGCCTGAGAAAGAGCAGTTCAAAGAGGCAGATGACATCATATCTCATATCAATAGCTTGCTCAAGAAGAATAATGTGCTAGCTGAGTGCATGGCAGGAGGAAGCTATGCAAAGGGAACAATTCTCAAGAATGACTTTGACATTGACTTGTTCGTGAGGTTTGACTATTCATACAAGGACAAGGACCTCTCTAAGATACTTGGAAAAGCCCTTGAGCCTCTAAAGCTTACCTTGATACATGGAAGTAGGGATTATTACCAGCTCAGGAAAAATGACCTGAAGAATAAACTGCTCTTCGAGATCATACCTGTGCTTAAGATTGAGGATTACAAGCAGGCAGTCAATGTGACTGACATGAGCCCATTGCACGTCGGCTATACAAGAAAGCATTTTGCAGGCAAGCCAGGGCTTGCTGATGATGTGAGACTAGCCAAGCAGTTCTGCAAAGCAGCAGGCCTCTATGGCGCTGAGAGCTACATCAGAGGATTCTCAGGCCATGTGCTTGACATGCTATTGATATTTTATGGAAGCTTTGAGCAGTTCCTGATGCAGGCTGCTCTCTGGGGCAGCAGGGTCATCATTGACATCGAAGGCCATCTAAAGAACCCTCTTGCGCAGCTCAACAAGTCAAAGACCCAATCACCCATAATAATAGTTGATCCTGTCCAGCCTGACAGGAATGCTGCAGCAGCTGTCTCTCAAGAGAAATTCGACATCCTCAAGAGGAGAGCGAGGGAATTCCTGCACAAACCAAGCCAAGAGTTCTTTGAAATAAAAAAGATTAAGATGGCTGAGCTGAAAGCCAAGGCTGGGAAGGAATGGCTGGTGATTCTCAAGGTAAAGCCTTTACAAGGCAACGAAGATGTTGTTGGCACCAAGGTATTGAAATGCTTTGAGCACATCGAGGGGCTTCTGAAGAAGAATGATTTCAAGATTATCGAGTTCGGCTGGGAGTTTGAGCCTGATGAGAGCTTACTGTATTATATAATAAAGAAAGAAAAACTTTCTGATACAGTGACTCTTTACGGCCCTCCAATAAAGGAGAAGATTGATGCTAAGAGGTTCAGGGCGAAGCATAGGAAGGTTATTGTGAAGAACAACAGGCTGTTCGCAGAGGAAAAAAGGAAATACAAGACACCTGATCAGCTCGTGAAGGACATCCTGAAAGAAGGCTATGTCAAGGGAAGAGTAGAAAAGATAGTGTTCTATCAATAGTGTCAAGGTTTAGATTGAAGCTTTTTGTTTCTGTAATGGGTTATAACCTCGATAAATACTGGTATCAGGGAGACAACGACGATTCCCATGATGACGTAGAAGAAGTGCTCCTTGACAAATGGTATGTTGCCGAAGAAAAATCCTCCGAAAAGGAAGAGTGCTGTCCAGGCAATCCCTCCGATGATGTTGTACGCGAGGAACTTGAAGTAAGTCATAGCACCAACTCCTGCCAGGAAAGGCGCAAAAGTCCTGACAATAGGTATGAACCTAGCGATTATGACAGTCTCACCGCCGTGCTTCTCATAGAAAGCATGAGTCTTGTCCAGGTGATGCTTCTTTATGAAGCGCGTGTTCATAGCCAGAATCTTGTGTCCAGCGAAGTGCCCAATGGCATAATTCGCGCTGTCGCCCAGTATTGAAGCAGCAGATATTAGGATGAAGAGCAGCCACACATTTAAATCCCCTGCTGCTGACAAGGCTCCGACAGCGAATATCAATGAGTCTCCTGGAAGGAAAGGAGTGAAGACAAGACCTGTCTCCAGGAATATCATCACAAAAACTATGAGGTAAGACCAAGAGCCGAACCTCTCAATTATCCAGGCAAGATGCTTGTCAAGGTGCAGGGCAAGGTTGATGAGAGTGGTGATTAGGCTCATATACTAATAAAAAAGCATTCTGCTTTAAAATATTTGTGCAAATGCATGGGTGTAGAGCGAGGTAAAACTTTATAAACAGTTATTTCTTCCTTCACGCTCTATGTTCAATGAAAACTTTAAGCGGAAACTTATGGAAGATGATTTCAGCGACATCCTGGGACAGGAGCGCGTGAAGCAGCAGCTCAAATCAGCCTTGCTCATGGAAAGGCATGTCATCCTTGTAGGCCAGCCAGGGATGGGCAAGACAACCTTAGCCAAGAACATCGCTAAGCTAATGCCTGAGAAGGCTGTGTGCGACTGCTCGTTCAACTGCAGCCCCACTAATCCTTGCTGCCCTGAATGCTTGGAGAAGAAGAAATCCAAGCAGAAGATAAGGACCAAGACTCTTAAAGGCAAGGAATTGTTCGTCAGAGTGCAGGGCTCTCCTGACCTCACTGCAGAAGACTTAATAGGAGACATTGACCCTGTCAAGGCTCTCAAGTACGGACCTCTAAGTGTCGAGGCTTTCACTCCTGGAAAGATTTTCAAGGCCAACCAGGGCATTCTTTTCTTTGATGAGATAAACAGGTGCAGCGAAAAGCTCCAGAACGCCCTGCTTCAGGTATTGGAGGAGAAAAAAATAACCATTGGCAGCTACTCATTTGACTTTGACGTAAGCTTCATATTCATCGGCACCATGAATCCTGATGACAGGAGCACAGAGCCTCTTAGCGACGTGTTCCTGGACAGGTTTGACCTGATATACATGGAATACCCTGAGACAGCAGAGCTCGAGCTCGAGATTGTGAGGAAGTCAGGCAAGGAAATAGTTGAGTTCCCTAATGAATTATTGTTCAATGTCATCAGCTTCATCAGGGACTTGAGAGCTGATAATAATGTTGAGAAAAAGCCCAGTGTAAGGGCGAGCATAGGCATTTATGAGAGGGCCCAGAGCAACGCCTTCATCAATGGAAGAAAAAAAGTCACTCTCAAAGACATCCATGATGTCATTGTTTCTGTGCTCAGCCACAGGATAAGCCTTAAGCCCAGCGTCAAGTTCTTGAAATCACCTGATGATTATGTCAGGGAAGAATTTGAGAAGTTCATGGGCAAACCAGGTGATTATCGGTAGCCCTGATTTTGTGGATTACAAGCAAGGCAAGGAAAAAGTCGCTCATCTTGAACAGGCAGAAGAGCTTTCTGGCAAGCTGGCAAGGCAGAAAAAAGAAGACAAGCTGATGCACACTGTCCTTGAGAATGACAAGGAAAGCATTGAGAACGGCAAATTGCTCGGCGAGAGCTTCAATCAGAACATTTCTAGTTTTGTGCCGGACCTAATATATAAGAACCTGGTGAATGATTACAAGCTTGCAAAGCAGCTCTATGGAGAATTCATCATCAGGAAGCTCACAGGCTATGACCCTAGTTTTGTGGAGAAGAACCTTAAGATACCGGAGTTCAAGGAAGAGATAAGGCAGAACATCGAGGACAATATTAAGAAGCTCAAAAAGGATGAGCTCATCAACAAGGACGGCGAAGTCACTGATGAAGGCATCAAGCTCAGCTCACTCATCCTCTACACGGAAGAGCTTGACAAGTTGAGGATTAAAGGCCTTGGCGAGAAGAAAGAGAAGAGAAAAGACATCTACGGCGACAAAAAAGATTATGTCAATTATAAAAAAACTCGTTACAGGGATATTGCAGTTAGGCAGAGCGTGAAGACAGCCATAAGAAGGCAGCACTCCACCATCATGAAAGAAGACCTGAGGATTTTCCAGAGAGAGAAGAAAGGCAGGATAAGCATCATCTATGGCCTTGACGCCAGCGGCAGCATGAAAGGAGAGAAGATACGCATGGGCAAAAGAGCAGGCGTTGCACTTGCTTACAAAGCCATTAACGAGAGGAACAAGGTAGGGCTTATTGTGTTCGGAGAAGAAGTCAAGAAGATTGTTCCGCCAACACTTGACTTTGAAGACATCCTCAGAAGCATAACCACCATCAGGGCAAAGTCAGAGACAGACCTGTCAGCCACCATCCACAAAGCCATAGAGCTCTTTGGCACCAGCAAAGAGACCAAGCACCTGATTTTGTTGACAGACGTGCTTCCTACCAAAGGGCAGAAGCCAGAAGAAGAGACCTTGAAGGCCGTGAGTATTGCGCGCGACCACGCAATAACTATTTCTGTGGTCGGAATCAACCTTGACAAGGACGGAGAGAAACTAGCAAATAAAATAATCGAGATAAGCCAAGGAAGGATTTACAAAGTCAAGAACCTGGAGAACCTGGACGCTGTAATACTGGAAGATTATTATTGCGTGTGAGAAGTATGATGCGCCGACCGGGAATAATGCTCTCCCTCAGAACACCATCATCTCATTCCCTCGCTTCTTCTTCGTCGCGAGAGTCTCAAAGGCTTCTTTGAGCAATTCGTCCTTGACTTGGACTATTCCTTGTTTGGCGTCCATGACTGAGAATTCTTTCTTGTCCTTGTCATAGCCGAAGACTACAATGTATTTTGAGGTGCTTTTGCGTTGCCGGAGCGCTCCCTCGTTTATCCTGAGCATCAGTACCTTGCCTTTCTTGACAAGCTCCCTGACTTCCTTGAACTCAAAGTCTCTTTCCTCAATCACTATCTTGAGCTTCTTAGCTTCATTATAGTAGAGCTTGCTTGAATACTTGGCTGCTTCCACTTCTTTCTTCCTGTAGCCCTTGAACCTGTAGTTAGGATAATCATAGTCCTTGTCTTCGAGAATGATGAGCGGCTCAAGCCCTTGTTTTTTCGCAAAGACAGTCAAGCCGTAGATTGAAGAGGCCCTGATGGGCAGAGTTGCTGTGTTTCGCCATATCAAGAACTCGTTCTCCTTTGAGAGCTTGAACTCAGGCTTGAAGTGATTGATCACGACCATGAGAGACGAGGCCGCAGTCGTGAATTCCGTGGTTCTTAGATATTCTTGCATACGATGAACCTGATGAGGCTGTGTTTTAATAATTTTTGAATTTTCAATATTCTTTAAAAAAAATAGGAAAAAATGTGGAAAAAAAGCCTATGCGTCCATTAACAAAGGCGATTAACTTATCTTTGCACCTCCGGACCTATGGGCTTTTTTCCTTTTAATTCCTAATCTAAAGCAGACCTATTTTTCCCTCGTCATGTTGTGCGTTGGGCGTATGCATGACATGCGCATATGTGTGGCGCAGTTGATGCACGGTATATTGGTTTTGGCGAGGTTAGTTCTGGCCTTTTCATGTATTTTTGGTTAGTAATGAAAAAGTTTTTCCATAGTTAGCATGAGTTAGTAATGAGCATAACGAGAGTTACTATGAAGCTCTTTCATCGCATCAAGCCTTATCTTAAAAGACAGTGCCAAATCCTCGCCGATAAGTGCGTGTGGCGTGTGCATACCTTGCGCATAGGAAGGCGCAGTTGATGCATGGTTTATTTGGGGCGAGGTTGGTTCTGTCCTTGCTAGGTATCTGTGAAATGATGGATGTATCTCTGAGGTTATGTCTGAATATAATATCTTGTAATCCTTGACTATGATGATGGTTCCTGTGTCCTGGCTCAGCACAAAGAAATATGCTCTCGGGTCAATTCCTGATGCTCCCATGACTGTGTTGTGCTTGGTGCAGACGCTTTCGTACTCTGGATCTCCGGAAAGCTCTCTTCTTGCATCCTCGTCAAAGCCCAGCAGCTTAGTATATATAGTCTCCCCTTTCTTTATGATTTTCTTCTTGACTGCTACTGCAGTTGTGTCAACATTCTCTATGTGCCTATGGTAGTTCTCCATTTCGCCATTATTTCTGACAACCACTGCTCCATCTTGGTCTATCAGTTCATTCAGCTTGTCCTTGCCAGCTTCATCTCTGATAGAGAATCCTTCTAATGATTTGGCTGTGTTCCAGCCGTTGACTGTCAGCTTTGAGTGCTTCGGATCATAATTGGTGATGACCAGCATGCCATGCCTCTTGGCATATTTCTCTGGCTCAGATGGGTCATAGTAAGCCTTCCTGACTCCTTGAAGGGCTCGGTAGATGTCAAGCACTGTCTGTCGGAGTTCAGAGTCCGGTACAGCTTGGTCTAGGATGGTCTCTAGGTCAGCGAGTTTTTGGCTGTCTTCCTCCGAATTAATCATATATTATTCACCACCAGTATTAAGTTTATGCTACTTATATTGATATATCACATATATAAATGTTTCGTTTTTTAACATTAAAAACAATTTTCAGCGTTATTTATTTAAAATAAATACGATTACCTATATTAATTAGTATAAAAAGTCTATTTTTTACTTATTTATTATAAAATAAGTTAATAATGTCTTATTATTCATTGAGAAAATTAAATGTTTGCCACAGGCTACGCTTTGCTCTAAGGGGTTGCCAAAGCTTTAAATAC
>JBGOZE010000033.1:0-13017 GCA_041479965.1 Candidatus Nanoarchaeia archaeon | reverse complement strand
GATGTAGGCAACCGGTTATTCAATTACGCTCATGAACAGGATGTTCTCCAGAAAATCTGTGACGGCAACTCTCACACCATCAATACTATTGCTCTTGGAAAAAACGCTGCTTGCGCTAATAACGGCCTCAACACCCAGCTCTCTGGAGCTCCTCTGAGCGTGGCAGGGTGCGGCTATTACAAGTCCAACGGACCATACTATGCCTGCGCCCCCAACATCAACTACTGCATGAACTCAACAGGAGGATTACAACCAGGAACAGAAAACTGCAACTTAGGTACCGGCGATGAGGATTGTGATAATTACTGTAACTATGATTCCAGCACTTGCACTCACGGAGACAACAACTGCGCTGTAGGCGTGACTGCAATCAGCGTCACCAGCACAACCCCACAGAACAACACAGGAATTAACATAACCTGCACTGTGAACGCAGGCAACCAGCAGGTTAATAGTATCTATGCTTATATTGACCATGATAATAATGGATATGACATTGGTGACACCCTGTGCCCCTGGAACAACCCTGGAAGCGGATGGATAATGGGAAACACCCAATACAAATTCACAAACTGCGACGTAGGAAATGTAGGAACAAAAAGAGCTGCTTGCGGAGTATACGACGGCGTAGGAATAGAGCCAGATAAGTCATACCAAACAGGCCCTGACGCTACCCAGGTGATAACTGTAAGCTCAAGCAACTGCCCTGATTACACTACCCAACCAACCTGCCCAGCAGTAACCTGCCAATGGGTGACTCAATGCCAAGCCATAAGCCCTAAATACAGCGGAGGAGCTGACAGGTGCATACCTGCGGCAGCAATTATAACATACAGCTGCAGCATGGCTACCTGCACAGAGCAATGCGAACCACTCAACAACCCAAACAGCCCTAACTGCCCCCAGACCAACACACAATGCGAGCCAGGAGGAAAAAGAAACGGAACAAGAGACCTCACAGGAGACTGCAACGCAGCATGCGGATGCAACTATGACGCATTCACCTACCAATGCACAGCAGGCACTTGCGGAGCAGCTTGCACGATAAGTGCTGACTGCGGAGGAGCATTCATCTGCAACGCCACCTGCCAGTGCGACACAGGCTGCGCACCAGGAACTTTCTATAATTTCATGAACGGCCTCCAACCAGACATAGCCTGGGCTGACAATCCCAGCATAGATAACTGCTGCCTTGCTATAACTGATTGCGTGGACTCAACAAGGGCTTGCCGAGCCAGTAATGCTGCGGGAATGAACTTCAATCCTGGAGGAAATGATAATTGCGCAGTGTGCGCTAATGGCAACAACTGGTGGATTGATGCTGACTCAAGCTCCAGTGCATGCTCCTCATGCGGACTTAACTGGATACAAGGTGGAGAAATATCTCCTTTCGGGGAATACAGCACAGGGACAGCTACTTCTTGCTGCGGAGATGACTCAAAAGAATACAGCATCACAATGAGCGGATACACCAGGTGCTGCAATAATGCGTCAGATCGCATTGATGCAACTGGCAACTGCGTGCAAATGGAGATTCCTGAAATCACATGCAATGATAATTTGGATAATGACGTTGACACTTTTATAGATGGATGCGACGGAACAAACTGCGTAGAAGGAGCAGGCATCAATGCTGCTAGCGTCAATAGGTGCTGCACAGACGGAAATAACCAGGATGCCGACGCATTAATTGACGCTAATGATCCTGGGTGCGCTGACTTCTGCCAAGGAATTCATCCTAGCGGAAGAATAATGATGTGGGACAACACTACCTTTGCGACGAACTACTTCGGCTCTAGTTGTGGAGTTCATATTGAACCTGGTGCGTGGGAACAATATAATGGAAATACATTAGAATACTGCTGCGGCAACGACCCTGGAGAATACTACAAGAACATAACAGCAGCAGGAGTCACCTATCATGCTTGCTGCAATGAATCAACTCACTGCATTGACCAATTCGAGAAGATATGTCAGAGCGGCCAAGAGGAGACTTTCACCCTCTGCCTGGATGGAAAAGACAATGATTGTGATGGATTGATAGACGGAGCAGACACCAACTGCACAGGCAACATCACAGGATATGTACGCGACCAGAGAGGATTGCCAGTTGTAGAAGCCATAGTGAAAGGCAGCCCGCCAGCCATTGGTGCTCAGTACGAGGTTCAGACGCAAACGGATACCTCAGGAAAATACATTATTGAGACTGCCATAATAGGAAGATATCCTTTCATCGCAAGGAAAGAAGGCTATGATGACAATGTTACTGTCGCAACTATAAGCCCTCTCTCAGAAACTCATCAGAACTTTACTCTCAGGAACGGAAGCTGCCACGCAGACTGCACTGACTTCTACGGCAACTGCAACCCGACCTGTGGAGGAGTCTACTTTGGCGGAGGAGAGATATGCACTTTCATAAGCCCACTATGCTATAACAGGCCCAAGGATTTCATAGTGAGAGAGACATATACTGGCGTTGACGATGTTGGGATGATAAGAGAATACAAGTGCTGCGAAGGCTTTCCAGGAGGAGTTATAAGAACATACCAAGCCTTCAAGCCTACAGTGACTGGCGAAGTAGAGAACCTGTATGATTACGTGAGAGTCATCAAGCTCAACAACAAGACAGTAAGGCTGCACATCGCAGTGTGGCAACCTAAAGAATGAAGGTAATCATTCACACATTAATCTTTAAATTTTTGAGAGGAATACTATGGACGAATTGATTCTCAGCATCGCGATAACCTGGGTAATAGTCAAGATACTGAAGACATGGATAGTCTGGAATAAGGGAGAGAAGATCGACTGGAAAGTGCTGCTATATGACGGAGGAATGCCCTCTACGCACACAGCCCTAATCGTATCAACAGCCACTGCGCTTTACCTTGAGCGCGGAATGGCAACTGTCTTTGTTCTCAGCGTCATCCTGGCATTGATAGTCATGAATGACGCCATGAAAGTCAGGAAAGTCACAGAAGATCAGTCAAAAGTGATAAACAGGCTCACCAAGGGAAAGAAAGGCTATCCGAAACTTGACGAACACGTAGGTCACACACCAATGGAAGTGCTGGTGGGGCTCATTCTAGGCATAATAATACCATTGATAATCTATGCTATTATTTAGAAAGATATTTAAAAGGATTTCTTGTACTTAGGACATAACGCCTCCGTAGCATAATGGTGGTGCGGTGGACTTGTACCTATTGAAAGAGATCCACAGGTTAGGGGTTCAAATCCCCTCGGAGGCTTCATACTTACTAGCTCAAAGCCTCTTCATAAAAATGTTAGGGCTTATTGCTGGGGCTTTGAACCTAAAAATTCCATTTTGATGGCGGAAAAAGACAAATCGAAGTCTTAGGGTTTTCTGTGAGAATACAGATTACTGCTTTTGACTCAATAGTTTTATTGCTTCTCTGCAAGTATCTTCTAAACAATGTAAAAACTTTGAGAAAAAGAAAAGCTACCGTTGAAACAATAAAAAACATAACAAAAAAATAAAAAACATTTTTTATCCAAATAGTTTAGTTAACCAATTAATAATCTTTTGAATTAAACCAGAGCTTACACATTTTCCGTCAACACAGACATTTGTTGAGCATTCAAAATTATTCTCACAAGCCTCTTCTGATTTCAACTGTTCTTTGAACATTCCTTCATCCGGGCAATATTCTCCACCCTTTCTATAACCAAAAGGATAACACTTTCCATCTAATGGGCAAGAATCCTTGCAGAATAGTGTTTCTTCTTTAGATTCTTCCATTTCTTCTTTTAATTTTTCTAAGTCAGCTGGTTTTGCTGCTGCGGTAGCAGTTGGTTGTGCTACTCCAGTACCAGCTGGTTGTGCTGCTGCAATAACGGCTGGCTGTGTTGCTACAGTACCAGTAGGCTGTGCTACTCCAACTCCAGTAATAGTTGGTTGTGCTGCTGCAGTAACAGCTTCATAGCATTCTTCTAAAACGCTGAAAGAATTAACCCCGCATTTAGACCCGTCTTGGTAGCAATGTCCTTCACAGTACAGTTCTGCTTTTTTATTCCAAACTTCAGCAGGCAAGCATCCTACATCTTGAGATATGGAGCTCGTGCCATCATAGCATTCCCAGGCTGCACGTTGAAATCCTCTTCCAACAATCTGTGCAGGGGTTACTTTTTCTCCAGGGACGCATTTGAATTCTGCATTCTCATTATTTCCATCTAACAGGATATAAGCATATCCTCCGCAACTGCTTTTCAAAGTAGCCTTTCTCCCTTTTTCACCAATTATATCCATTACGCAGCTAGTTTCTCCTTCACAACTTTGCCCAAACTCAGAATAACACTTTTGTAGCTGTTTAGATTCTAAAAATACGCATTTTACCTGTTCTTTCACCTTTTCGACAGGAGTGGTAGTAGTTTCAGGAGCGGTAGGAGTCTCAGCAGGATAACCTTTTTGAGTTTGAGTGGCTTCATCGAAGACGCAGTTAACTCCTCCTCCACCTCCTCCAGCTGCGTTTTTTTCACAGTTGAACTCTACAGTCTCGTCAGCACTGTCAAGAGTGGCATAGGCAACTCCACCACATGCTTTTATATCAACTTTATTTCCTTCTGTGCCCTCTATGGTCATGGTGCAAGAGTCAGTTCCTGTACAAGACAGATCCTGAATATAAGGATAGAAACATGTTTGTGTGGAAGTAGAGCCTAAAAATTTGCATGTTACCTGCTCATATACATTTACACGGGCATTAGGAACCTCAGGATAGTCACATATTTTAGTTTGAGTGGCTTCATCGAAGACGCAGTTCGCGGATATTTGTCTTTCAGTTCTAAGTGTTTCACAGTTGAATTCTACAGTTTCGTCAGTGCTGTCAAAAGTGACATAGGCAACTCCGCCACATGCTTTTATATCAACTCGAGATCCTTCCGTACCCTTTATCGTCATGGCACAAGAGTCAGTTCCTGTACAAGACTGATCAATATTAGAGATGTAACATGTCTGTGTGGAAGTAGAGCCTAAAAATTTACATGTTACCTGTTCATATACTGTTGTTGAAGTAGTTGATGTCAGGTCTTCTGTTGGCGTTTCTTCTTGGTCATTCGTAACCATCCCTGTAATCCAGTCGAAAAAACCCGCATGAACGACTGAACTACTCAACACTAACACTAAGAATAATACAATAATCTTTTTCATTGTTTATTTAACTCCATAAACACATGTTTATAATTTCTATTTTAGACTTAATCGTATATTAATATATCGAATTTGCCCAACCATTTCTTAGAGAAAAAACGCTTCTTTTCGTGAAGTAGGAAACCCCTGTACGTTTAGTAAAAAGTAAGAATTTTAGGTTTTTACCGACGCTAAAAACCGTAGTTTTTATAAGTGCTTTAACCTTATTAACCTTAAAACAAACAAGGACAAGCCGATGGCGGCTTATGGCACTTTGGTGACAAACCAATAGGGGCTTTAAACTTGGAAATTCCGTTTCGGTGGCACAATTTTTAGGGCTTTAATCGGGACTAACAAAAACCTGACGGGGGCTTAAGTTTTCTCATGAAGCTGTGAGTTCGCTGCTCTCCAACATGAAAAGATTAATAAAGGACGCAAAAAAATAAATAGAATAGAAAATGGCTCATATTGGCCTGAGTGAAAAAGAGGTGAAGGATAATCTCTCTAAATACAGCTATAATGAGATAAGGGAGGTTTCTGGAGTTTCTCCGCTTCGCATCCTGGTTAGGCAGGTAAGGAAGAACTCCATAACTTACCTGCTTTTCTTTGCCATGATAATATCTTTCTTTGTGGGAAAAACAGTCACTGCCTATACCATCCTGGGTGTTTTACTCATGGTTATCATTGTCAGCTTCTTCCAGGAATACAAGGCAGAGAGGGCTATTGAGGCGCTGAAAAAAATGATCATGCCAATCTCAATCGTCATAAGGGATGGCGCAGAAAAGGAAATCCAGACGAGAGAGCTGGTTCCTGGCGACATCATCCTATTAAGGACTGGCGAAAAGGTGCCTGCTGACTGCATGATACTGGAGGCGAAAGAGCTCAGGGTGAACGAGTCAGTTCTCACAGGAGAATCCAAGGAGATACATAAGGTGGCTGCTATTAATCCTAAAAAGCATCAAGATGAGAACCTGGTCTTCATGGGCACTTTCGTGACTTGCGGAAAAGCCACTGTGCAAGCCATGCACACAGGCATGAACACTCGCTTTGGGAAAATAGCAGGAATGATATCCACTGCTGAAAAAGAGCTCCCGTTGCAGGGCAAAGTCAACCATATCATCAAATACATGGTGTTCGCAGCCATCATAGCATCTGTGCTGACAGGGACTATCATGATAGTGAATAACCTTCCTTTCTCCTATGCGATCTTTATCGAGACCCTCATGGTAGCCTTGGCTCTTTCAGTTGCTGCTTTCCCAGAAGGCTTTCCTGTTGTGCTGATAACTGCGCTCGCTTCAGGAGCCCATAGGATGGCTAAGAAGAACGCGATTGTCAACAGGATGTCGATAATAGAGACCCTGGGAGAGACAACTGTCATATGCGCAGATAAGACCGGAACCATCACTACCGGTGAGATGACTGTCAAGAAGATTCTCATTAATAACAAGATCGTGGATGTGAGCGGAGCTGGCTATGATGGAAACGGTGATTTCTTTTATGGGAAGAAAAAAATAATCATCGAAAACAATCCAAACCTTAGCTTGCTTCTCAAAACAGCAGTGCTATGCAATGATTCAAGGATTGAGAGGAAAGGCACTGACAAGGAATACAATGCTTATGGAAGCCCGACAGAATCTAGCCTTCTAGTGCTCTCGTCCAAGGCAGGCATCTACAAGGAAGATATGAAAGCCAAAAGGATAGAGGAGCTTCCTTTCAGCTCTGAGAGAAAAATGATGTCTGTGCTTGTTAATGAGGGCAAGAAGAATTATGTCTATAGCAAAGGAGCTCCTGAGATAGTCCTGAAAAAATGCGAATACATCCAGATTAACAGCAAGATCATGAAACTTAATGATAGGCAGCGCAAGAGGATTCTCTCAGTCATTCATCAACTAGCAGCCCAGAGCTTCAGGACTTTAGCCCTTGCCTACAAAGCTTCAAAGTCCAGCAGCATAAAAAAATTAGAAGAAAACCTGGTCTTTCTGGGATTAGTAGGAATGGATGACCCGCCCAGGGATGAAGTCAAGGAATCCCTGCAGCTCTGCGTCACTGCCGGCATAAAGGTCAAAATGATAACTGGCGACAACAAGGAGACTGCAAAAGCTATTGCAGAGCAGATAGGGCTGAAAGGCGAAATAATCCTAGGGGAAGAGCTTGACGAGCTCACAGATGATGAGCTTTCAAAAAACATAGATAACATAGCCATATTCGCCAGGGTCAGGCCCGAACATAAGCTCAGGATTGTGAGCGTATTGAAGCAAAAAGGGGAAATCGTCACCATGACAGGGGATGGTGTCAATGATGCTCCTGCCCTCAGGGAGGCTCATATAGGAGTTGCCATGGGCAAGAACGGCACTGACGTCTCAAGGGCATCAGCAGACCTGATATTGAAGGATGACCATTTCTCAACCATAGTGGATGCTGTGAAAGAGGGACGCACTATTTTTTCTAATATCCAGAAATTCTCTGCTTACCAGATATCCATCAATGTTGCGCAGACAGGGATGGTTTTCTTGTCAGCCCTGCTAGGCCTGCCCTTGCCATTAGTGGCTATCCAGATCCTTCTCATGAACATAATTTCTGACGAGATAACAGCCATCACTCTTGCCTTTAACCCTTACTCAAAGGATGTCATGAATGTCAAGCCAAGAAAGAAAACACAACTCATAAATAAGTCCTTGTTTATTATGATTATTATTGCGGGCCTGGTAATGACAGCAGGAGCATTGTTCATGTTCCATTACGTGAATGTCATCAAAGGCGAGAGCGTGACAGCTGCCAGAACCTCTGTTTTTGTCATCATGACCTTTTTTGCCATAGCCAATGCCTTCAACTTCCGCTCATTCAGGAAGCCAGTCCCGAGGCTCGACCTTATGGCAAACGAGTATCTAATATTGGCGTCATTAGGCTCCTTGATAGTGAGCGTCATAGCCATATATCCCCCTATGAACAGGATCTTTGAGATGATCCCCATAAGCATGTCACACTGGGGCGTCGCCATAATCATATCACTGAGCGTCATCATAGTGCTCGACCTGGTAAAGATAATCAACCAGAAATACCCGTTTCTGAATAACTAGACTCAATTATGAAGCAGACTTTTACCAAACCATAATAGCAAAACATTTAAATTCTGGTTTGAGCAATCTGAGTTTATGAGCGACGCAGCCAAAGTTAAGTCAAAACCCAAGGATCGCCTTATAACCTTTCTTGACAGGTTAAGTTTTTTCCAGACCTTTCTCCTCTGGCTCTGCGTCATACTGCTCTTCGCAGGCATTTACTTTGTGCTTTCATGGGGATTTAGCAATTCCTTGATGTACAGGAACGAGGTCATTGAGCCTAATGCCACGGGCCTGCTCAACAGCATCTATTTCTCATTCATAACAGCGACCACCCTGGGCTATGGAGACATCGCTCCAGTCGGGGCGTTTAGCAAATTATTTGCAGCAGGAGAAGTAGTCATCGGTCTTATCATATGGGGTTTGGTCATCTCCAAGCTCATCGGCATCAAGCAGGAGAGAATTCTCGAGGAAGTCTATGATATCAGCTACGAGGAGATCATTGACAGGATGAGAAGCGGTCTCTACCTTTTCAGGTCTGATTCCAACAGGATAATCGAGAAGATTGAGAGCGGAGTGATAAAGCCTAGAGAGGTCAGAGACCTATGGATAGTCTTCTCAGGCCTGGATGCTACGTTAGCCAACATAAAGAACCTTATCATGCCTGCCAAGAGCGAGAAATATTATTACAAGAAGATAGATGTCTTCAGGCTTGAGCTATTGCTCAACAGCATCCAGCTCTCACTTAACAAGATGCTTGAGCTCATCAGGAGCATGAAAGCCCATAATCTGGAATGGAAAAGCGACTTGCTGCTCTCCAGCATCCACTCAGACATCGGAATTGTCAGGGAAATTATAGAGCATGAGTCAAAAAAGAATCATGACAAGAAAGTGTTGGACAAGATAGAAGGCTTGAGAAAGACCTCGTGGGAGATTGAGTGCGAAGAAAAAGAAGGGGATAATAAGGCAAGCGAAGATAAGGACAATAAAGAGAGTGGCAAGGGCAACTGACCACAGACAATCGGACATTAACCATAATGCTGCTTGCAGCATCTGCCTTAATACTCATCCTGGAGATAAGCATTTTTGTTTCTGTGCTCCCTCAGAAGATCGAGGGTTCAGGTATGGAGAATAAAACTAGTGTGCTTATAATGGTCTTTCTGATATTGACTCTCTTGCTGAATGTTTGTATGCTCGTCATGCTTCAGCTTCGCGGTGGCATCATCGGCTTCTCAGTCAAGACTCCAGAGAAAGAACCTGTCCTTGAAGAGGACATTATCGAGCTCAACCGCGCAGACCTCAATAAGTGCTGCTCCTTCACCAACTTGATAGGGGAAGAAGACAGCTGCTATATGCTGAAAGGTCATGATTGCAGCTACTGCGCACAATACTGTGGCTCTAGCTAAGCCATCAGAAAACAGGGCTCACAGCTTCTCGAGCTCCCTTATCCTTCGCCTTATCTTCTTGGCGAAGCTTTTCTGGTCATACTCTTTCTTGACTCTCTTGGCCAGGACCTCGTCTCCAAGCACGTTGAGTATCCAATTGTAGAAATCATTCTTCTCGTTATTAGCATGATAAGTGAAGACACCAGCATCACAGCTTTCTATGGCGCTGACAAACTCGTAAAGGTTCTTGGCTATGGTGCCATTGGTGAACCAGAAGGCAAGACGGGACTCAGGGACATCTGCCAATGCTTTTTTCGCATCTACCACGCGAACATCACCTCTTTTGATGACACTGCTTAGGATCCACCTCTATAAATATTTTTTGGAAAGAGCTGACCACCATAATATTTATAAATAGAACATTCATAACTTTCATGAAATACTAAAAATAGTAAAAATAGGTGTTAAAATGGGCGAGCTTGAGAAGGAAGCCATTGAATTCATGTGCGGGCTTGAAATGGAGGGAATGGACAATACAAACAAGGTCATATTCTACAACCTGTATCTTGAATCCGAGGCAATCCCTATGGAAGAATTAGCCAAAAAGACTGGCTACAGCCTTGCCACAGTGTGCAACAAGATAAAATTCCTGGAGCATATAGGCCTCCTGAAAAAAACACGTAAGCCCGGCAGCAAAAAAATTTTTGTCTACATGGAAAAGGACTTCTTGGAAAGCACCAAAAGGCATTTTGTCTCTCAGCACGAGCCGTTCATCAGGACCATCAAGGAAAAGCTTCCCCTTCTGATAGAAAAATACAAGGGAAAGGTGAAAAGCGAAGATGACAAAAAGAAAATCAAGCTGCTGGAAAACCTTTATAAGCAAACCCTGAAGCTAGAGGTGCTGATAAAGGAGATAATAAAGAAAACTGACGAATTGAACAAGTGAGAATAACCATGGCCAAGACAAACAAACCAATCATTGAGCTTAAGGATGTGTGGAAGATCTATCAGATGGGAGATGTGCAAGTGATAGCTTTGAGCGGGCTTGACCTGGCTGTGAAATCAGGAGAGTTCGTCTCGATAATGGGGCCATCGGGCTCTGGCAAGAGCACAGCCATGAACATGATTGGCTGCCTTGACATACCCACCAAAGGAGCCATCCTCCTGGATGGCAAGGACATCTCCAAGATGAGCGAGTCTAACCTGGCGCAGATAAGAGGCAGGAAGATCGGATTCATCTTCCAGCAGTTCAACCTCATACCCACACTCACAGCCCTGGAGAACGTCATGCTACCCATGATATTCCAGAACGTGCCCAGGAGTGAAAGGACAGAGAAAGCAAAGAAACTGCTTGAGATGGTTGGCTTGGGAGACAGGATGGACCACCAGCCCAATGAACTCTCAGGAGGCCAGCAGCAGAGAGTAGCCATCGCTAGGTCGCTTTCCAACAATCCAGAAGTCATACTTGCAGACGAGCCAACAGGCAACCTGGACTCCAAGACAGGAAGCACAGTGCTCGATTTTCTCCAGAAGCTTCACATAGAAGAAGGGAAGACCATCATCATGGTCACCCACAACGAGGATGTGGCCAAGAAAGCTGACAGAATAGAATACCTGAAGGACGGGAAGATAGTCAAGAGCCTCAAGGGAAGTACAGATCATAGTCATTAAAGACAAAATATCAAATAAAATAATACATTAAAACAAGAATCAAAGGTGAAAAAAAAATGATGAAAGAAAAGAGTATTCAAAGCAAGACATGGATTATGGTAATGATAGCATTGGCAGCAATGGTTTGGCTGGCTGGAACAGTGAGCGCTGAGGCTTCTTTCCCGCAGATGACAGTAACTATGATCAATCAGGAACCTGACCCTGTTGCCCCAGGAAACACAGTGGATGTCAGATTCAGGATAGAGAACGAAGGCTCTGGGCCTGCTTCCAATGTTGAAATAAAGCTGGTGCCCGAGTACCCCTTCTCATTTTACGGGCAAGAATCTGAAATGAAGAACATCGGCACCCTGACAGGCTACCAGACAGGGGATGTTGGCGTAAATGAGAAGTGGAAGCTACTAGTTGACACCGGCGCTGCGACAGGAGATAACACGATTGAGTTCTGGTACCGGATCAATCAGGGCACATGGACCAGATCAGGAGACTTCACTGTCTCTGTGCAATCAAGAGGAGCTGTGCTGGCTATCAACCAGATAAAGACATACCCGGCGAAGATAGTGCCTGGGACTGAGACCAAGGTGACCTTTGTATTGGAGAATCTCGCAGATAATCCGCTGATGGACATCAAGCTTAACATAGGCATTTTGACTGAAGTAACAACTGCCACAGCAGTGACCTACAGAGAGCTGCCTTTCACACCTATCGGCTCAGGCAATGAGCAGACTCTCAAGAACTTGCAGGCAGGGCAAAAAGCAGAGATAACTTTCAATATCTTCACAGACGCTGATGCGGAGTCAAAGGTCTACAAGGTGCCTTACACCCTCACATATTCAGACTCATCTGGAGCTGATTTCAGCAGGGAAGGAATAGTTGGCTGGCTGGTTGAGTCCGAGCCTGACCTCACAGTCAATATTGACAAGACAGAGGTATACAGCGCAGGCGCAAAGGGAAACGTGGAGATCAAGCTCGTGAACAAGGGATTCAGTGATATAAAATTCCTTGATGTCAAACTGGCTGAAAATGATGATTTCACACTATTATCTAATCCTGAAGTTTACATCGGCAAGCTTGATTCTGATGACTATGAGACAGCAGAGTATACTATAATGGTGAGCAAAGATGCTGAGAGCAAGGTAACCCTGCCTTTGCATGTTGAGTACAGGGATGCCAACGGCCAGTTGTTCGTGAAAGAAATCCCTCTTGAGTTGAAATTATTCTCAGGGGCAGAGCTGAAGCAAAGGACTAATGGCAGCGCCTCGCCTCTTCCGGCCATCCTGATTGTCGCTATCATTGTGGTCGCAGGAATTTTGATCTACAGAAGGATAAAGAAGAGCAAGAAAAGAAAGGAATGAGATTAAGGGTAAAAAGAACTTGCTCTTTTTTGCAGCATGTTTAAGGACTATATCAGCTTAGCTATAAGAAGCCTGACTAAGCGAAGGCTCAGGACCTATCTCACCATGATAGGCATATTCATAGGCATAGCTGCTGTGGTAGCTCTCATAGGTTTGGGAGAAGGCCTAAAGACAGCCATAAATTCCCAGTTCGGGTTTCTAGGAACAGATATGCTAAGCGTCCAGGCAGCCACTATGGCCATGACAGGGATGCCGGGGGCAGGGGCGCCTAATCCTTTGAGCGATGACCTCGCAGAAAAGATTGAGAACATCAATAATGTTGACCTGGCGTTTAACAGGTACATGGCAATGTCCACCATTGAGTTTCGCGACAAGCAAAAGACAGAGTTCGTCCTTTCTGTTGTTAGCGG
>JBGOZE010000032.1:0-13136 GCA_041479965.1 Candidatus Nanoarchaeia archaeon | reverse complement strand
GTTAATGTTGCTGTGGAATTTCTTGATCGCTTTGGTCCTCCTAAGACTTTGAAGCAGGAGTGCAAGTCTGAGCAGGAGTACAGGGCGAAGCTTAGCTTGGTTTCTTTCGGGAACTATATTTTGGCTTTGGAATCAACTATCAACTTCTTCACTGGCAAGGACATTTCCTCTTCTATAAACTAGGTTTTTTGCCCTTGCTCTCCAGCCTCAAGCCGGCAGGGCTTTTCCTTGCGTTCCGGACCATCAAACTAAAAAATCAAGTGTTCTTGCCCGCAGGCTCGTGCGCGCTCCAGAACCCTTCTGTGATTTGATGCCTTTTAATGATTGCACTATCAATAAATTTATAAATCCAGATTATTGTTGGCTGTTCGGGATGGTGAGCAGGAAGAAAGCGGTGAGCAAAGCTAAGGCTGTTTTTGCTGGTAATCATAATTCTAGGCTTTTTGAGAAGGAGATAAAGGACTTGTCAGAGCAGGAGATCAAGGAGCTGCTCTTGATTAACATGTACAAGATAGCCCTCACAAGAGCCCGGCTGGAAGCTGTCACCAATGTTCTCATCAGGAACAAGCTGGTAACCTTGGAAGAGGTCTGGAAAGAGACTAACGAAAACTTCAAAAACAGCGTGTGATTACCCTTAATAATCAAGAGTTTATTATCAGATTAAAATAAGAGGTGGGATTGTGGTACGCGTTGCTATTAATGGATTTGGCCGTATAGGAAGGATGGTTTTCTATGCAGGATTCAATGACCCTGCTATTGAATGGGTAGCAATCAATGATTTAGTTGACACTAAAACCCTTGCTCATTTATTAAAGTATGATTCTGTGCACGGAAGATTCCCAGGAGAAATAGGCTATAACAATGAAGGCATATTTGTGAACGGCAAGTTCATCAGTGTGATTGCTGAGAAAGACCCTGAGAAGCTTCCCTGGAGGGGCATGAATGTTGACGTGGTAGTGGAGAGCACTGGTTTCTTCACAGACAGGGCAGGAGCAGAGAAGCACTTGAGAGCAGGCGCCAAGAAGGTTCTTATAAGCGCTCCTGGCAAAGGAATGGACATCACAATTGTCAAAGGAGTGAATGAGCACCTCTATGATAAGGAAAAGCATCACATCATAAGCAATGCTAGCTGCACCACTAACTGCCTCGCTCCCATAGTCAAGGTCTTGAATGATAATTATGGGATTGTGCACGGATTCATGAACACCATTCACGCCTACACAGCAGACCAGAGACTGGTTGATGCTCCTCACAAGGATTTCAGGAGGGCAAGGAGCGCAGCAGTGTCAATCATCCCTACAACAACAGGAGCTGCCAGGACAGTCGGAGAAGTCATACCTGAGCTCAAGGGCAAGCTTGATGGAGTGTCATTCAGGGTTCCTGTTCCTGACGGCTCAATAGTTGATTTCACGTGCGAGCTCAAGAAAGACGCCACCATCGAGGAGATCAATGCTCTTTTCAAGAGCGTAGCTGATTATCACTTGAAGGGCGTTCTGCAGTACACAGAAGACCCTATTGTGTCTGTCGACATAATCCATAACCCTCACTCGTGCATCTTTGACTCTGAACTGACCAATGTGATTGACAAGAGATTCGTCAAGGTCGTCGGATGGTATGACAACGAATGGGGATATTCATGCAGGATGATAGATGTCATCAAAATCCTTGTTTGAAGGATTCCCCAAAATTCCTTTCAGGAATTTTGCTGTTACTATGTTATTGATTTTTATGCTTTTTTTAGAAGTTGCGCAGTTATAGCTTGTCTGTTATGTCAGAATTTTGCCGCTCTGCTTTATTTTTCATTAATCTTCTTCCTTCTTCTCGTACCTTCTTGAACTTTTCGAGGACTTGCCTTACTTCAAAGCTTTGGAGAGGATAAATCCTGCCTACTCTCCTATCATATTCTTCTTCTATGAGCCTGTAATAGCGCTCCCTGAAATAATCCCTTGCTTCCTTGTTCTTCCTGTGCTCCTCTCCAAAATCTTTTATCTTGACAAGCTTGACAGAGTGATGCGGAACTGGGTGGAAGTTATGGATGTAGTCTAATTCATCATTAGGGTCGTGTATGCGGACCTTTCTGAAAATAAGCATTGGCACTGGTATGCTCTGGTAAGCTGCCTTGATTCTTTCTTTAAGGGTCGGGTTTCTGTTCGAATATTCTGATTCCATATTAGTGTGTAAATAAGATGGTTATTTAAAGGTTACGCTGTTGGTTTAATTTAGTAGTGGTAGCGAACCTTTTTAAACCTTAATGATTAATGTTTTTATCATGGCAGATGTATCAACCCTGGCTATTGAAGTCCAGTTCCTCATAGGATTTGTCTTCACATTCCTAGCTGGATTCTTAATAGGCTTTGAGAGAGGCTCAAGGGAGAAGCCTGCAGGAGTGAGGACTCACACCTTAGTATGCACTGGCTCAATGCTTTTCACTATGCTCTCACTCTACTTTGACCCTAATTCAACTAGCAGGATTGCTGCTAACATAGTCACAGGCATAGGATTCTTAGGGGCAGGCATCATAATGCAGCACAAAGGTTCAATCTACGGGGTCACAACTGCAGCCAGCATCTGGATGTCTGCAGCCATCGGCATGGCTATTGGCTTTGGATGGTACATGGTGAGCATCATGGCAACCCTTGTAGCCTTCGCGATACTTAAGATGCCTCATTTCGGCGAGCACGGGCCTCCGAGGGCTAGGAATAGTTCTAAGTCTTAGAAGAAAAAATCTGAATCAATTATTTTTAAAAGTTTTTTTCCGCAACTTTTTTATACAACCAGTATTTTTTCTTCTCTTACCATGAAGACTTTAAAAGAAATGGTTTTGAAGGATAAGCGTGTTCTATTGAGAGCTGACTTGGATGTTCCTATTGATGAAAAGACTGGCGACATCACTGATGATTTCCGCTTGAAGATGGCTGTTCCAACAATCAAATACATCCTGAAGAAGGGTGCCAAGCAGGTTATAATAATGGGCCACATGGACTCGCCTGAGGGAAAGGTTGTGAATAATCTGAAGATGGACAAGGTCGGTGCCAGGCTTATGAAGCTTATCGGCAAGAACTTGTATAAGACAAAGGATTGCATCAACATCAAAATGAATGCTTTGGCTAATGAGAAGATTGTTCTTTTAGAGAATCTCAGGTTCCATGCTGAAGAAGAGAAGAATGATGATGCTTTTGCAAAGACTCTTGCCAGTTACGCTGACATTTACGTCAATAATGCTTTTGCTACTTGTCATAGGGCTCATGCCAGCATGCATGCAATCACAAAATATTTGCCTGGGTGTGTTGGCTTGCAGGTTGAGAAGGAGCTTGAGAACCTTGACATCTCTAAGATGCAGCATCCTATCGTGGCTATCCTTGGAGGCGCTAAGCTTAAGACTAAGATTCCTATCATACAAAAGATGCTGGTTCAGGCTGACAAGGTGTTGATTGGCGGAGCAATGATTTTCACTTTCTATTCTGCCAAGGGCTTGGAGATTGGCAACAGCTTGTGCGACAATGATTATATTGTGAATGCCAAGATAATGCTTAACAATGAGAAATTAGTCCTTCCTAAGGATGTTGTCATCGCTAATCCTAGCTTGACTGAAGGCATCAGGACAGTGAATTATGACCAGATCCCCAAAGGCACTCTAGGCCTGGATATTGGCGAGCAGAGCCTTGCCCAGTTCAAGAAGGAGTTGAGGAATGCTTCCACAATAATCTGGAATGGGCCTCTGGGTTATTATGAGAAAAAGCCTTTTGACAAAGCCACTATTGATATCGCTAAGTTCCTGGGTGAGCTTGCTTGTACCAAGATTGTTGGCGGAGGAGACACTGCTGACTTGATCCATAAGTTCGGCTTTGACAAGAATTTCACTTTCATAAGCAGCGGCGGCGGTGCTTCTCTCGAATTATTGTCAGGCAAGAAGTTGGTGGCTTTGGAAGCTCTTGAGGCTAGTGATAAGTGAGGTGCTGTATGGCTAAAAAGAATTTCTCTGCAAAAGAGGCAAAGGAGATTGGTGACAAGCTTGGCATCAAGTGGGATAAGTTTGATGTTGACCAGTTCAGGAGTGGCTTGGATGTTGAGTTGGAGCACGGCTTGAGAAGCCCTGCGACCAATGTCACGAGCGATGACTCTTTGTTGACTGGCAAGATCGCTTTGGCTCATCTCAATGAGTTCCCTGATTATTATGACAGGCTTGAGAAGCTTGAGAAAGAGGCTGATGCTTTCTGGGCTAAGAAGAAATAAGATAATAGAAAAAATTTTATGTTCTTAGCGCTCGTGAGGCTGCATCCTCTTGACTGTTATGGGCAGGACTCCTGCTTCGAATTCCAGCTTGGCTATCTCTACAGGATTGTACCTTACTTCTTCGAGCTGCTTGGGTGTGAGCTTGACTAGGAAAGGAGCTCCCATGCTTATCTGTAGTGCCCTTGAGCCTATCAATCTGGCCCTCTCATACTTGGTGTATTCCTCATCTGCTAAGGGCGTGATGTCGACGCTCATTTTACAGTGCCTCCTCGAGCTTTTTCCTCAATTCCTGGCTCTTCTTGATGGCGAGGTCTATCATCTCATTTATATCTTTTGTGGTGAGAGGAGAGTCTCCTCCTTTTTGCATGGCGCACAAGGTGTTGTCCTCTAACACGCTCACAGTTAGCCTGGCGTCAAGCACTTCCTCTTCTGAGTCAGTAGGGTCTACTATTAAGTTGTCTCCTATCTTGAGTACAGTTACGGGCAACGGCATGCTTGTCACAGGCAATTTCTCGTCAGTCCTCTTGCCTATGACTATCTTGTCATTCGCTATCTCGAGCATCTTGGTGTTCTTGATGGCTGCGAGAGCTGCGATTCCTCCGATGTCAAGCAGGTTTCCGTCGTGGTTCAATGGCAGGATATCAATCATGACAGTCCATACAAGCTCTCCTTTCCTTACGCACAGCTTCTTGGTGTCAATGGCTTTTCCTTCCCTTATTCCTCTGTCAATCACTCTTGCTATTTCGATTGCGTCTATTCCCGGTGGCCCTCTCTCAAAAGCGGGATTAGACAGTGGTAATAGTTCGCTTCCTACCATCATGGTCCCTTCGTCCTGGGAATCAGGATAAGGCGCTCCTACATTGAGCTTGACTCCTGCGATGACTTCTGTGTCTCCGCACCTGACAAAAGCGCTTCCTTCTGCAGTAGCCACTACTCCTACCTTTATCTCGAGCTCCCTGAACTCTTCTTTCTTCCTTCCGTCGAGCCTTATGCCTTTTTTCAGCGACTCGTTGATGTGTGTTTTCAAATCTCTATTCATGATAATCACCTTATTTGTACTTGTCTTTCAATGCCTTTCTCTGGGTCTCAGCTATCTGCTTGAGCACAGGCTTAACATTCTCAATGGCTTTCAAAAGCTCTTCCTTTGAGACTTTTCCATCCATCTGGAGCAATGTTATCTCTTCTGTGCTTGGAACCATTGCAATTGGTATGTCAGCTACATCAAGGTCGTGCAAATGCTCTTCTGGCCCGTCCAGGTCAACTACTGCCTGGTGGTCTATCACTCCGCAGCTCACAGCAGCGACCATGTCCTTCATGACTAGTCCTGCGTCTGCAAGAGCTATGCTTGCTGCGCATATGCCTGCGCACCTTGATCCAGCATCAGTCTCTGTCAGCTCGATGAAAACATCGACCACAGCATTAGGGTATTCTGCAATGCTGAGCACTGGCAGCAATGCTTTCTCTGTGACCATGCTTATCTCCTTGCTCCTCCTGCTAGGCCCTGGCCTGACCCTTTCGTCTGTGCTGAAAGGCATCATGTTGTAGTTGCACCTGAGCACTCCAGTCTTTGGGTCCTGCATGTGCTTGGGATGCATCTCTCTTGGGCCGTAGACAGCTGCGTAGGCAGTTGTTTTTCCTATCCTGAAGAAAGCGCTTCCATCAGCCTTCTTGATGACTCCTGCCTTGGCCTCTATTGGCCTGGTCTCGTTGAATCCTCTTCCATTCTCTCTTTGCGTATATTTGCTATTCATAATAATCACTCTCTATATTGTTCTTCACTATCATTCCTTACTTCTTCGCCTATCTCAGCGACCTCTGCAGTCATGTCCAGCTTCCTTCCAGTCGCTTTCTCAAGGTATGCTTGGACTTTGTCTGTGAGCCCGCTGGTGTGGGATTGCTCCTCTATCATCTTGATAGCATTGAGGGTTATCACCTCCATCTGGGGCTCTCCGCTAATCCAGGCTGCTCCGTTCTGGCCAACAATGATTTTGCAGTCAGTGGCTTTCTTTATCATGGAGACCATTGAGCCTTTCTTGCCTATAATCCTTGGCACCTTGTTGGTGTTCACATAGATAATCCTTCCTCCTCTAAGCTTGAAAAGGCCAGGGCCTTTGCAAGTCACATCAATCAGGTTCTGGCTCGTGACATTGGTAATCTTGGCTACCACGTGATCATCAAGCTCAAAATACTTGGTGAGGTCTGCTCCTTTAGGGATGTAGTTGAAGCTCGCATCCTTGAGGGGAAGCACTGCTGAGTAAGGGCTGTTTATCTCCAATCTCCAGCCGCTCATCAAGATATCAATCACTTTTCCGATGACTGTGTCATATCTCTTGGGCAGGTATCTTCCTGTCAATGGCAATGATTTCAGTACTTTGCCGTCTATCACTAACAATCCTAGGCGGTTGCTCATGATGTTGTCATTGAGCCTGTAGGTGCCGTTGCCTGGCAGGTAACTCATGCCAGTTGCCAGCACTTCGCCTGGAACAACTACGTCTTTGTCTTTCACTAACAATTTTCCTTCTGTCATATATCTTTTCACCTTTTATATTTGAATATTATCTCCTTTTAGTCTGTTCTATCGTTATCTCCACGTCTCCGTGAGTCTTGCTCTTAAGCTCGTCCATTAATACAGCAACTGCGCCAGGAACGCACTCTACTTTTGCACTCCATGAGCCGTCACTAAGCCAGGCTTCATCAATAATCTTTCCTCTGTGAGCAACAACTCCGTAAAGCTTGCCTGCATTAAGTGCAGGAATCCTTATGTTAAGGATTTTTTTCTCAAAGCTTATCTTCAAAACTGGCTTGAGCTTGACCACGACCTCGTCAACCTGAGGCTCTACTTTATTGAAGACGTCAAGATGGACCTTGGCTTCGTTCATGGCATTGCTGATTCTCGTCGCTGTCAGCGCCGTGCCTGTCTCAGCATCAACTCCGTTGCGCAGCAGTATCTCAATAAAATGCTTCTTGGCCTCGTTCCTCAGCTTGTCCCTGTACTCATCATTAATCTGGATGCTTCCTTCCTTTAGTATTTGCTCAGCAATCTTCAAAGCATCATCTGTCTTGAAAACTTCTTTTAATTTTTCCTCGCTGGCAAAATCCCCTCTTATTGCTTCGTGGAAAATCTTTTCTGCTTTCAAGGCTTCCCTTATATCGCCTTCGCCATGCCTGAACTTTATTGCTTTCTCAGGATCAATAACAATCTCAAAGTTCTCTCCGTGAGTCTTGAGCCTTGCGACGTTAATGCTTATTTTTTCCTGGTCAAAGGTCTGGGCTTTCATCTGGTTCACCTTCTTAGAGCAGCTTTTTTATCTTTTCCTTGGAAACTTTTACCATGGTCTTATCTTTCTCGTCGATGTAGGCAGCGTCTATCCTTTCTGCGTTGAAGTTGGTGTCAAGCACTTTCTTGAGTGCTTTGATGCACAGCTTCAATCCTTCCTCGATGGTCATGTTGTCCTTGTACTCCTTGTACAGGATTTCCTCGATGTCAGGCTCTCCTTCGCCAATCACAGTTGCTTTGTACTGGTAGAATATGCCTGTAGGGTCTGTCTCAAAGAGCTTCTTGCCGCCCTCATCAATTCCAGCTATTAATAATGATACTCCGAAAGGCCTAAGCCCTCCTGACTGGGTGCACAACTGCTTCAAGTCGCAGATGTGCTTGACAACAGTGATTGCATCCACTGGAGTGTCATATGTCAGTCTGTGCTGCTGAGCCCTTACTTGTCCTTGCTCTACCAGTACCCTGGCGTCGCTAAGTATTCCTGCAGCAGTGGCCATGAGGTGGTCGTCTATCTTGAATATCTTCTCAATCGCCTCCGGCACTACGAGCTTGTCCACAATCCTCTTGTCAGTCACGAGCAGGACTCCGTCCTTGCACACCATGCCTATGGCTGTGTTTCCAAGCCTGACAGTCTTCTTGGCGTACTCTACCTGGAGCAGCCTTCCGTCAGGGCTGAACATGGTGATCGCTCTGTCATAACCCATCATTTGATGTTGTATTGATTGCATTTTATACCACCTCAACTTTGCTTTCTATTATTTTGTTGTTTTCTGTCATTGATTCGGTAAGTTACTTATTCTTGATAAATATAATCTTTTACCTTATGTATCATGCCACTGGTCTTTATCGTATTTATCTGGACTTCTTGGCCATTCAGTTTCTTTATCATGGCAAAGCATGTCCTCATGCAGTCAACGAACTTGCGGTTGATGCGCAGCACTCCCCTTTGCTTCTCAGGATTGTATTTCATGCTTGTCACATTGGCTTTGGGAGCCATGAATATGCCCAAGAGCATTCTCATCTGCTCCACCAATTGTCTGTCAGCATCCCTTGCAAGCTGCCCTGCGCTGGCAATCTCATAGGCCACGTAGCGCTCCTTGTCGCGTTCGCTAGGCTTCAGACGAGCTGCCGCTGGCTTTGCCTTGGCTTTGCTTTTATTATCAGGGTTGTTCATCCTCTGCATAAACCCCTTGTTGTTGACCGTCGGAGAAAAAAAGCACTTGATATTGATTGACTTATTCTGTAATTGACTATTTCTTCAAAAACGGTCAGTTTCGCGCGCTCTTTTCTCTCTCCAGGGCAAAGAAACTGCAGGGGTTTAAAAATATTGCTGTTTTTAATTCCTTTTTCTCAGGTTATTCTGTGGTGCTTTCTTTCCCCAATAATCTTTATATACCCTTAGCATTTTCCATGATGCAAATATGAGGTGAGATGTGATTTCTCATGGCAAAGATATTGTTTGAGATGATTGGCCCTAACTACCAGGTGCCTGGGCTGCCCTATGAGCAGACCTTCAAGTATGTCAGGCCCGTAGTATTTGACACGATCCCATCTTTTGATGAGATCAAGGAATTATTGGCAGGCTCTGACCAGGACACTCTCTCTAATCCCTGGTGCATTGACGTCATCAAGGGATTCAGGGATTACATCCCTACTACTTTCAGGAGGATAACCCACAGGATGCCCAGCGAATTGCTTGAGAAGTATTTTGATATTGGTGAGCATTGGATTCCTGAGGCTGAGAGGGTGCTTTTGCAGTTGCAGACAGAGATTGACTCAAAGGCTGCGACCATTGATGCTGCCATCATCAATTCCAGGCGTGAGATAGGAACTGTGGTTAACAAGGCTCACCTTGCAAACAGGCTCTATATGATCGGCAGGCTTTACAATCACCTTGAAGAAAGAGAATATCCTTTGCAATTCGGAGACCTTACCAAGGAGGAGAACTGGGACGATGCTCTTTCAAGGATGAAGATGACTTTCATAGATTACATGCTCGAAGTGCCTGTTGGCAGGAGAAAATATCCTCGTCGGATGAGAAAGGTTGAGGTCTCGCCCAAGGAACTCTCAGCCAAATATCCTTATGTTGAATGGCTCAAAGAGAAATTAGGAGACAGTTTGGTAGGAGTGTTGCTTTATGGCTCAGCAGCCAGGACAGACAATCCTGAGGAATACTCTGACTTTGATAACTGGGTGAGAGTCAGGGATGTAAGAAAAGCTCATCAAGCCCTGAAAGGCACTAAGCCCTATGTCATTGACGGAAAAGTTGTTGAGTGGGGTGGAAAGGATGATGCTGATCTGCCAGAGGGCGCAAAGCACATAGGAATCCACTTGATGCCTGACTCAGAGGACTACCTTGTCAGGCACATAAGGTTCTTGCATGACTCAAGAGAATTCCTTAAGCATACCAAAGTTCTTTTTGGAGATTTCATGTTCCCAAAGATAAGGCAGGACGAAGTGATAGAGAGAGGCATAAGCCAGGCCTATGTCAAGCTCAAAACAATAGCTGGCTCACTCAACTGGGCTTATTCTACTCCTGAGAAGATTTATGGCAAGCCTAATCTTTTCGAGTACATAGTCAAGAACGTGAGGTTTTTCAAGCAGCACTCACTCAATGTCTTGAAAGAGCCCAGGTTCAGGGACAAGAAAGTGCTTGACCAATTGCTCGCAGAGCAAGGCATGATCATACCCAAGTATGAGCCTGACCACCAGCACATAAAGGATTCAATAATTGTTTCCATGATCAATGTCATGAGGCTGCAGAAGGAATTAATTGATTCTGGCAGAAAGCCCCACCTTGAGTTCCTGGTGGACAACAAATCCTATGAGTGGACTTCTGAGGAGATTGAGGACTGGGGCAAGTTCGATGATGAATGAGAATAGGTGAACATTCACTTATTATTATACAACTCGTCATATTCCTTCTTATAGAACTCATATCCTTTCTTGCTCACGCCAGCATAATAATTGTTGAGCATGTTGAACTCCCGCTCCCCAACTCCCATCTGCATGCAGCCCAGCAAGGTGTCAAGGGTCTGCTCTATCCTTGCTCCGTTCCTTGATTTTAATGTGATGATCTCCTCTACATCATCCCGAATCAACGGCAGGTTGGCTCTCATATCCTTCCTTGCCTTTTTCAGCATGTCAACTATGCCATTAATAGCTTCTTCCTTGTTCTCGTCTTGTTTTTTCGTTCTCATCATCTGGCCTCATGCTTTTTTTTACTGGCTGATAATCTTGAGCAGCTTATCTTTCATCTCCTCAAGCTTCTCCTTGGTGTCAGCCTCAACTCTCAGCCTCACCAATGGCTCTGTGTTGCTCTTCCTGAGATTGAACCACCAGTCAGGATAGTTTATGAGTATTCCGTCCATCTCATTGAGCTTTCCGTCCTTGAAAGCATCCTTGGCTTTCTCTAGGATTGCATCAGCATTCTCTACCTTGATGTTGATCTCTGGGCTGTGATAATACTTGAGGAGGGGCTTGACTAGTTCAGAAAGCTTTTTCTTGCTCTCGCTCAATACTTCCAGCACCTTGAGCGAGGCGTAGAGCCCATCATCAATGCAGTAATGGTCTTGGAACATGATGTGGCCTGCCAGTTCTCCTCCGAAAACTCCTCCTTCCTTAATTAGTTTCTCCTTGTAGAACGGGTTGCCTACTCTCACCATGATAGCCTGTCCCCTGTTCTTCTTTATGGTCTCAGAAAGTATCTTGCTAGCCCTCAAGTCATAATAAACTCTCTTGTCGCTCCTTCCTTTGAGTTCATAGGGGACTAATAATGCCATGGTTATATCAGAAGGTATAACCTTGCCTGTGTCATCAATGATGAAAGCCCTGTCAGCGTCGCCGTCAAAAGCAATGCCTGCATCTGCCTTCATCATGGTGACTTTCTTCTTGAGCTCCTCAAGGTTCTTCTCCTCTGCAGGATTAGCAGGGTGATTAGGATAAGTTCCATCAATCTCCTCGTACAATGGGATGACTTTCATTTCCATCCTCTCAAACACTGGCTTGGCAGTTATGCTTCCCATTCCATTGCCATAGTCAACAACAACAGTGAGCCCTTTTAGGCTGCTGAATTCCTGGACAACCTCATCAACATACTCGCCCAGGATGTCGAGAGAATTGATTACGCCCTTGTCTCTTTGGACTTCGCTTGTCACAGCAGGGTTAAGGACCAGCCTCTTGACATCATCCATGCCTCCGGGGCTTGATAGTTGGATGCAAGGATGCTGTATGAGCTTGAGAGCATTGTACTCTGGAGGATTATGCGATGCGCTTATCATTATTCCTCCAGGATATTGCTTCTTGGCAACAGCGTAGTTGAGCAGAGGAGTGGTGCACAAGCCCAGGTCAACCACGCTCACACCAACTTCTACCAGTGCATTGACTACTGCCTTGAATAGCGACGGGGAAGAAGCTCTTGCGTCCCTGCCAATGACTATCTTGTTGGCGTTCAGGAAAAATGCAAAAGCCTTGGCTATGCTGCTGACTGCTTCCTCGTTGATCTCAGAAGGATACACTCCTCTGACGTCGTATGCCTTGAAAACATTTGGGTTGATAGCCATGCTGATATTACTTATTCACTTTCCTTCTCACTTATAAATTTTATTATCTTGTCAAAACTTTCCTCATCAGGATTCTCCTTGTACTCTCTGCCGAGCCTTATCAATTCATCCTTGTTTATCATTATTCCTTTGGGCTCGAGGGTTGGCTTGTTCTTGATGATGTACTGCAAGAACTGTGTGAGGTTTTGGGGCTTCTTGCTCTCCTTGCACCTCTCGAAGTCAATCATCACAGCCTTGTTGTCAGTTGTGATTAGGATGTCTTTGTATGGATTGGTCAATTCTTTCTTGTCAATGCCCATTAAGTCCATCTCTCTGCACTGCTCAAGGATTTGCGTTATCACAGAGAGTATATTTTCTTTGTCATATTCCTGCTCAAAGAATTCAGAAATCCTTATTCCTTCAACAAACTGCCTGAAGAGCTTGCCATCCTCGTACTTGATGAATCTAGGGCCTATTCCTTTCTTGTTGAGCAACTGCAAATATTGGGCTTCATTGGCAAGAGTGTCAACTGCGCTGCGAGGATTCTTCTCCTTGATGCACAACCCGCCATCCTTGTATATCACTCCGCGCTTTCCCTTTGCATATACTTCCATAAGGATAAGGTTATAGTTGATGGTTTTATATTTTTCCAAAATAATGATTTAATAGATTAAATAGTTGTTACAGCAAAACTTATTTAAACTCCAACACCAAGGAAAGCTTTGAAAGGCTGAAAGGTGAGGTTTCATGGATGATGGTCTTGAGAAGAAAGTGAGTGTTCTTGACAGTGCTAGCAAGTGGTATTATGGCAGGGATTTTGTGGAAGCTGACCTAGTGCCTGGAAGCGAGCTTGTGTTCTCCTACAATAAGAATAAGGAGAGAAGCCTAGGCACCAAGACTGTTGACATGGTAAGAGCAGGCGTTGTTGAGGTCTTGAAGCTGGGTGGCTATGTTGCTGGCTTTTATTTCCTTTATACCTTTTTGCAATAGAAAAATTAAAAATGTTTTTTGTTAATCATTTATTATATTAGCTATATTAATGATTTTCATCTCGCTAACGTGATCTTGTACACGTAGAGTTCCTC
>JBGOZE010000031.1:0-13416 GCA_041479965.1 Candidatus Nanoarchaeia archaeon | reverse complement strand
TATTGATACCGTCGGTGACGGTTATGATGTTGATGCGATGAAAGAGTACGTCAAAAATCAAGGTCGTGACAAACATCAATTAAAATTGTGGTCTTTCACCTGATACCCCGGAGCTCTGCTCCGATTGGGAGGTTCATTTTAGGAACATGAGCCAGCCATGAAATAAAGGAAAAAATAAACTAAAAAAGAATTTTTACGCCTTTTAGGTATACATTACCACTTCTACCTGTCGGATTGTCTTCCTGTCCTCGAGCCATGC
The DNA here is from genome assembly GCA_041479965.1 of Candidatus Nanoarchaeia archaeon. Classification (GTDB taxonomy): domain Archaea; phylum Nanobdellota; class Nanobdellia; order Woesearchaeales; family SM23-78; genus SM23-78. The sequence continues at coordinate 13,157 of JBGOZE010000031.1, read as the reverse complement.
TTTCTCTGACCTTTTAACCAGCGCTTCAAGCTTGCTGTTCTCATCGCACACAACAGTCCTGTTGAGCTCCAGCTCTTCCTGTGCCTGTCTCTCAAGATTAGCTCCTATTTCCTTGAATTTTCCAGCATATTGAGGATATTTCTGACCCAGCTCATGAATCAGCCTTTGGTAGAGCCCCTCATAGGCTACCCTGCTGCTCTGCTCAAGCACTGCAACTCCGTACTCAGAACCAGGCACGGGAGTGTAACCCTGGTCTATGTAGCCCAGGATCTTGCTTGTCAGCTCTTCTTTGCCTGCTTCATGCTCTCTCATTGTCTGAGCAGCTTCTTTTCTCTGCTGCTCTGTCGAATACCACTCGCCTATTTTTTTTGTCAGGCGTTTACTCGGTCTTTGTGTTGTATTGATAATGTCCATTTTGATTGCCTCCTACTGTTTTTTTTTCTTTATTTGAGTGTGTAAAGCTTGTCTTGTATTTAAATTTTTGAGGTGATAACTTTCACCACATAATTAATAATATTTATAAATCCCCATCTCTTTCTCATGTACATGAACCAGAAATTCCTCGAAGAAGCAGGCCTAACCCAATCAGAGGCCAAAGTATATCTGTCTTTGCTCGAGAAAGGCTCTTCAAGGGCAGGAGAGATAACCAAGCACACAAGCATCCACAGGAGAAGCGTGTATGATGCTGTGGAGCGCCTCATAGAGAAAGGGCTGGTCTCCTACATAAAGACGAATAATAGGAAGTATTTCGAGGCTGTAGCCCCGGAGAGGCTCTTGGAGATGCTCAAGGAGAGAGAGGATAATATCAAGCAGATCCTTCCAGAGCTCCACCTGCTCAGAAAATTCTCTGATGAGAAGAAAGAAGTGCAGTTCTTCAGGGGCAAGCAGGCCATAAAGACTGTCTTTGATGACCAGATAAAAGAGGGCAAGGAAGTGCTTCTCTTTGGCGATGCTGTCAATGTGGACGAGATAGTCAAATATTATTTTCCGCATTTTGACAAGGAAAGAGTAGAGAAAGGCATAAAGGTCAGGATGCTTTTTGATGAGAGCGCAAGAAAAGAGAAATACCTAAGCAAAATCCCTCTTTCAGACATACGCTTCATAAAGAAGGGCAACAAGGCTCCTACATCGACAAATATATATGGTAACAAGGTCTCCATAATAATATGGGAGGAGAACCCTAAGGCTATCCTCATAGCAGACTCTTCGCTTGCAGAGAGCTTCAGGGCTTATTTTGAGTTCATGTGGAACATCGCAAAAAAATAAAGAAGATTAAAGAAATGATTAGATTATGACGACAGGAAGGCAGATAAAAAAATGATTAAGATAACCAGAGAACATTGGATACTTGCATTGATTTTCCTGTTAGTGCTAGGCACGCGCCTATATCTGGTGCTCCCAGAAAGAGCTTTTGAGTATGGAGCCTATGACACCCTACGTCAGGCAGAGCACATACAGCAGACAGGGCTGCCTTTATTCAAGGACCCGTTGAGCTATTCTGGAAGGACCATAGTATTCCCGCCTCTATTCTATTATGTGCTTGCAGGTTTTGGATTCTTTATGCCGCTCGAGCTTGCAGCTAAAATCGTGCCGAGCCTGGCTTTTGCTTCTTTGTCTCTAGTTATCTATCTTATCGCGAAACATCTTACCAAGAACAGGACAGCAGCTTTGCTCGCAGCTTTTTTCTGCGGCTTTGTCCCGATCATATACGCCACCCTCAACCAGGCTTCTGTCTATTCGCTCAGCCTTCCTCTCATCTTCCTACTAAGTTACGCTTTCATGCGGATTGATGAGAAAGGTTTCCCGACCTTAAGCCTTATCTTGACCATGATGCTGCTCTTGACGCACGCCTCTGTGTTCATCCTTTTCATAAGTCTGCCAATTTATTTCATCATTGTAAGGCTTGGGAAGCAGGAGCTGAGCAAAAAAGAGGTCGAGATTGCGCTTTTCATGTTCTTTTTAGCGCTATGGTTCAATCTCTTGCTCTATAAAAAAGCTTTTTTGACCCATGGCATAAGCTTCATCTGGCAGAACATTCCAGCTCCTCTGCTCTCTTCATATTTCTCAGACATAAGCTTTCTCGGCATCACCTACGCTGTCGGAGTTATTCCCCTGCTCCTAGGGGTGTATGCTGTGTATAATGTATTCTTCAAGACCAAGAGTCAGGCAGCGACGCTTTTCATCAGCTTTGCGATAATATCTTTTATAATGCTCTGGCTCAAGCTTATTCCTATCAATGCAGGCCTTTTGTTCCTCAGCCTGAACCTGATAATACTCTCATCCTACGCCATCAAGGTAATTCTGGTGTCTATATCTAAGACCAAGGTTCCCAGGCTGTCCATACTGTTCATACTCGCAATAACAGTCTTGTTCATTCTCACAACCCTCTCTCCGTTCGTGGTGTCGACAAGGGAGGAAAGGTTGGGTGTGCCTCCTCAACAGGATATCCGGGCGCTTGAATGGATAAGGAACAACACGGAAAAAGATGCTGTTGTGCTCGGTAGGGTCGAGGAAGGATTTCTTATCAACTATGTAGCGCAGAGAAAGAATGTAGCTGACCAGAACTTTATCTTGATAAAAAACATTGACCAGAGATACAACGATGTCAATCACCTATTCACCATTAGGTTGGAATCAGAAGCAGTCAGGTTGATCAACGATTACTCTGTTGGTTACATCTTTTTGTCCACTCACAGCATGAAATCATACAATATCACCCAACTGTTTTATGCAGACCCCGAATGTTTTGACCTGATCTACGATAGAGACGCCCTCATTTACCAGTTCCTAGACTGCGAGGTCACCTAGATGAGCCAACAGAAAAAACAGAGAACAATAAGAGAAACCCGAGAAGCCAAGAATGCTAGGCGTGTCAAGGAGAAAAGCTTCAAGGGGGCCGCAGATATCTTTGGAGAGGAGAAAAAGCCGCGCATCAAGCCACTCTTGCTTGCAGTGTTGCTCATCATTGCTGTGCTAGCATCCGTAGTGGGCATACGATTGCTGCAAGGTAATCCCCCTTTGACCACAGGTGAATCATATTATAATATCCGCCTGGCCCAGACAATAAAATCTGATCCTTTCATAGGCCAAGACCCTATCCAGAATACTCCCTATTCACCTGATCCATATCATTATCTGTTGGCCCTCATGCTTACAGTTGTTTCTGCAGATTCTCTACCCATTTTCTTTCCTTTGGTCCTGGGCTTGCTTTCTGCTTTCATTTTCTTCAGGATATTGCTGATTTTAGGAGTCAAAAAGGATGATGCAGCCTATTCCCTGATAATCTTGGCAGTCAGCCCTGCTTTCATAGTGCTTTTCACAGGGCTCTATGCTGCTGGCTTGATAGTCCTTTTTAGCTTGCTAATCATCTTTTTCATCATCAAAGCCAAGAAGAGCAAGTATGAGCTTGTGATGTGTCTGCTCTTGTTCTTCCTTCTGGCCTTAAGCAGCCTTACAGCTTTTTTGATTACCTTCCTTATCATTCTAGTGCTCTGTCTGGCCTTGAAACGAAAGCTCAAGCTGCTCCTAATCCCCTTCATACCCTCTGCACTGGCAATAGGTGTGATGGCTCCTTTCCTGAATTATAATCTCAAGATGCTAAGCTTCCATGCTTTTGAGTTCAGGAACATAGTGTCTGTGCTGCGAGCTGATATAGGGTTTGACATTTTCCTCTTGATGCTTTTCCTGATAGGATTTGTCCATCTGTGGATGATCCAAGAAAATAAGAGGCTTCTGCACTTGGCAGTGCTGGCGTTACTCGGGCTGTCTTTCTTCAATACGATCGCAAGAGTATTTGCCACTTTCATCATCACCTTCTATTGCGTAGATGCCATCGTATATTTTTATAAGAGGAAATGGGAATTGGATATCATCAGGACAGGCACCCTAATCCTGGTGCTGTGCAGCTTGGTGTTCGCCTTGGTCAACCAGGTCAGCCTGCTTGTCCAGTCTCCACCTGACAGCAGCATGCAAAAGGTCATGCTGGCCCTCAAGGATCTTCCTGAAGGGCTTGTCCTGTCAGATGAGAAGAGCGGCTTTTTAGTGGAGCTCTATTCTGAGAAAACTGTTTTCCTGGATTCTAATTCTTATTTATTCCTTAATTACCGCGAGAAAAGAGGAGTGGCTGACACTTTGTTCAACACCGCCAGGCTGAAAGATGCTGAGCCTATCATCCAGGCACAAGGATTTAAGTATTTCTTGATAACCCCTGATATTAAGCAGAATTTCTGGGAGGATAGGGAGCGAGGCTTCTGGTTCCTGATTAGGAACAGCGAGAAATTCATCAGATACTCTAAAACTGCAGGCATAGAGCTCTGGGAGTACATCCCGGAATGATATGAATGCGATTAATAATTAATATTAACAAACATTGATGTGCAGAACAATTAGAGAGCTAATTTCATTTTCTTCTGGTTTTTTTCAATCCGGCCTTGGAGCTGATGAGTTTTTTCTTCTGCTCTTCTATCCGTCTGAAGGTCTTCACACCAGATACTGCGAGGAAGATGCACCATACTGATAGTGGCAGGAAGAAAGCTGGTGTTATCCAGCAGAATAATAGTAGCGGGGTGACAGAGTAGAGCAATATTGAGATTAGCTTGGTGTACTTGATTCCTTTGACAAACGCCTTGACTACTAGGCTGATGATGAACAGCAGGAAGGTCCCTGCGAACGCATAGAAGAAGAACAGGCTTACTGAGTTGCCTGCGCTATAGTTGAGCAGCCTGAGGTAATTGATGGCTATACCTTGGAATAGGTTGATGTAGGCTGCATATATGGCTTGATAGGCAAGGCTGACAACTCCTGCCAGCACGCTGATGGAAAGAAGAAGGATTATGTAATCCTCTACAACTTCTTCAAGTGTCCTGTTGTTAAGGGCTTCGAACTCCTGTTCAGGATTATACAAGATCCTGATGCTGTGTTTGATGGTTCTTTTGAGGTTCATGTTCTTCTCTCCGTAGGTTTTTTGCTTTTTATTTAAATCTTATTAAAATGATGAGAGCATTCATTTGGTCCAGATGTTCTTCTGCTCCTTGTTGAATACTTCTCCCAGGTTGATGATGTAAAATATCATTATGGTGAACCAATAGGGGAATAGGAAGAACAATGGCACTAGGTGCCAGAGAGTTATCTTCTTGTCGTACTTGATTATTGCCATTATGAACAATGGGTAGGATAGCAGGCTGGCGCTCAATCCTATCACGTCAAAGAGAGTCAGGGGCGAGGCTCCTGTGATGATGCGGATGAACCACTTAATTATCCCTATGATGGAGAACCAGTCAAAGAAGAATTTCAATACTCCTGTACTCATCCATATTCCTCTGGCTGCAAAATAGGTTATGTAGCCGCTTATGAGGTTGTAGAGAGATATCAATCCCATGATGACTGACTGGAGGTAGCCGAAGAACATGATTGGGAGAGTGAATATCTGCATGAAGGTATGGTCCAAGCGTAGGTGTCTCTTCATTATGTTTATCCATCCTCTCGCGAACCTGTTCCTTTGCCTGGCAAATCCTTTGGGATTGACAGGCATATTAGTCTCTGAGACGCTCTTCTCTGCAGACTCTATCCTGTAGCCTGCTTTTATCAGGCGCAGTGCTACATCCACATCTTCTGAGAATCCCTTAGTCTCAAATCCTCCTATCTTCTCAAGAATTTCTTTCTTGTAGATGCTCAGAGGACCAGGAGCTACCAGGTTCACGTTTACCTTGGAGAAAAGATTCCTTAGCAGGGAGCTGTAGAGCTGCTCTATGTGCAGCCACATGCCTATGAAGTTGTGCCTGTTCTTCACTTTGACTGTGGAGCATACTGCTGCGACCTTCGGGTCTCCCAGGAATTTCAATGCCTCAATCAAGGCATCCTTGTGTATGCAGCTGTCTGCATCGACCACAGCCACTAACTCGTACCTGGCTGTCTTGAGGGCTTGGTTTATTGAGTTGGACTTGCCTGTGTGTTTTTTCCTTATTATCCTGATGGGAACCTGCTTCGCAGACTGCTTTGATATCTTGGATATCTGCTGCGCAATCCTGTAGGTCTTGTCCTTGCTTCCGTCATCCACTACTATGATTTCTTTTTTTCCAGGGAAATCAGCCTCTAGGACTGATTTGAGAGTGTCAGCGATGTACTTCTCCTCGTTATGGGCTGGTATGATGATGCTTATGCCTGAGAATCTTTTCCTGCTCTTGCCAATCTTCTGCTTCTTGAAGATGAGCAGGTAATAATAGGAGAATATGATTAGCAAGAAGATGGCTGTGATTATGGTGTTTAATATGGTTTGCAGATTCATCGATCCGTCCCGCATTTATTTTGTCTTCTCGAAATCAACATTGCCTTGCTTGGGCGTGCATATCCATGAGTCCTTGCTTGCTTTGAAGAGTGGCTTGTTCTTCATGAATACTGCCCTAAAGGCAGCAGCTGTGTTGGCAAATGCCAGGACAATGCTTATGGAGAAGCAAGCCAGTAGGAGCTGGGGGAACTCGCGCACTTTCTTGAGCTTGAAAAAAGTTATGAGCGCCATGATGATGAATCCTACTGTGTAGAAGAATTTTATGAAGAATTCAAATATCTGGGAAGCCTGGAACAGTTGTGGCTCTCCGAGGAACCATCCTGAGATTCCTGCGAGAGTCATGACTATGACTGCGGGAGCTATGAGGTTGCCGCAGGTCAGGTAGACAATCATTAATCTCTGCTTCAGGTTGAGCCCTTTCTTGTAGATTATCTGGGCTGAGTTGTCAATGAATGACCTGATGTTACCGTAAGTCCATCTGGTCTGTTGGATTATGAATCCTTCAAGTGTCACAGGCACTTCGCTCGGAGTCTCGAATTTCAAGTAGACTGTCTTGTAGCCTTTGCTGATTATCCTGATGCTCAGGTCTGTGTCTTCTGTCAAGCTGCCAGGAGTCCATCCCCCTGCTTCTTGGATGGCTTTCTTTCTTATGGCTCCTGCTGTTCCGCAGAAGAACACTGTGTTGGTCCTGTTGTTCACAGGCATGTTGATGGCGTGGTGTATCATCAGGAGATAGGCTGCGAACCTTGAGATGATGTTGGTCTGGTAGTTGCTGAAGCCTTGCCTTGACTGGACTATGCCTACTTTAGGGTTCTCAAATGGAGCAGCGATTTTCTGCAGGAAATAGCGTGCTGGCAAGAAGTCAGCGTCAAAGATGACTATGATTTCTCCCCTGACGAGGTGCATGGCTTCCTGGAGGGCTCCTGCTTTGTATCCTCTCCTGTTGGTCCTGTGGACATATCTTATGAAGCCAGGATGATTGGCAGCGTATTTCTTAAGCATCCTCTGAGTCTTCACATCTGTGCTGTCATCCAATATCATTATCTCATATCTGCTTTTAGGATAATCAAACCTCATGCAGGCATCTATGCACTTCACAGCGACAGGGTCATTGAAGCATGGCACTTGCACAGTAATGAACGGGAAGTGCTTTAGCTTCTTGGCTTTCTTGTCTTTAGAAGGGTCATAGTCCATATAGATGCTGAGGATAGCTATCAGGAGAAATAGTATTGAGACGCACACTACTGGTATGAGCGCCAGGTTGTATATTAGCAACGATATCTCCTGTGGTGTCATCTTAAATGCCGACCTTTATTTGTTTTACTCGCATCCTTTTCTGTATGAGCTCAGTGCTCGGGTTGCCTAGCAGCAAGGTGTTGTCTTGTCCATTAACTCCTAGGTATATGCTCGGGCTTTGTACGCTGAACTGGTCTGTCTCGAGCATGTCCTCGTATAGTGATTGGAAAGTATTGTTATTTATGCAGCTGATGAATGCTTCCTTTGGGATTGAGTACTCCTCAGCCAATGCCTCAATTGAGCTCTCGGGAGTGCTGAAGAGCGCCTTGTTGAACTCAATGGTGTTGTTGAAGGCGAACTCGTTATAGCATCGTGATGCAGAGGCGTATATAAATCTGCCTTTTCTTCCTTCTAATTCTTCTCTTGATATATAATATTTATGATAAAGCTTGGCCTGGCCTGTGTTGATATAATTATTCAGGATTTCAGGCATTTTTTCCTCATAGAACTTCTTTGATAGCTCTGACTGGAAATCAACAATCACTATGATTGTGAGAGGAGCATTCTCGAAGCCTATATAGGGCCTGTTGTGTATCGCAGGGCTTTGCAAAAATAGCGCAGAATAGACTCCTTGCACATCTCCCTGCTCATAGTTCTTCTTGAATAGTTGGTTCTTGTCAGAAGTTATTTTCAATGAGAAGGAGAGATATACGGCGAATGCTATGAGCACTATGCAGAGCATAATTATCATGGTAATTCTTTTTCTCATCTTGCACTCACACAAGGTTCATATTCATTATTATCTCGTTCTCTGTGAAAAGCCTTCCCTGGAACACTTCATCATTCATTATCAAGGCGGGCACATACTCGACGTGGTAATATTTCTTGATGAGGTCAAGAGACGGCTCCTTGTAGTTGTAATCGACAGTGAAGACTATCAAGCTCTTGTTCTCCTTGTTCAGGAAGCTCTTAACATTATCAAGCACCTCGCCTTGCTGGATGCATTCAGTGCAATTAGAGGAGTAGAAGTACAGCACAGGGATGATCTTGGTCTTGCATTTCTCATAGTTGCTCTTGGCTGTTATCCAAGCCCTTAGCGAGAGTGTGATGTACTGTTTTTTGAGCTCAAGATAGTCCTTGGAAGGCTGGTTCATGCTCTCATACTCTTCAAGCCTTGCAGGCAGTATCTTCCAGAAATAGTTGAGGTTCTGGTTCACCTGCGAGAAATACACATCAGCGAAGCTGCAGGTGTTGTTCTCATTCAAGCTTTTCACGAATAATTCCTGTATCTGGATGCTCTGCAGGTCAGAGTCAAGGTTCTTGACATAGTCAACTATCACTGCCATGTCCTGCTCTGTCTTCTGTTCGATGTTCTTCTGCACGAACTTGCTGAAGCTCAAGCCGCTGAACAGGCCTGCCAGGTAGAGTATTATGGAAAGCATTATGGCTAGGATGATGAGGTTTCTTTTCTTCGGGCTCGCTTCGCTCTGTTTTTTCTTTGCCATGCTCGTTATACATTATTTTTGTTTTATATGAATGAGGTCTCCGAGAGTGAGGCCGTCTGAGGGCTTTCTTTTCTCCTCTACAGTTGGGCTTTCCAATTCAACTTCTTCTATGATGCTTATCTTGAGGAACCTCTCTAATTTCCTCGCGAGGTCTAGGTTGGGCTTGGCACTGCCTGATTCCAGTTTGTGGATTGTGCTTTCCTTTTCAGCCAGCTTCTTAGCCAGCTCTTCCTGCTTCAAGCCAAGCTTTTCCCTTGCTTTCCTGATGATAGCTGAATAGTTCGGGGAGATTATCTGCACGGTCTCGGTGGATTTTATTGCCTTGAGATTGGCTTCTGTGAGAGCTCTCTCCTGCTTCTTTTTCTTCTCAGGCTCTTCACGCCTTATCTTTCCGACAATCTTGCCCAAAGATGCGCACCTCTCGCACGCATTCAGGATGATGCCTTCTACTTCTACCTTGTAAACCTTTTCTGGGGAAGAACAAATATCACACATGCTATCCTCCTCCTAGTTTCTTGATAGTTAGACTAGAGATAATCATGTATTTAAATTATTATTCCTATTTGAGATTATTATGCCTTATCTATCTTTCATCTATTTCTTCTCCAGGATCACTAACTGGAATCTTTGCTCGCCAGACCAGAGCTCGTCTTCTTGGATGAGCTTGAAGTCCTTGGTTAGCATCTCCTTGAGCAGGCTGGTGTTCTCTGTCAGGAAAGCCATGCGCCCTCCTTTTTTCATCACGAACTCGAGCTGGTAGAATAATTCCTTGTAGAGCTTCTTGATGGTGCTTTCTGCTGTGTGCTTACTGGGGCAGGGAATCCTTGACGCTATCAGGTCTATGCTTTTCTCCTCGAACTTGGTGTCAAGCCACTCAACATCTATCTTAGAGAAGCTGATGAGCTTGTCAATGCCTGCTAGCTTGGCATTCTTCTTTGAAGCTTCCAGGTTGCGCAATAGTGGGTCTGAGCCGCGGATGTCAAGCTTCTTAAGCTTGCTTTTCTCATCTATCTTCTTGAAGAATGCATCCCAGTCCTTGGACTTGAATGGTTTCAGTTTCTTGAAGGCGAAATCCTTTGAATAGTAATTGATGCTTAGGTTAGTTGCGTAAAGGGCCAGCTCTATGCATACCACTCCTGACTTGCAGAACAGGTCCAGGAATTTCTGTTTCTTGCCAGGATCATAGCTGCTCATCCTTGCCAAGGCATAGGCGAGGTTGGCGTTGATGATGCCTGGTGCGCTGAAAATCCTGTAGTTCCTCTTGCTCAGGTCTCGTCCACAGAGATCTATTCCAAAATAAGCTTTGCTTTGGTTGATGAATACATAGAATGTTGTGTCAGGTGATTTCATGCTGGCGCTCGGCATGAATCCGAGTGATTCTTTTGCTGCAAAGATTATCCTCTCGCCCGCATCTTCCTCTATGTTCTGGCTTCCGAAGCTGTGCTTCCCAATCCTTTCGCATTCCACCTTGAAGCTCTTGCCCTTCTCAAACCATTCTGTCAGCTCAGTTTTTTTCAGGCTCTCCTTGATCTTGGCCATTAGCTCTTCCTGGCTCTTGAAATCATAGCTTCCTAACAGGAGGATGATTCTCCTCGCGCTTTGGGTCTTGTAGCAGAAGGTTAGGAGTTCGTCATAGTTTTTACACTCGAAGAGCATCACGCCTTCTTCTGTGCTGGCTTGTGGCTTTGATTTTATGATTTCACCAAGCTCTAGTAGGGTTATCTTTTCAATTCCTTTGTCAGTTATTGCGCAAGCCTTTATCATGTGGTGAAGGGAAAGCTGATGGTTTATAAAAAGTTTGTTTATTGAGAGATTGGCTTCTTAGAGGGATTATTGGAAAAGCTTATAAATTTATGATAATTCCGACTCCAAAATGGTGAAAAAAGCTTTGATCACAGGCATCACTGGCCAGGACGGTTCTTATCTGGCTGAGCTGCTGCTGGATAAGGGTTATGAGGTGCACGGGCTTGTCAGGAGAGTGGCTTCGGAAAGCCATGACCAAAGGTATAGTCGGATAAGTCATATCGAGGACCAACTGAAGTTGCACAAGGGAATCATTGAGGACTATTCTAATATGATTGCTATATTCAATAAGATCAAGCCTGATGAGTGCTATCATCTCGCTGCCCAGAGCTTTGTGCACGAATCATTTGAGGATGGCTTCTCAACCCTTAAGATGAATATCACGGGCACGCGCCACGTGTTGTCCGCCCTTCATAACCAGGCTCCTAATTGCAGGCTCTATTTCGCAGCCTCATCTGAGATGTTCGGGAAGGTGCGCGAAGTTCCTCAGACAGAGAAAACCCCTTTTTATCCGCGGAGCCCTTACGGTGTCTCAAAGGTTGACGGTTTCTGGCTGACCACCAATTACAGGGAGAGCTATGGCATCTTTGCCAGCAATGGCATACTTTTCAACCACGAGTCTCCTAGGAGGGGGGATGATTTCATCAGCAGGAAAATCACGCGCGCCATCTCTAAGATTAAACATGGTCAAGATAATGTGCTTGCCTTGGGTAACATTGATGCTAAGAGGGACTGGGGATTTGCAGGTGATTATGTAAAAGCCATGTGGCTCATGCTGCAGCAAGACAAGCCTGGCGATTATGTAATTGCGACTGGCGAGACCCATTCTGTCAAGGAGTTCCTGGACTTAGCTTTCCAGCACGCAGGCTTGAAATATGAGCTTGTTGACCTGCATGAGCTTTCAGAGGAGAATGCTGACAAGGAAATAAAGAAGCTGAAAGCCAAGAAAGATCAGGTCTTTGTGGTGCAGCACCCAAATTTCTTCAGGCCAGCAGAAGTGGATTTGTTGCTAGGCGATCCTTCCAAGGCAAAAAAGGAGCTCGGATGGAAGCCAGAAGTATCTTTTGAGCAGCTCGTCAAGATGATGATGGAGCACGACCTTAAGAATGGCAGATGAATCACAATCATACTAGGCCTAATTTCTCAAGAACATAATCATACATGGTCCTGCTTTTCTTGTTGATGCTTTCATAATACTTCTTGCCTAGGAGAAGGCCTGCAAGCTCTTCGTAGCTCCTGCTAGCCTTGGCTTTTGGGTGGCTGTGGGTGACTGGATGATTGAGGGCAAGAGCTTTTCTCACGTCATTGTCGTAAGGGATTATTCCTATGACTGGCAAGTCGAGGAGCTTTTCCATCTGGTTGACTTTCAACTCGTGCCTGTGCTCTCCTTGCTTGTTGACCACCACTCCGAGGATGGTCTTGCCTAGCTCATGCGCCACCTGGATGGTTTTCTGGGTGTCAAGCACTGAGCTGAGCTCTGGATTGGTTATTATCAGGATGTCATCTGCTGCTTCCATTGCAGTTATGGCTTCTTTTCCCAGGCCTGCTGCGCTGTCCATCACTATGATGTCTGCCTCTCCGTCGAGGCTTCTTATCACTTCTTTCAGCCTGTTGAACTTGAGTTTTTTCAGGTCATGGATGGTGCTGATTGTAGGAAGAATCCTGAGTCCCGACTCGTGGGTGTAGATGGCTTGGTAAACGGATGCTTCATCTTTCAGAACATTCATGAGAGTGTGCGCGAGTATGGGTGAGCCTAGATGGATGTGGACATTCGGGGTGGTTAGATTAGCATCTATGAGCAGGGTTTTCTTGTTTTTGCCCATTAGATGGGCTAGGTTGATGGCAGTTGTAGTCCTGCCCACTCCTCCTTTTCCGCTCGCAACGCAGATGTATCTGCTCACCTATCAGCACCTCTTTTTTCAGCTCTGCTGCGCATTTATCTTTTCATTTATCCATTCATAAAACTCTTTTATCGTGTCGTAATATTCTAAGGACTTGTCGATGTCCACTGTTATCTCCTTGTTGTCGACCATTGTCCTCAGGGTGACGTGCCTCCTGAATTCCTGCTCTTTTTTCGGATTGGTCTTGTGGATCTTTCTCAGGAGGAAGTATAGCTCCATGTTCTTCTGCACTATGTCTTCCTTGAAGAGCTCCTTCACCATTTCTCCTCTTTCCAAGGGCGTGGTGGGAATGTGTTCTTCTTTTCTCATCTTCTTTTCCACTGCGTACTTGAGCAGCGAATCTATGAGGCACCCGTAGGAGTCTATCATCCTGCCTATGCAGTTCATGAGCACATCCACTGTCCTGGTGTATTTCAGGCTCACATAGAT
>JBGOZE010000030.1:0-13433 GCA_041479965.1 Candidatus Nanoarchaeia archaeon | reverse complement strand
CCGATTGGCTACAACATCAATCAGCTAGCCAAACTTTTAAGCATAAGCATAGGCAGCGCCTTCAAGATATTGAAGGACCTTGAGAAACAAGGCATTGTGTCAGCCACAAGCCTCTCAAATGCTTTATACTACAGGCTGAACTTCTCAAACACGCAGGCCAGGAGCGTCTGCGAATTCCTGCTGGCAGAGCAAAGAAGAAGCCTGAAAGGCCATGCCAAGGTTTACAGTGAAGAGCTAAAGAAATTTGAAAAAGCAGAGCTGATAGTGCTCTTTGGCTCAATCCTGAAAGAAAAAGAATTCAATGACGTGGATGTCTTATTCATAACCAACAGCCCAAAAGAAGTTACTGAGTTCTCATTGGATGTCTCCAAAGTAAGGGCAAAGCCTGTTGTTCCGCTCATAATGGCAAAAAAAGACTTAGTCAGGGAGCTAAAAGCCAAGCAAGAAGCAATACAGGATCTTATGGAGAAAGGAGTTATCCTGAAAGGGGAATCAGTATTTTTAGAGGTAATCAACCATGCCCAGCAATAACCCTAGGATAAAGTGGTGCTTTGGAAAGGGGTTGCTGCGAAAAATCCAGCCGAACCAGAAGAAAGCAGAGCAGCATATCCAAAAGGCAAAGCATAACCTGAGAGCAGCAGACTACAATATAAGAGGAGGATTCAGTGATTGGGCAGTATCGCAAGCATATTATGCAATGTACCACGGCCTGCTGGCAATACTCTACAAAAACGGCCTCGAGTCAATAAACCACGAATGCACAATTAGCGCAATAGAAAATCTTATTGATACTGGAAAACTACAGCTTGATAAAGGCATAATCGCATTTATCAGGACTGCTGAGCAGATGAAAACCAGAGATGCAAAATCCCTCAGGGAAGAATTCCAGTACGGCACAAAAACAGAAGCGAACAAAATCATATTAGATGAATTGCTAAGAAAAGCTAAAGAGCTGGTTGAGCAAATCGAGATTATTATTATGGAGGGCTAAAACGCGCACATGGAAATAATCCAAGCATTGATCCTGGGGATAATTCAGGGAATCACAGAATGGCTTCCTGTCAGTAGCTCTGGCCATCTTGTTCTTCTCCAGCAATTATTCGGCCTTGGAGCCAATGTTGCCTTTGACGCCTTGCTTCACATAGCCACTATCATAGTCATCTTCATGGTCTTCTGGAAAGACATACTAGCCATAGTAAAGTCATTCTTCAGCTTCAAATGGGATGAGAACACCAAGCTGCTCCTGTTCATAATCATAGCCACCATCCCAACAGCATTGATGGGCTTGGTCTTCCAGGACTTCTTCAAAGCATTATTCACCAACATGCTATTATTAGGGGTTTTTTTCATCATTAACGGGCTGATCCTGTTCCTGACAAGATTCATCAAAGTCAAGAATAAAGCGCTCAATTGGTGGCAATCCTTCATCATAGGAGTTGCTCAGGGAGCAAGCATCATTCCAAGCATCTCCAGGAGCGGAGCAACTGTCTCAACAGGATTGTTCTTCGGCATCAAGAGACAAACCCTAATCAAGTTCTCATTCCTAATGGCCATCCCTGCGATAATAGGAGCTTTCATCCTTGAATTCAATGGCTTGAGCTTTGAGAACCCACTAGCCCTTATCCTTGGCTCATTGGCAGCTTTGATTGTCGGCTATTTCTCATTGAAGCTCATCATAAGGACAATCGAGAAAGGGAAATGGTATGTTTTTGCTTATTATTGCTTTGCACTTGGGATTATTATTCTTGCTCTGAGCAACATATAGCACTGGACAGGTTCGGAAGATTTTCGCTCTCATAAAACAAGCTTGTTTCTCGACTCAAAATTTTGCAGAAACAGCAAATTTTGTTGTCCACTGGACATCTGTGCGTAGGATATATAAATAGGTTAATCTTCTTATCCTGATTATGGATAAAGACAAAGCGTTAGTGGTTTTTCAGGACAAAAAAATTAGAAGGGTTTGGCATAATGGGGAGTGGTGGTTCTCAATAGTAGATATAATTGAAGCATTGACAGAAAGCGAAAGAGCCAGGAAATACTGGTCAGACCTTAAAGTTAAGCTTGCTGAAGAAGGGTTTGAGTTGTCCGAAAAAATCGGACAACTGAAATTACTCTCAAGCGACGGAAAATATTACGAAACAGACTGCGCAAATACTCAAAACATGTTCAGAATAATCCAATCAATCCCTTCACCTAATGCTGAGCCTTTCAAGCTTTGGCTTGCAAAAGTCGGCTATGAGCGCGTGCAGGAAATACAGGACCCTGAATTGGCCCAGAAAAGGATGAAAGAGCTTTACCGCGCAAAGGGTTATTCTGATGAGTGGATTGAGAAAAGGGTCAGAGGCATTGCAGTACGCCAGGAATTAACTGATGAATGGAAGAAGCGAGGTGTTGACGAGAATAAAGAGTTTGCAATCCTGACAAATGAGATAAGCAAAGCAGCTTTTGACAAGACAGTTGAAGAATACAAGGAATTCAAAGGCTTGACAAAACAAAACCTTAGGGACCATATGACTGATTTGGAGATTATCTTTACAATGCTGGGAGAGGCATCAACTACAGAAATTGAGAAAGTGAGAGACCCAAAAAAGTTTAAGGAGCACAAAAAGGCTTCAAGAGAGGGCGGCGGAGTAGCAAAGACAGCCAGGGTTGAACTGGAGAGCAAGACCAAGAGAAAAGTTGTGACTAGAGAGAATTATCTTGATGAGCCTGAGAAAGTGAAAAGGAAAAGGCTTCCTAAGCTCTAAAAATTAGAACTGCTTCACAGTCTCTTTTCTTATCTGCTCTGCAATCTCCTTGTCGCTGTTGATTATTACCTTGATGTCAGTCTTCTTCTCAAAGATGTTCTCAGCAAGCTCTTTAAGATTGATGCTGTTCATATCCTTGGTCTTGGCGAATTCCCTGTCCATCTCTTCTCTTAGGGTGCTTGGAAGGTAGACTTGTATCACCATCTCCCCGAACACCAGGAGCTCGCAGGTAGAGGCGCAGTTAACTCCCAGTTTGATATTGCAGCCAATTGACTTGTAGAAATCACTGCACCACTTGTCAATCAAGGCATTGCCAGCGCAAAGAACATAAGTCTTATGGCCTAGGCTGAGGAGCTTTCTCATCCAGTTATACTCTGCTCTCAGGTAGAACAAGGGCCTCCATTCATGGCTGTGGTGCACGCAAACGATTTCTTTGCCTTTTGATACTAAGATATAATGCTTTTGCAGGTAATAAAGGTATTTCTCTACATCAAAGAAAGTCTCAAATGTAAGGATGTTGATGCTTCCTTCTTTCTTAGCATCCTTAATGCCCTCAATAAGCTTCAGCCTGTCCTTGGTGTAATAATTAGTCTCAATCACTTCTGTGTAACTGTGCAGGTCCTTGAGCCATTTAAGGTTGAGCTGGTAGCCTTCTTTCTTCTTCTCAACAACTCCATCCCTTGAAAGCTCTCCTACTGCCTTGAAGACAGCCTGATAAGTCACATTATGGCCGTGCCTCTTCTTGATGAGATTGAATATTTTCTTGACAGATAAAGGCCAGTCATAGCCCAGGATGGTCATGACATAATCCTTGGAAGTTGCCTTCTCCCCGATCTGCGGAAGCGTCAAAGTGAGAGCCATGGCTACAAGTAGCATGCAACTGTTTTTAAAGATTATTATCATAAACTAAACAGATGATGGAAAATAAACCAAATGGTTGATTAATTTGTAAACCATAGATTAATAATGACTCTGAGAGAGAATAAAAAAGATTAATTCAGGGTGGTGATAACATGGGACTGGTTGAGCAATGCTTTCCGCCTATGCGGTGGCCTGGAGAACTTGAGAGCCTAACAACTGGCGTCGGAATAATAATAAACAATTCAGAACATGGAAAATTAGAGCAATTAATGAAGGGTAATGATGGGCTCAGTCATCATTACCAGAAACTCATGCACCGCTATGACAAGCTCTTTGACTATGTAGAGCAAGGCTATAATGAGCGCATGAAGACAGGCTGGAAAAATTATATTATTAATGATGCGGTCCGCCTATGGTCATACTATGAGAATGCTGTCACCCACGGGATTATAGGGCAAGTCACAAGAGGAGACTACAACCCTTTCCTTAAAATAAGCAGCATAAAGACACCCGAGCAATGCTATGAAGAATACCTGCAGCCAGCGCGCAAAGCATGGAACAGATTACAACGCCTGCAGCCAGTGGCAAAAAAGAACTTTAAGCTCCTGAAGCACTTCAACCAAGTCACAGGAGCTATAGGAGCGCGTGAATGTGATAGTGAAATAGAATGGCAGTTCAATGAAGAAAAGGACGAATGGAAACATGACTACAGGAAAGATATTCTGATATTCCACTACTGAACAGCCAGCCAATGAATTAAATGCCTTATGATGCTGAAATACAACACCTCAGAATGGCAAGAGCTCCTCCCTCGCCCTGTCAACACTCTCCAATTATTCATAACCAACAGGTGCAACAACAGGTGCAAGGCTTGCTTCTACGCCCATAGCCTCGGTAGTGAGGAGATGAGCTTTGAGGATTACCAGAAGATTGTATTGAAGTATTCTGAGAATGTGAGCAAAGTCATACTTCTGGGAGGTGAGCCTACTCTTCACAAGGACATAAACAAGATGATAAGGCTCAACAGCCTCCTGGGATTGAAGACAACAGTCTATACCAATGGCATCAACATAAAGGTTCTTGAGCAGCTTGAAGCATCAGACCTTGCCAGGATTACCATAAGGATTGGTGTGTACGGCGCAGAAAAGAGCGAAAAGCCATTGCTAAGAGTGCCTGACACTCAACTGCCAGTCACAGTGGTGTACATGCTAAGGAAAGACAATGTTGACGAGCTCATGAAGACAGCTTTGATGGCTGAGAAGAGGTTCAACTGCAAGGAATTCTACATCTCAAGCATAAGAGACATAGCAGCTACGAATGATTATTGGAAAGAGACAGATGAGACTCTTCCCTTGGAAGAATATTCGCGGGTTGTGCAAGAATTTGTGAAGAGCTACAAAGGCAAGATAAGGAAGCTGCACATATCCAGGAGAGGAGTGATAGAGTCCAAGAAAAAATATCCTCTGGCAACCAAGCACTGCAGGTTCGGCAATGTGTTTCCAGATGGAAAAAAGATAATCTGCCCATTGGACATCTCGAAAAAGCTTTACAGCCCAGAACTAGGCTTCAGGTCAAGGCATTGCAACAAGCACAATGAGTGCCTGCTGCAGAAGATAGTGCTGGAAAGGATTTAGCACTGGACATGTTTTTATGCGAAAATCTGCACTGGACATCTCGGCGTAAGGTATATGAATCTGCTTTACGATAAATATTTAAATGGCAAACACGACGCTTTTTCCAATGAAGAAAAGGCTTAAGAACTTTACTGTAATCATTGTAAAGGAAGACGACTACTATGTTGGAAGCGTACCAGCTCTTAAAGGATGCCATACTCAGGGCAAAACAATTGATGAGCTTCTTAAGAACATAAAGGAAGCTATTGAACTATGCCTTGAAGTCGAGAAAAAAGTGCCTGAAGAGCATTTTGTGGGCATTCAGCAAGTGCAGGTCAAAGTATGAACAAGCTTCCTTTACTATCTTCTATAGAACTAATAAAAATCCTGAAAAAACTCGGATTCGAAGAGATCAGGCAACGCGGGAGCCATAAATACCTTAAGCATCCTGATGGAAGAGCCACTGTGATTCCTGTTCATAGCGGACACGACATCGGTAGGGGCTTGCTCAAAAAGATTCTGAATGAGATAAAGATAAGCAGGGATGATTTCTTGAAGCTGCTCTAGTTTTTTAGCAACATTTATTAATCTCAGCAGCCTATCTTCTCATCATGCGCTTCACACGTATAACCATCATCAGGACCACCAGGCCTGAGAAGACTAACATCAACCAGGAACTGCAATGGTTCGGAGGCAGCCTGGGCCTTTTCAACCTCAGGGACAAGGACAAGAGCTGTTTCAGGGTATTCATAGCCTTGATAGAAGGAGTGAAGCAGAGCAAGAAGCTGAGCAGCGATGAGATTGCTGCCAAGACCAAGCTCACCAGAGGAACAGTAGTGCATCATCTTAATAAACTAATGGATTCTGGCATCGTGGTATTTGACAGGAACAAATACGTCCTGAGAATGGATACTCTACAGGAGATGGTTGATCATATAAAAAGGGACGCTGATGAGACCTGGAACAAGCTAAGAGAAGTGGCCAAGGACATTGACCAGAAATTAGGCTTGGAATGAATAGCCTCGCCGGCATTGGCGGCTACACCGCTAACTCAAAAAATGCAATAATTTTTGTTGCATGAGGCGGAATAAATCCAATTCTTTATAAGAACCTGATAAAAATAATTTTAAGCTCTGCGAGGCAACTACTTCTTCCTCTTAGCAGCCTTCTTAGCCAAGGGCTTGCTCGGAGGAGCTATCTTGATTGGCACCTTAGGATTCTTATTCTTCTGGAAGAAAGCAAGGTATATTATCTCCAATAAGCCTATGGTGTTTAATATGCAAAGAACAACAAACCAGGCTGTCTGCTTGTTCCTGGCGCTATGCCACAAGGCAATAGCCTTCCATATAGCAGACCATATAACAGCAAAAACTAGAAATGCCAAGAAATAAACAGATATTTCAATCACCTGCTCCTCAACCATCACGCATCACCTCTAACAAAGACATTATTGGTGTGCTGTGTTTAAAAATATTGTTGTTCTCACACAAACAAATGGCTCTTGACATTCAGAATTAGCAAGGCGCTCACAATTATCAATGGAACAGTGATTATGCCTATGACTCCATCCTGAAGGTAGACCCATCCGATTATAGTATAGACCAGGCAGAGAATAGCAAATACCAGGCTAGCCCTCCAGGGCTTGTTCCATGTCAAAAGAATCGCCAGGATGACTATTGCTCCTGGAAGGAAATGCACGAGAAAATCCCATACTCCAAAGCCAGGCCTCAGGTCAGTGAGCATCAACAAGAAGAACAATCCGACCAGCAGGGCGAACATCCTGGGAGCATAATAAAGAGTCCTGTGAACCTGCTTTTTATGTTCTTGTTTCATCTTCTTGACTCACCTTTGGCAGTCCATTCTATGATAGCAGGGACTAGTTCAAGCGCATAATCATGCTCACAATCTCCTAGCACGTATTTGACATTCTCATAATAATAGGTATTCATGGACTTTCTTGCAGAGGACACATCCTTCTCAGTAACGCGGGACCCAGCCTCTTCAATGGCTGATTTCACCTTAGCAACGAGCCCGGCCTTTCCCAGTATGTGGATGTCCATGTTGCCAAACACTTCTGCGTAAAACCCTTTCCAGTATGCTTCAACGTTTGTTCTCATCACCAACAAGCTCTTTGTGGAAGGAATCACCAATTGGCGCTTTTCCCCGTACGCAAAGTTTCCTACGCGCCTCTCCACTATGGCGTCATGCTCAGGGTTCCCGTAGGGCGTCTCGATTACCTTATAACCAGCTTCTTTTGAGATATCTCTGAAAGTTTTCAACGCTGCCCGGTATTTTCCCAGGGCTGATTCTTCATTCTCAGGTGATTCTTTTGAAAAATACAGCTTCAGAATTTCCTGCCAGGGCATTGTATGCAAGGGATTTTTTTTATGCGTCATTGCCTTTGCGAAACATAATTCGATTTATTAACTTTACTATTTCAGAGTATTGACAAGTATAAGAATAATAAAAAAAGAAAAAAAATTTATTGCCCTTCTTTAGGCTTTTTCTTCCTGGTAGCAGCCAACACTATCAGCATCACTGCAAGTATTGCTCCTACTCCAAGCACTATAATGCCTGCATTCCTGCTTCCCTTTGCAGGAGCTTCTTGAGTCTCAGGCTCTGGTGGCGCTTGCGTCTCTGGCCCAGGGCTTTCTCCTCCTGTAGGCGTAGCCACTTCTTCCTGTTCAGGCATCGCAGTTGGCTCAGGGCTTATCACAGCATTCTTCACTCCTATCGCAAAGTAGCTGAAGCCCGGGGCGTCTGATTCGTAAAGCACGCTCAGGTTGCTCTGGAGCACAATCCTGGTCGCCAAGTCAATCCATTCTGTTCCTATGTATCTCTTCAGCACCATCTGCTCTGGTACCAGGCTGTTGTTGGCCAGCCATTTCTTGGGAATCATGAACTTAATCTGCACGTTCCCGCTAAGGTCAGAGTCAGTGAAGTTCTCAATGGTTATCTTGAGGAACTTATAAGTCTTGAAAGCCACCGGGCTTGTCCCATTAGGCCTCTCCATCAGCTTGGCTAGTGTTATCTTGACTTTCTTGCCTGCTTTCTTGGCCTTGAATACTATCTCTTTTATTCCGTAGTCATCAGATGAGATGTTCATGCTGTTAGTGCCAATAGGCAAGGCGTCCCAGAATTTAGATGAGCCTGGCGGGGATATTGTTCCGCCTCCTCCTCCACCGCCTCCGCTGCTGCCTCCAGACGTGCAACTCTGGCTTTCAGCCAGCTCATCAGTGGTCCCGCAGGAATGCCCCTCAGTGCAAGTTCTTGTCTGAGTTGAACCGGAACAAGTGCTCCAGTCTGTGCAAGTCCAATCCTCAACGCAGTTAAGGGCTAGTGATAATCCCAAAGAAAGGTTGAGGTCTGTTATGTTGTAGGTGATGTTCAATGTCGTGTTCTGATTGGCTTGCTTCGTAACATTCAACCTGTACCTGTGCAGCGTGGTTGCGCTTCCATTGGAAAGTGTGAGGTTGTAATCTGTCTGACTTGATGAGTTCGTACCGTTTAGTACGAACGCGCTATTATTATACCAGTAAATTGTCACATTAGCAATAGCGCTGCCATTAACGTCCAGTGTTGCAATGGTTATGTTGTGCAGGCTCTGGCTTATGGTGTAGTTCTCGTTGGTTACATTGAAGTAGATGGCGCAGCTCTCTGTACAAGCATATTCATCGTCATCAGCTGTTATGTTCACTCCGCCCAGGCTTACTGACTGCACTGTCGGGCCTATTCCTGAGAAGTGCGGTATTTGAAGCCAGGCTATTCTCCTGCCTGGATCTACATAGCACTGCGCAGCATTATCAGTGTTGCTGCAGGGCATGCCGCCGGCTGTCTGGTTGAACCAGTCAAGGTCAAAGTCCTGGTAATCAGAGGGAAGGTCTGACGTGGAGTTGGGTGTGCCGTTGGCAACAACATTCCATATGGCGTTCCAGTCCTCGTCATACAGGTTCTGCAATAGTATGCTCACAGGAGCGGACAAATCCACTTCCTCACCCAGCGGTATTCCTATTAATACTTCATCATAAATCTCAGGTCCCTGGCTTCCAAAGCGCCAAGCCATTTCAAGGCTGCTGCCCTGCTCTGTCTGGTTAGCGTCGCTATCGAATAATGCGTCAGGCGGGCCAGAAGCCATCATGTCTACGTTCTTGTAATGCACTGTGATGTTGTTGCTGACTTTCCTCATGACAAAGCTTATCTTTCCTCCACCCATTACTATCTTGAACGGATCAAAGCCAGGTCCACTCATGTTCATTTCGTCTCCTTGTGGGAAGAGCGAACAGGCGCTCATGTTATAACCAGGAACGTCGCACTCAGCAGATGATTTTACCATGTCAATGAACAAGTCCATGATTTCTACTCCTTCAGGGTTTTTTGGCTGGAACTGAGGTGAGAGGTTGACCTCCAATTCGCCTGTGGCCACTTCTGCTGCTGTGAAAGAAGTTTTTTTCGGAGCATTATTCTTGGAGTAAATATTCATCTTTTCCACGCCAACATCAGCCAGCAGCGGAATCATGAATGTGCCGTTGTCCTCGTCATTATTAACATCCTGCATCCATGAGAAGCTTGGGCCGCCGATGATGGTGTAATCAACAATGGTTTCTGTGAAAGCGTTGTCAGTGATGGCGTCTCCGCTCTCATTATTGACCTGCACACTCACCTTCTTAATAGTGATGTTCTTATCATCGCTACCCTGTAAGGTTATGACTGACTCTGTTCCTGGCAAGGTGTAAAGCGTGAAGTTGAAATCAGCCACTGATGCATCAGAGAAATCCAGGCTTATATTCTTAAATGCCCCGTAATAATCACCGTCATCCGTGCTGGCGACTGCAAACAGCATTATGTCTGTAGTCATCATTGATCCTGGCAGAGTGATGTTGTAGAATCCTGTGCTGCTGTTAAAAACATCAGTTGTAGGCGTCTCCCTCCATGCGCTCATGTTGTACGGTAATGGATGGCCTTGGCCTATCATGTTGCCTGGCTCAATCAGGTAAGCTATGATGTTGAACTCTTCAAAGTCTGCGTTTCCGTCCTGCAAGGCATAGCCGCTTACCCATCTCCATTGCTCTGTTGTGTTAAACATTATATCAATGTGTTTTGGGTTGTCTGTGCTAGTCTGGTAAGTGTTGTTAAGTGAAAGATTGTCAAGGTCATAGCTTACAGGGAAGCTCATATCAGGGTATATCATAATGGAATAATTCCTATCAGCAGGCACGTATATCGTGGCTTGGCTTACTTGGCTGTTGAATTCCTCTGCTATTGGATAGCCAAGTTTTACGTCCTTAACCATGTAACTGAAAGTCTTTTGTGTGGTGTAGAGCATCTCTATCTGCGTGATATTGTGTGGAGTCGGCTCTGCTGAAGCATAAAACCATCCTGCTGCGCCCGTACCATTGTTCTCCAGCCCTTCTATGCTGGAGAAAACATTCCAGTACTCGTCCATCTTACAGTCAAAGCCATTTATCAGGTAGCAAGGTTCTATCATGTACTGGCCTGAGTTGTTAAAGCCAAGGAACCAGTTGCCGTTTGAGAAAGCCAATTCTCCAGGAGCATAATCAGGCATTGTCACGCTGTTCTGCCTGGCAAAAGACATGTTGAACCTGTCTACTGATGAGTTGCCGCCAGAGACCCGTGCCATGACGTAGAATTCATTGCCCCCACCATACTCAAGGCTGCTGAGGGTGGTGTAATTGCAGGGATCGCCTCCATCGCATGTTATTGGGAATTCTTCTACGAGAGTTAAATTTCCTGCAGTCACATCCTCATAATATTTTAATACGGTTGTAGAATTAGCAAAATACCAGAATCCATGGGTGACGTACTCTACATCCATTATACCTGAAATTGTCATTTGATAGGCTGTGTTAAAGGTGAAGCCGGGGTTGAGCTTTACAAGAACATAGCTGGTGTTAATGTATGCCCACAATTGATAGTCATTATCCCATTCCAATCCCAAGAGGTAATCATTAGCATCCCAGCTTCCAAGCTCATTCACGCTGCCGCTCGCCTGCTCCCTGCCTTGCGCAGTAATATTAATAGTGGCTCCTTCCTTGAGGTAAAAGTCTATTGGGCTGATGTTTTGAATCTGTTGAGCAGGGAGTTGTGGCAATGAAGGCCCGATATAATCAACATTATCGCCGATAAAATGCCTGATCACTGGCTTATAACTCCAGTTCTCATTACTATCCACGCTGAAATTGAAGAAGCCTGAACCATTGGTCAAGCCAGAATAGGTGCCGGTCACGTTGGGAGGGCCGTTCATTTGGGTCATATCATAAGCCAGTAATGATACATTCGTATTCTCGATCCCTCCTTGGGTAACATTGTAAGCATTACCAGAGAAGTCAAAAGCGCTTACATTGAAAGCCAACAACATTGACAGAACCACTAACACATAGAATAGTTTTTTCATTTTCGCTTCACCCTCTTCTTTCTGTTTTTATTTGAAAATCTTTCTTTATAACATAATTTAATAATAATGATATATGAACAAAGAAAAAAGAGGTATATAAAACTTTTGTTTTTGAGAAGAGGATAGAATAGATGATAAATAAAAAGAAAAGATAATAAAAAGGTAATAATAAAAAACATGGAAGATTAGAAAAATAAAAAATTTTTACTCCTTGATCTCCCTAATGCCTTTCTTCTTGGTGACTGCCATTATTATCAGGAATATCGCCAAGATGATGGCAATCATGACCAGCACAGTGCCTAAGACGCTTGACTTGGCCTTGGTCGTTGTGGTTGAAGGCTGAGTAGCAGGCGTTGAAGGCTGCGTTGCTGGCGTCGATGGTTGTGTCTCCGGTGGCTGCGTGGCAGGCGTCTCTGTAGGTGTGGTTGTTGCCGGTGGTGTCGTCACAGCAGGCGTTGCGCTCTTCTCTGCAATCGCGAAGTAGCTTAAGCCAGGAGTCTCTGACTCATAGTAAGCGTACTTGCTGTCGCTGCTCAGCAAGGTTGTTGGAAGCTCTACCCATGTACCGTTCACATACCTCTTAAGCACGATGCTACTAGCATTCACTCCGTTAGTTAGTAGCCAGCTCTGCGTCACCTGGAACTTAATAGTTATTAAGCCGTTAATGTTGCTATCCGGCAGGTTGGTACTAGTTATGGACAAGTATCTGAACACTTTATCGCCTGCTTCACTGTCTGTGAGCAGCGGCCTTGACTGGAACTTCTCAAGTGTTATCTTGGCGTTGCTTACCTGCGCAATCACTTCTAAGGTTATCTCCTTGATTCCAAAGTCATCGTTGCTAATCTTCATGGTAATGTTTGAGCCCGGCAGAATAGTGCTCCAAGTCTGGCTTGTGGTCGGGTTAGTTGAGATTCCACCGCCACCGCCACCGCCGCCACCATGATGGGTTGTGGTCTCAGTGACTGTCACAGTGATTTCTCCTGTGGTGTTAGAGGTGGTCATGTTGTTGCCAACTATGTCCCTGCAGGATATATAATAAGGCCCAATGGTTCCTGTGGATGTGTAGGTTATACTGAAAGTCTGGGAGGTTTCTGTCCTAGTCATAGCAGTTGCTCCTGTGGTGTTCTGGGCAGTGAAGTTGGTTGTGCTGTACCAGCAACTGGCATTCTCACTGGTTGTTGTGGTAATGGTTGCTGTTCCTGAGCTTGTGGTTGAGGTTGTTCCTGCTGTTGTTATTGCTGTTATGGATGGAGCAGTCGTATCTATGCTCAGGCTCTGGGCAGTGCTACTACCTAATTTGCCAGCATTGTCTGTGCAGTTAACCTTTAAGGAATAGCTGGTATTGTCTGCCAAGCCAGTACCATTAATACTAATCACAGTAGCAGTGTTGTTAGCAACGCCAGTATTGATTCCGTAAGCAGTGCCATTAACATCTATTGTACAACTAGCTGTAGAGCTCAGCGTGTCGGTGAAAGTGAGATTAATAGCTGTGGTGTTATCATTAGTGGAAGCATTTGCACTAGGACTATTGATAGTGACACTCGGCGCAGTATTATCAATGTTAATGGTCCTGGCAGTAGCTGCTGTGGTCTGTAGTTGGTCGCTGCAGTTAATCTTCCAACTATAACCAGTATTCTGGCTTATGGTGCTGGCAGTAATGGTCGTAGCAGTATTATTCATAACGGTACCATTAGTACCATAACTAGTGCCATTAATATCCAGAACACAACTAAGAGTGGCATTAATGTTATCAGTCACATTAAACGTGAAATCTGGCGTGGTGTCATTAGTCCAATTATT
>JBGOZE010000029.1:0-13525 GCA_041479965.1 Candidatus Nanoarchaeia archaeon | reverse complement strand
TTGATAGTTTTAGTTCTCGCTATAGTCAATACTTTTGCTCTTGTCATCAAGACTTATTCTATCTTAAATGAATACAAGGCCATCCCTGAATTCGTAGGGACTGGAAAGGCTTCTGGCGTTGTTGCTTTCTGCATCAACAATCCTCCTGCGCTCAACATATCTAACTGCAGCAATGAGGTTAACCAGAGCTCTTATTATAGCTGCTGGTTGAGCACCAATGACTCCGATGCTGTCATGTTTACATATTCCTCCTCTTTCACCATTATCAACAGGATTTTCAACCATACAAAGACTGATCCGCTCTTTATAATATCTGCCAATGGCCATGCTAATTTCACTCCCAACAATGATGATGTAGGAAACTATACTATCCAGTTCTCAGTGAGCGACGGAAGCGGCTGCAGCAATGGAGAGGATTCAGAGTCTCTCTCCCTGAGAGTCATCAATGTGAACGACGCCCCTTACCTAAGCCTGCACATTGAGGACCAAACCTTAGATGAAGGGGAAACCCTACACGCATTCTATCTTGACAATCATTTTTCAGACCCTGACATGGATGAGCTGAACTATAGCGTCCTGACTACCGGCTCTGATTTCACACTGACTATTAATCCCCTGACTAGCGAAGTGGTCATCACCACTGTCAATTGCCCTGCATCTGCCGCAGCTGTCTTCATTGCGCAAGACCCTGGAGGGCTTACCAATAGTAGCAACACAGTCACTCTCATCTGCCTTAAAGAAGACAAGAATGAAACCCCTGGCCAAAGCGGAGGGGGCGGAGGAGGAGGAGGCGGAAGCAATATGAGCTTTTGTCGTCCAGAGTATGAGTGCTTTGATTATCATATATGCACCAGGAACAACACCAAGATCCAGAGGTGCGTTGACACGCATGGATGCCAGAAGGACGTCTATCTAACTGTCCCCTGCAATTATATCGAGGAAGTTGTTTGCAATGAGACCTGGCTTTGCTCTGAATGGGGAGCCTGCCTCCCCAATGGCACCCAGTATAGGGAGTGCGATGATAAGAAGGCTTGTGGAACTGCGAATCTTAGGCCAGAGATAAGCCGATCCTGCGAATACCTCGGCACCTGCAATGATGGCATCAAGAACTACCATGACGGCGACCGCGAAGAAGGCATTGACTGCGGAGGGCCTTGTGGCGCCTGTATGAGCACGCAAGTGCCGGGAATCGTTGTTGAAGAAAAAGGCATGCTCATATACATCATAACTGGCATCATACTGTTGCTGCTCACTGCTGTGCTGTTCTACCACTATTTCCGCAAGGAAATCAATGCTGCTGTTGCCAAGGCCGGCTGGATTATCACAAAGAGGAAGAAGAAGCAAATACTGCTCACTTCTCAGGAGAAGAAGTTCCTACTGACTGGCATTGCTGAGCTGGAGAAGAAATTCTCCTCTGAAAAACTGGCCGAGATACTCAATAGGTACTCTGAACTCATGAGATTCTATCTAATAAGGGTAACTGGAGAGGTCTTGCCTGCTGAGTTCGACCTGGAAGAGCTGAAAACTGCTGTCCACAAGAACAAGAGAAAAGCAAGAGAGGTCCTCAGGAAGATATTCGTCGCCTTATTCATCAAGTATCTCAAAGTGGAGCGCAACAAAGAGCTGATAACCCAAAGAAACATCACGCTCCTGGTCGAGGAGCTCAGGAACCTGACTCTGCAGACATCTGAGGCCAGGCCAGAGGACGCTGCAAGGGAAGTGAAGGAGCTCAGCATACCTGATAAAGCCACTCCATTCGACAAGATGATAATCATGATGACTAATGCCTACATAGCTCTTGAATTCCTTGAGCTAGACATAGCCAAGAAGAAATACCTGGAGATACTCGGAGCCTATGAGAAGCTGAGCATCAAGGACCAGGAAGAAATGCTCGACGACATCTCCAGGCTCTTCCACCACATCAACTACGTCAATTCCTGGCTGGCTAAGCCTATTGGCTAGGCTTATAATGATTTGGCTTGTTCTACTTTTATTGTCAGCGAGTTAAAACCTTCTCAGTACTCTAATCGCAAAATTTATAAATAAGTTATCTTAATAAGCTTATTTAACTAAGTTAAATAACTTAGTGTCAGCGCAGGTCACTATAGATGGTAAATAGCAAAAACAAAGTTTTTGGATCACCAAAATCTATGATTTTGGGTGCCAAAAATAAATTTTTAGGCATTCCAAAAGTCCAGGAGGTGAGCTTTTGGTAAACATAAATATTGAGATATCAGAGGAGCTTCACAAGAAGATCAAGCTCGCTTCTATAATAAAAGACCTTACCCTTAAGGATCACATCATCCATGTTCTTGAGAAAACAGCAAATAAAGGATTTGCTGGTTCAGAAGGTAAATACCTCCTGAAAAAATCAAAGGAGTGCAAGACCAAGATAGGCTGAGAAATCGACGGAAAAAATGGTAAATTACAAAAACGCAGTTTTTGAATTTCCAAAAATTCAAGAGTTGAATTTTTGGTAAATATCAACATCGAGGTTCCGGATGAGATTCACAAGAAGATCAAGATACTCTCAGCCATGCAAGGCATCGCGATAAAGGAACTGATAGTCAAAGCATTAGAGGAAAGCGTAGAAGATGACAAGCAGAAATGATTGGATGAAGAAAAAAGCAAGGCACACATCTGCCTTCGTGCTCATGATAGTCATGGCGCTGCTCTTCACCTATCTGAGCGGCTCAGTCTCTTTCACTGTCGCTCCCAGCATAACTCCACCTATTCCTTATACGGACAATAACCTCACCTGCAGCTGGACGCCCTCAACAGATATGAATCAGACTAACGTAAGTTGGTATAAAAACGATGTATTGTTCATATCCGAAACTACAAGTGAAAATCAGTCTAAGATATATCATGAAAACACAACCAAGAACGAGGAATGGATTTGCAATGTGACTATAAGTAATGGCACAGCAATAATATCATCAACAGCAACAACAACCATCATTAATAGTGCTCCTGAAGAGCCGAACGTTTTCAACAGCTCTGGTTCCGATATAGGGGCATTTGAAGTGATTTATGAAGACCAAATCTATAACTATAATATAAGCTCCTCCGACGATGATAATGACACATTAACCTATCGTGTCAGTCCTACTTCATCTTTCTGTTCAATTAGTGATGAGAGCACCGGTGAGACAGTTTGCGCACCAACTACCTCAAATTTAGGCGGAGGCAATACTATAGGGCAGAAAAACATCACTTTCTGGGCTGATGACACCGATATCAACTATCCTAAGTCAACAGGACATACTGTACTCTTCAATATCACTCCTGTCAACGATAATCCCCAGTTCAGCCCTGCACTTCAGAACCAGACAAAGGATGAAGGTGAATATCTTAGCTATGCCATAAGCGGAACAGACGAGGAGAGCAACTATCCGCTGAATTTCACCCTCAATGTCACTCCATCTCTCAACCTGGCAATAATCAACACCAGCAACACCTCTGCAGTCATAGTCTACCAGAACAACGACACCTTGCCCAATGACGCTTCAGGCAGCTACACAGTCAATGTAACTCTCAGAGACAGTGATGGAGGAAGCGTCTCAAGCACCTTTGTGCTAAGCATCAACAACACCAACCAAGACCCTGTTCTTAGGGATATGCCGCAGCATCAGAACGGAACCCAAGGTGAAGCTTTCCTATTCTATGTCTATGCAGATGACGTTGACGTGAATGACAGTTTGAGCTTCATCATCCAGCCGCTGAACTGCCCCATCAGCAATCCTTGGAGCATCACCACAATCAACAGCAGCCATAATGCGACTGCAGTGGTGAATGTCACTTCACTGACTAATGATCAAGTAATCTGTGGAAATGGATATGTAAACATCACGGTCTTCAATATTGGAGACGCAGGAGCTGAGGACTCTCAAGACGTGTTCTTGAACATTTCTAACACAAACGATCCCCCAAACGTGGAGATACTCAGCTCCTATCTCAATAACACAAACGGAAACAACATCACGGCGCTGGTCACCTATGCTGAATCCGCATTCATATATCTCGTCAATGCAACTGACATCGACAACCGCACATATGAAGGAGAGGTGCTGAGCTTCAGCGACAACTCAACTATCTTTGACATCAACAGCAGCACAGGGCTGATAATGTTCACGCCAGGCCAGGGCCAAGTGGACAACTACACCATCAACATAACTGTGACAGACCAAGGAGGCTTGAGCGACTATGAGTTGATGTATCTTGAGATAAGGAACAACGCTGCGCCTGTGCTCACAAGCATAGGATCTTTGTCATGCGCCGAGGACTCTCTGTGCTCCTTAGTCATCGATGCCACTGACTTTGACAATGAGGACCTGACCTTTGAGAGCAACAACTCAGATATCTTCAGCCTGAGCGACAACCTGTCAGCAAATCCTGTCGTGAGCGCCTATCTCAATTACACACCCGACCAGAGCATGGTAGGAAATTATAGCATCCTAATAACTGTAACAGACATCAGGGGAGCAACTGATAGCGAAGCCATATTCTTTGCAGTCAACAATACCAATGATGCTCCTGTGCTCCAGAGCATCAGCTTCCCGACCATAATCGTAGAAACCCATCCTGTGAGCCTTTATGTGCAGGCAAGCGATGATGATTATGACTTACCAGGAGGCTATGAGTATGTTACATTCGGAGCCACCAACGTGAGTGGGAAGAATCTGATCAACATAACAACCTATCTCAATTCAAGCAACAACAAGACCTATGCGATCGTATCTTTCACTCCTCAAGAAGGAGATGATGGCAATTACACAGTGAACATCACTGCTACCGATTACTACAATGGGACTGATTATGAGATAAAGAGCTTCAATGTCCTCAACCAATCAGATCCTCCCAACATAACTCAGATAAAGCCCTATGGAAGGCCTTTCAGCATGCAGACCATCTTCAATTTCATCAATACTAGGTCCGATGAGAGCCTAACATCAATCGACTTCTCAGAGAATAGGACAGTTATCTATGACCTTGTCGTTGACAATGAGGCTGGAGAGACCCTAAGCTACGCCTGGTACATCAATGGAAGCGAGAACAGCACCAGCACCAGCTTGAATCTCTTCTATGATTATTTCGCCTCGGGCATGTACAACATCACGGTTGTGGTGAGTGACGACATGTACGAAAGCTCATCATATACGTGGAACCTGACTGTGAGCAATGACAATAGGAATCCCTTGCTGCTTCACCAGCTCGAGAACCTGACTGGTGATTGGGCAGTGAATGGCTCATCTGCCACCTATGCAGACTATTTCCTCAAAACAGAGGGCAATGTGCATTTCATAGACCCTGATGATGACCTAGACAGCGACGATGAGATCAATAACGGCGAGAGCTCCAACCTAAGCTATACATCCACGAGCTGCGATGTTGCTACACTAACCATGACAGGCGATGACTTGAAGGTCACGCCAGATACAGTAGGAACTTGCCTTGTCAATTTCACTGCCCAGGACAGCGATGGGCTGACAGTGAGCAGCGAGCTTGTGCTCATCAATGTGAGCGACCTGCCTGAGAACGGCACTGAAGAAGTCCCTGTTCCTCAGACCAGCAGCGGAGGAGGAGGCAGCGGAAGAAGCAAGACAGTAATGGTTCCTATGATGAAAGATGAGGTCAAGCCCCAGGCCATAGAACTCATTGTTCCTCAGCTCGTGACTATTTACGAGAACAGGACAGTGCTCATCCCTGTGACCCTCAAGAACAACTGGAACTCTTCCCTGTACGGGATAAAGCTAAACGCCACCACCAATGCGACTGACGTGAAGCTAAGCTTCACAGAGAGCGAGTTCGAAGAGATAGGCGTGGGTGAGAGCAAGGGCGTGACCTTAATTGTGGACAATTACCGCCTAGGGGAGAACTATGAAATTAAGCTGACAGCCAATGTGACTGACCCGCTCACGTCTGACTCTGCGCTCGTGCTGCTCAACACCATAGAGCAGGCCGAGAGCTCAGAGGATGTGCAGACCAAGGTGACCTTTGCCCAGGACCTGATGAACGAGAATCCTGAATGCCTTGAGCTCAATGAGCTGCTCATGAAGGCCAAGGCAGAGCTTGAGAAAGGCTATGCTAAGGAAGCCTCGAGGATGGTGGATGGAGTCATCAATGGCTGTAAATACTTAGTCAGCATCTCCAAGAAGAAAGAGCAGAGGCCAGAGACTGTCGTGACCAAGCTCTTGAGGAAGGAGAACAGGAAGTACCTC
This sequence comes from Candidatus Nanoarchaeia archaeon, assembly GCA_041479965.1. Lineage (GTDB taxonomy): Archaea > Nanobdellota > Nanobdellia > Woesearchaeales > SM23-78 > SM23-78. Next base: position 7,304 of record JBGOZE010000029.1, on the reverse strand, counting down.
TACATATTCCTTGCAATAGCAGGAATGATAATAATCACTGCGCTGATAATAAGGAAGACCAGGTCTGGAGGCGGCAAGGAAGAGGCAAAGGCCAAGCCTAAGGAAGAAGAAATAAAGCCTTATGTGTCTTGAAACCAAGATATGGATCTAAGAAAGTATCTTGTTCTCCTTGTTCCTTATGGAGTTGAATAGGTCCTGTATGTGGGGATAATAAGCTTTTTTCTTGCTCTCGTCCAAGGTCTCATAGAGGTTGATGAGCTCGTTATAAGCCTCTTTTGCCTTCTCAACATTGGTGTCAGACCATCTCTTGGCATTGTCGAGCAGCATGTTCATCTTGACCACTGCCCTCTCCCTCTCTGAAAGAACTGACTCGTCGGGCTCTAAAAGCTTCTTATGCTTGGTTGAGAAGATATTGTGGATGCTGTCCTTGAGCCTGCGGAAAAATGACTTTTCCTGCTGGTAGTGCGAGACTATAAGCCCGTCCACAACCTCTCCGAAATCCTTGAGTATCTTCTCAAGCTCTTCTCTTGTGAAGGGCTTGCTGGTATGCTCTATCCTGGAGACATCTTCGAAGAGGCGCTTGATCTTGACCTGCAGCTCCGGAGAGAGATAAATTTTCTTGAGCTCTTTCATCAGCTCCTCGTGGGTGAACTCGTAGTCGATGATGAGGTGTTTCTTGAAGAAGCTGCGCACCAGGTCATAGACTTCTTTCTCTGAGATGAAAGCCTTGGACATGATATGCTCTATCTTCTTGTTAGCAGCTTTCTTGAGAATAAGCTTGTTAGCAGTAAAACTGCCTTCATCACCTCTTTTCTTCTCTACCATTCTATCCTAGTGCTTGTAATCAAGGATATATAAACTTTATGTTCTGTAAGCGGGAGCTGTCTAGAATCTCTTAAATTTTTAAGAAAAGTTTTTATATAAGTATTGCTGAGTAAAGGCTAAGCATGAGTAATGCGGAAAAAGAAGAGGTGGGAGAAGGAGTAGTTGATTCTAGCTTTACTGAGAAGATTGCTTTCTATCAGCATAAATTCGACGAGCTCAGGGCTGAGATCGGCAAGGTAGTGATTGGCCAGCACGAAGTTGTTGACGGCCTCATCGAGGCTCTCATCTCCAACGGCCACACCCTGGTCGAGGGTATCCCTGGCATTGGAAAGACCCTTCTTGTCAAGACTCTTGCGAGGGTCACTGGCTGCGCTTTCAGCAGGATCCAGTTCACTCCTGACCTTCTGCCGACAGACATCGTAGGCCTGACTACCTATGAGGAAGGAAGAGGCTTCTTCACAGTGAAAGGCCCTGTGTTCGCCAACTTCGTGCTTGCAGACGAAATCAACAGAAGCCCTCCCAAAGTCCAGTCTGCCCTGCTTGAGAGCATGCAGGAAAGGCAGGCCACTATCGGCAAGGAGACCTTCAAGCTGCCCTCTCCTTTCTTTGTCATGGCCACCCAGAACCCCATCGAGCAGCTGGGAACCTATAAGCTGCCAGAAGCCCAGGTGGACAGGTTCCTCTACAAGCTGCTCATGAGCTATCCGACACCTGAAGAGGAGCTCAAGGTGCTCAAAACCAACATCACGCTCTTTGAATTCGATGACTATGATCTGAGGAGAGTGCTTACTCCCGATGACATACTCAGGGTCCAGGAATTCGTCAAGAACATCTATCTTGACAAGAAGATTGAGAACTATATCATCAACATCGTCGAGGCCACCAGGAAGCCTGCCAAGTACGACATCAAGAGCGGCAAGTACGCCGACTACGGAGGCAGCCCCAGGAGCAGCATCGCACTGTACATAGCCTCCAAGGCCCATGCCTTACTCAAGGGCAGGCACTATGTAGTTGCCAATGATGTGAAGGAAGTGGCTTATAATTGTCTCAGGCACAGAATTCTACTTAACTTTGAAGGAGAAGCAGAAGGGATAAAGACAGAGGACATAATAAAGGAGATACTCGCCAAGGTCCCTATAATTTGAGCATAAGAACCGGCATGGTTTTTATTCAGCAGCAATAGTTTTTGGGGTGATAAATAAAAATGCCTGTCAAGGAACTCAAGATAGAGCTTACCACTCGCCTGAAGATGGTGAAGCTCAAGGCAAGGATTGATGTTCTTAACAAAGTGCTCGAGGGCAATTGGAGCACTGTATTCAAGGGCCAAGGATTGGAGTTCGCAGGCTATAGGGTATATACTTTCGGCGATGACGCCAGCAAGATAGATTGGGGCGCAAGCCTCAGGGCGCACGAAGTCCTGGTGAGGGAGCTCGAGGAGTACCGCAACTTCAATGTCTTCTTCCTTGTGGACGTGAGCAACAGCATGCTTTTTGCCTCTACCAAAAAGCTCAAGGCAGAATATGCTGCCGAGCTGACTTTCAGCCTTTGCTATGCCATGATGCAGAGCGGAGATGCCATAGGCCTAGGCCTTTTCACTGACAAGCTTGTCACCAAGATTCCTCCGAGCCTGGGGAAGGGAGTGTACTACCAGGTCATGAATGAGCTTTTGAATCCTAAGAACTATGGAGGAAATTTTGACCTAGCCAAGGCTTTGCAATATATCAGCTCATTCCTGAAAGAGAGGAGCATAATCATCATCATATCTGATTTTATAGGATTAAAAGAGGGATGGCACCGCTACCTGAACATCCTTTCTGGGAGATATGACTTGATTGGCATAATGGTGCGCGACCCAAGGGATTCTGCCATGCCTAAGACCAATGGCCAGTTCCTAGTCGAGGATCCTTATTCGAATGACAAGATGTACATTGATTCGCGCCAGTACGCCAAGCTCTATGCTGCTGAGACTGCAAGAGAAGAGGAATTTGTCCAGAAAAGCTTTGAGAGGGCTAAGCTCGGCTTTGTCAAATTGTACACTGACGAGGATTTCCAGGAGCCTGTGCTAAAATATTTCAAGAAAAGGCTTTCCCTGGTCCGATAGGGCTAAATGAAAAGAAAGATAAAGAAGTAGATCAATGGTGGATATATGATTAGGATAACTTTTGAGAACCCAATGTATCTTTGGTACCTGCTGGGGATTCCATTGCTGATTTATACGCATTTCTACCTGCTGAGGCATTCCAAGGCCAAGGCCATGAAATTCGCCAACTTTGATGCTTTGAAAAGGGTGACTGGCGAGAAGCTGATCACCAAAAACACTTCGGTGCTGGTCATGAGAGTGCTGGTCCTAGCCTGCATCATAGTGGCTGCCAGCGGAGTTGTGCTCTGGTACCAGACCCAGGTCAATGAGAATGACTTCATCATAGCTATTGATGTGAGCGCGAGCATGGCTGCCCAGGATGTTGCGCCTACTAGGCTGGAGGCTGCCAAGCAGACTGCCATTGACTTCATCGACCAGCTAAGCTCCAGATCAACCATTGGAATAGTGACCTTCTCAGGCACCACCTTCATTGACAGCATACCTATCGATAACAAGAACACTCTCAAGAAGACCATTGAAGTGATAGAGGTAGCCAAGACAGGAGGCACCGACATTGCCGGGGCAATAATCACTTCCACTAACATGCTCTTGCCGTCCAAGAAAGGAAAGACTATTATTATATTTACTGACGGCAGCAACACTGTGGGTGCTTTCATCGAGAACAGCATCCAGAACGGCCTTGACTATGCCATCAGGAATCACGTGGTCATCCACGCCATCGGAATAGGCTCAGAAGCAGGGCCTATCGGCTACCTGCCAGAATACTACAACATCTCTGCTGTCTATAATGAGAATATCCTAAAGGATGTGACTAACCAGACAGGAGGCTATTATTACCAAGCCACAGATACGAGTGGATTGAAGCAGGCCTATCATGATATCAGCCTCGCTGCCCAGAAAGCCTATGTGCCATTGCCTCTGAGCTACTCATTGATGCTGATAGCCCTTGTATTGCTCTTCCTCGAATGGGGATTCATAAGCACCAGGTTCAGGAAGATGCCCTAAAAGCTTTTCTAGAAAAGCTTTAGCAAAAAACTTAAGGAGGATATTCGCTTTGCTCAATCCTCCGGACTACATTATTCTTTTTCGGAAAACTTGCGGATTTTTCTTAGAGCATTATTTAAACCAGTGTTTGGAACTTATCTTAAACGAAAAGATGTATAATACTTCCCCACAGATAGTACAATAATAGTATAAAATTGTCCTATGAAGGAAACAACAAGAACAGTTCTTCTTTAGCCTGATGCTAATTGATAATGAGAAGATTTGGGTGTTAGTGCTAATTGCTGGTTAGCATCATTCGCAGGATACCTGGAGCTTCTTCGATGAAAAAATAGCTGATTGCGATAAGCATCGTGAGAGGGGCTTAGGCCTGGAATAAGTCATTTTTTAATATTTTGCGTTACTTATATATCTTTCTATAAAAATCGAAAGATTTATAAATATCAATGTGGTTCTATAGAAAGATGAAAAAGATTGAGCAGGTATTCAGGGAGATCCTCTGGCAGGCAATGGAAAAAAAGAATTACTCATCTAAACAGTCTGAGCTGTCAAAAAGGCTCGGCTTCTCGCTCAGCACCATAAACCTGGCAGTCAAGAAACTGGAGAGGATGAATGCTGTGAAAATAGGAAAAATGGGCTTCAGAGTCATAGACACTAAAAAAATACTTTACCTCTGGGCCTCGATCAGAAACCTGGAAAATGACATAATATATCAGACCAGGGCAGAAATGCCTGTTGATGAGATAGAAAAAAACCTTCCTGACATCAGCTATGCTGCCTACTCTGCGTATAAATTCAGGTTTAAGGATGTGCCGGCAGATTACTCGGAAGTTTATGCCTATGCAAATGAGGAAGAGCTGAAGGAAATAAAAAAAAGATTCCCTGCCAATCAAAAAAACCCTAACCTTTTTGTGCTAAAAAGGCAAGGAAGCAGTGAAGCCTTTCCAAAAACAGGGACTGTTGCGCAAATATTCGTGGACCTGTGGAACCTGAAGCAATGGTACGCCTCAGACTTCCTGAGGGCACTTGAGCAAAGAATAGAGGACCAAAAATGAGCAGCACCAAGGAATACTGGAACACCCTGCTAACAGAAAAAAGCTGGAACATACTGCAGGAATTAAAAAGGAAATATGACTTCATTCTCATAGGAGGATGGGCAGCCTACCTGTTGGCAAAGCAGCAGAAATCCAAGGACATAGATGTAGTAGTTGAAATAAAAGAATTGGAAAAGCTAAAAAAAGAGAGCCTGATAAAAAATGACAGGCTCAAAAAATACGAGCTCAAAATAGATGAGATAGACATTGACATCTATCTGGAATACTATTCCAGGCTCACCATACCGCCCGAGGAGCTGAAAAAATACTGCATAGAAACACAGGGATTCAAAGTAGTAAGCCCGGAAGCTCTCCTTGTACTAAAACAAGGAGCATACAAAGACAGGCAGAACAATGTCAAAGGAGAGAAAGACAAGCTAGACATAATCTCGCTGCTATTCTTCACAGAAATCGATTTAAAGCAATACAAAGCAATCCTGGCCAAATACACGCTGGAAGCTTTCCTAGGAGAACTAAAAAAAATCTTGACAGGATTCAAGAGCTACGATGCCCTGGGAATAGCTCCTAATGAGCTCAAGAGAAAGAAGGAAGCCCTGCTCTTGAAGATGAAGGCGTGAATAAAACTTCTAATACAAGAGAATTGAAGAGCAACCGGAAGAGAGAGTAATCTTTCTATCTTTTCTACATTTTTTCCGCTTTTTCTTGCAGATGTTATTTAAACAGGTAGTTTGAGCCTATCCTAAAAGAAAAGATTTATAAATAACATCCTGCCAACAGTACAATAATAGTATAAAATTGTCCTATGAATGAAACAATAAAAACAATCCTTTATGAGTGGAAAGGGAAGAAATTCCCAGAAATAATCAGCAGGGAAACCAGCCTGCTTGAATATGCTGGGATAAAGCCTGAAAAAATAATAGCCATAACTGGATTTAGAAGGGTTGGCAAGACATTCCTGCTGCTGGAATTAGCACAGAAATTGCTGGAGCAGCAATCCAAAGAAGAGATAATCTACCTGAACTTTGAAGATGAAAGAATACCCTTAAAAACAGAATTCCTTACAGGAATAATCCCGGCGGCAAAAGAGATTTTTGATAAAGAGGTGAAGTACCTGCTCCTTGATGAGATCCAAAACATTCCATCGTGGAGCAAATGGGTTCGCAGAATCCACGACGATGAACCCATAAGGATTTTTGTCTCGGGCTCAAGCTCAAAAATGTCCAGCAAAGAGATTCCAACAGAGCTCAGAGGCAGGTTTCTCGAAGTAAAAGTGTTTCCGCTATCATTTAAAGAGTTCCTAATATTCAAAAACGCCGACATAGACCTAAAATCCGCAGAGCACGTCAAGGAAGAAGAAGCAAGAGTGCTTAAGCTGCTATCAGAATACTTGATATATGGCGGGCTTCCAGAGATAGTGCTTTCCAAGGAACGGAAAATCGAAATAGCCCAATCCTATTACCAGACGGTAGTCCGCAGGGACATTATTGAAAGATACCACCTAGAGAACGAAGAAGCGCTTAAAGCAACAATCCTGCTGCTAATCAATTCAAAAGAATATTCAACGTCAAAAATCTACAACTCACTCAAGAGCATGAGTTATGCAATTGGAAAAACCACGCTGCAAAAATACATCAGCTGCATGGAAAACTCTTACTTCCTATACAGTGCGCCCATATATTCCCACAAAATAAAAGATGAGATGCAATACCCACGAAAAATCTACTTCATAGACAACGTATTCATAACAGCCTTATCAACCAAGATGTCAAGCGGGCACAGCAGGCTATACGAGAACGCAGTCGCAGTGCAACTGCTAAAGAAATACGGAAAAGTACGCTATTGGAAAAGCAAGGAAAAGGAAGAAGTGGATTTCGTAATACAAGACATCACCAAAGCAACACAATTAATACAAGTATGCTATGACCTATCTGACAAGAATACAAAAAACAGGGAAATAAGGGCCATCCTCAAGGCTTCAAAAGAGCTTAAATGCAAAAAACTCACGATCATAACCCAACAATACTCAGGAGAAGAGCAAGCAGAATGGTTTGGCATAAAAGGCAAAATAAAATACGTGCCGCTCTGGAAATGGCTCCTGCAGCAATAATGGTTCAAATACTGTTAAGTTCTTAAAGAAGTCACAGCGGCCGGGTTTTGTCAGTATCATCTGGATGGTGCGCTTATAATAAATAATAGAGTATATAATTATAAGTGATTATATATATTATAAGGGAAAAGTATATATCTTAATTTTCTAACTCTTATTGTAAGCTTTCCGGATAAAAACAGATATTTGCGGGGATTACAAGATAAATTCGGAA
>JBGOZE010000028.1:0-13961 GCA_041479965.1 Candidatus Nanoarchaeia archaeon | reverse complement strand
TCCTAAAGCTCGCTTGAGGTATCCTCAAGGGCATCTGTAGAGTCGAGGTGGTTGTGCTGTGACTGTGGGTTATAATCAGTTTAGCGAAACTGAACAATACATTTTGAACCAAGCTGAGCATCACGCTCTAGCTTGAAATACTCGTCGTGGGATACTGGGCGGCTTCAGCCCCCAGAGGAGGTCATTTTAACAAATGTTTGATTGAGAGGAGAAAAAAAAATTGGAAATTGCGATACTATTCTCGTTAAAATTGTTCCCCATCAGTTTGTGTCACTAAAATTTAATTGCGTATAACCTGGTTATGTTCTTCTTCCCCCGAAACGAGCCTCGCTGAGCGAAAGCGAAGCAGAGGTGCGAGTTTCAGGGATGGAAGAACGAGGAACATAGTTGTTCCGAAGAGTCGCGTAGTGGGCAAAACTTTTATTTACAAGCATCACTTTCAGCTAAGTCTTCTAGCTGTTTTTTAACTGAACAAGAGAACGGAACTGGTGTGAATGGTCTAAATTCATCCGCAAATATTTTATTAATCCTTTCCTGAACTTTGATTTCTAATCCGGCAGGCACATACGTGTTTGAGAGCTTTGATTTGAGCACAGCGTAAACCGCTCCTTTAATGTAAGCATCTAAAGGAATAACAGGATTAAAACCACAGGATCTCATAAAGCCAAGTTCTACAGACTTCCCATCATCATAGACCACACCAGAATAAAACGGCAGCCGATCTATCAAACCACAAAATTCTTTGGAAATGCTCCAATCATCATAAAGGGGATTCTGTTCAGGTATTTTATTTAACTCTTCCATAGTAAAGAAGCGAATAAATAATTCTTTATAAAGTTTTGCCCCGTAGCGATTGAACATAACCATGTTAGATTCTTCTTTCCCCGTGAGGCGACCCCACACGAACGGCAGTGAGTGAGGGTGGAGCCGAACAGGGTTGAAAGAACGAGGATTCCGAATGACTCGCCATCCTGAGGAATCCGAAGAGTATTTTGCCGAACGTTGAGAAAATTGCGCACTTTCCGGTTCTCCAGCCAGGGGAAAGCTTATAATCCCATTATGAGCTAGGAAATGCGTCTGTTTTCGAAACGCTTTAAGCTCCTGCTGGAGTGAGGCAAAATATTGGATCTAACCCTTTATACATGAAGAACTCGGTTTTTGGGGGTTTGAGGGCTCGTTTTGTGGTTTTTTCAGATTTCATTTTATCAAGTTCTGTCGTCGTGTGCTGGTAGTTAAGCCGGAATTAGCACTGGACTTTTCGGAATTTATGCGTGCTTGACTGGACATCTTCGCGTAGGGTTTTTAAGCTGGATAAGTCCGGTCTTGCGCATGGATCTGGTTGAGCTTATGAAGAAGGAGCTTTTTAGGAGGCATTACAGCCCTAGGACTGTTGTTTCGTATGTCTTCTGCTTGAAAAAGTTCTTGCTCTGGTGCAAGGACAAGGAGCCTCGGGCTATTACTAAGCATGATATCAAGGCCTATTTAGATGATCTGTGTGAGAAGAACTTGGCTGCCAGCACTCTCAACCTTCATCAGCAGGCCCTTAAATTCGCTCTTATGAACATTTTGAACAAGAGATTCTTCATCAACCTACCTTATTCCAAGCTTCCCAAAAGTCTTCCAGAAGTGCTGACGCAGGAAGAGGTCGTGAAGCTTTTTGATGCTATCCAGAACCCTAGGCATTCATTGATGGTGCGCTTGATGTATTCTTCTGGCTTGCGCGTTGGCGAGCTGGTTAATCTGCGTGTCAAGGATTTTGAGTTTGATAAGAATTATGGCTGGGTTAGGAGGGGTAAGGGTAATAAGGACCGATTATTTGTCTTGTCTGCCAGGATAAAGCAGGAATTGTTGGCGCTAATAACCAGTAATGGCTTGGCTGTGCATAATTGGGTTTTCAAGGGAAGATTTGAGCACTTGACCACGAGGACCGTCTACGCTGTTGTCAAGAAGGCTTCTGTGGATGCTGGTTTGGGCAAGCGAGTGCATCCTCACACTCTCAGACATAGCTTTGCTACTCATCTGATTGAGAACGGCTATGATCTTGTCAAGGTTCAGTCTTTGCTTGGCCACAGCAGCCCTGAGACGACAATGATTTACGTGCACATGGCAAGCCCTGATTTGCTGAGCGTGCAGAGCCCTTATGACTCATTATTTTGAATGTTCTGGAAAGAACTACTGGACATTTTGAAAGTTTTTCGTGCTTATTTTAGGTGCACTGGACATCTTGACGTAGCGCTTATTAAGGACCTCGTCTTTTTTATTATCATGAAGAAGATTGCAAAGCATTTTGTTAAGAGATGGGAAGTCTCAATGATTGAGCTGGAGAATCACAGCAATAGGAAATACAAAGTCACTAGGAGGCTTCCTGAGCTATGTGTTGCTGAGACTAAGTTTTTCAAGACTAAGAGGGATGCTAGAAAGCAATTTGATGAGTGGCTAAAATAGTTCGCTTTTCTCATCAATCCTGTTTTTGAGCAATTCAATGAGTTCAGGCTGGTTATGATGGTAGATGTCAGGTATGTCAAGGCTGAGTATGCGCTTTTGAAGATAAATCTTAGGGAATCTTTTAGCTATTTCTGCTCTTTGATCCTCTTCCATCACAAATATGATGTCTGCCCAAGAAAGCTCTTCTTCGGTTACAGAAGCTTCATTGAACAACCCTGCGGATCGGGTGCAGAATCTTTCTTTGAAGATTTCCTCTGCAGTCTTGCTTCTGTTCTGGTTCTGATTGCACACAAACAATATGTTCATAGAGAGGTGTTGGGCAGTTCAAGAATATAAATATTGTCCCAAAAAAGAAAATGAAGCAAGAATTCATAACCATCAACAACACAATCCAGGACTATGATGAGTATGTGAAGAATGTAATCCTGTTAAAGAACTACCTGAAGAACAAGGTCAAGGAACTTTTGTTTGAGGAGAGCTTTTTGCTCACTGAGAACTACAACAGCAAATACCATGAATCAAACCTGATCTTCTATAATCAAGAAAAAGACTTGCAGGTAGAAATAATCATCAGGAAGAAAAACCAGGAAGTTTTTGTCTAATAATTATTCTTCCTAGCGCCACTTAACCTCAACAACAAAAATAAAATATTTTGAGTTTCTGTCATCTCCATTTGACAGAAACGTCATCTGTGCGCTCATAGGGCCTGATATCTGCTTCCTCAACCTTGGTGATCATGCCTGCCTTGTGCATCTCCAAGCCGCACACTGCTATCATGGCTGCATTGTCAACAAAAAACTGGTTCTCCAGGACAAAAAGCTTTGCTCTCCGCTCCTCTGCCATTATCCTGCACATCTCCTGCAACCTCTTGTTGCAAGCAACTCCTCCGCCAAGCAATAATTCTTGTTTGCCAGTGTGAGCCATTGCCCTCTCAGATACTTCTACCAGCATGGCAAACACAGTCTCCTGGACGCTGTAGCAGAGGTCTTCCTTTGGGATTTGCTTTGAGCTTATCTTGTTAGAGAGATTGGTCTGAAGCCCTCCAAGGCTTATGTCCATTCCTTTGACGCTATAGGGAAGCTTGATATAATTCTTACCTTCTCTTGCCAATTCCTCAATCTTGGGTCCTCCTGGAAATCCTAACCCTAGCTCTCTGGCAAAGGTGTCTATGAAGTTGCCCACTCCAAGATCAAGTGTTTCTCCGAACACCCGGTACTTGCCTGCTTCGTAGGCTATTACTTGAGTATTGGCTCCTGAGACGTAGAGCAGCACAGGGTCTTTTGCTCCTGTCAAGAACCTTCCAATCTCAAGGTGAGCTATGCAATGATTGACTCCGATGAGCGGCTTCTTCAATAATAAAGCAAGGCTCCTTGCGACTCCTGCTCCTATCCTCAGGGTGTGGCCTATTCCTGGGCCTTGGCTATAGGCGATCAGTCCTATGTCCTTGAACTGAACATTGGCTTTCTCAAGAGCTTTTCTCATGGCTTCTGGAAAGACTTCTACGTGGTGGTCTGCTACCTTGACAGGCAATAATCCTCCGCTCTCTGTCTTATAGGCAGTGATGATGTTAGAAAGAACTTTCTTGCCCTCATCATCAACTATGCTTATCCCAAAGGTGTGGGCTGTGCTCTCTATGCCAAGGCATATCATCTTATCACCTTGAACCTGATTCTCTTATCATCTTAAATCTGATTCTTATTTCGCCTTCCGCATCACACTTGCGTATCATCTTATTGGTATCGGCTTAGTGACATTTAAAACAATTCCATCACCCATATCTTCCTCTACTTTGACATACTCCACTCCCTTGAAATCATAGGGCTGGTAGAAAGACATCCTGTTAATATCATTACTTTTCAAATATATGTCAATGCCTTTCTCAGCATAATAGAAGACCCTGTAACTTGAGAAAAGGCTCTGATAATCAGGGATGTCCAGCAAAGCATAGATTATGTCCTTTGGCACTCCGATTGAAGTGTTGCCGTGCAAGTACTTGTTGAAAGAAGGCTTGATGTTGATGATGGTAACCTTGTTTTTCTCAAAATGATAAGATATTCCGGCATATTTGCCGCTAATGCCTATCATATTCCTGTACTCCAAGTTCTTGTAGCTATTATCAGCAGGAGTGAATATCACGTCCGGTGAGCCTACCCTCTCAATGACAGATTCAAGTGAGTCTCCCAGCATCACTCCCAGGAAGCTTATCTCTGTGCTGGTGAAGTTGCCCTTTGACAAAGTGAAGATATCATCTCTAGCTATCTCGTACTTGGCTTCAGGCCTGGCTGTGTAGTTGAAATAGAACTCTTTGAACTCTTCCTTTGGAACATTGCTCGTGTTGGTCAGGTTCTCTATCTGCTGATTAACAGTCTCGTTGAACAAAGGCCCAATAGTCTGCTCTGGCGGTTGAGAGACGCAGCCAGTGAACAGAGTAACAGCCAGCACCAACAATACTAATCCTGTAATGAAAGCTTCTTTTCTCATAATAATCACCTTTTATTGTGTAATCCCACTATTCTACCTGTTGCCTTGAAATAGCTGGGCATATAAAAAGCTTGCGAAAGGTTCCTACTGGTTTGAACCTATGGTTTGCCTTTGAAAAACTGAAAAACGAAAGTTATTTATAAACTAAAGTATTAACAATTATCGATGAGAAAGAAAAAGGAGGAAACCTACTCAGAATTCTTGTCAGAGGACGAAGAGGAAGAGCTAGAAGAGGAATTATACGACGATTGGTTCTAGGCTTTCTTCACCCTGCAATTCGCAGGTAACACCCTGATGATATCATCCAATTCTCCGCCAACTTTGTGCTTTATGAACTTAGCAGCATCGCTGAGCTTCTCATCTCCTTGGACTATCTCGACGTAGTCCTTGCAATGCTTCATGACAGCGCTAAGAGGCCCTCCCATGACCTTGCAATTGAGGTTGCCTACTGCAAAGCTGGTGTCTGGCCTGTAGAAAACCTTTTCTCCGTAAATCATGAAAGCTCCCTTGGAGATGTACTCTCCTGATTTAGTGGTCTTGCTCACCTGCTCTGGCTTGACGCTGAAGACACTGAAGCCAGCCATTCCCTGCTTCCAGCCCCTTGAGAACACTGCTGTGAGAGCAGCAGCCTCTTGAATAGTGGCTTCTGGAAAATCTCCTTGCTTGCCTTCTCTCTTGATGACCACGAACGGGCTTCCTGCCATGTCTGTGTGGAACACCAAGTCGTCCTTCTCAGTGTGCTTCTTGATGATTACCTCGTTGGTAGTAGAGTCCCTGCCGCCAATCACAAGATAATTGTCAGAGCTGATGAACCACCTGAACTTCTCATACCAATCCTTCTTGGCAGGCTTTTGCATGACAGCTGTCTTCACTACCTTCTCCTCTTCCATTAGGTAAAGCTTTTTCTTGTAATCAATGACTATCTTCCTAGCTCCCTCTGTCTTCTTCTTGTCCCTCTTGGCCTTCTCAAAATAAGAAGCAGCGTTCTCCTCAACTGATTTCCTGATGTCTAGGCTAATCTTCATATTGAAACATAAGAATTAAGAAGAGGTTAAAAAACTTTATGATTAGCAAAAAAGCATACCTTAATTTTTAAGTTGAGGATAGGTTTCCTTTTTTGGAATCACAACCTCGCTCTATTGCTTTTTTGTCTACCAACATACCTCGTCCTTTAGGGCGAGGTTGTTGATTAGCAGCTAGGCAGCTCATAATCCTTTATCTGGAGCTGATGATCAGGGCAGGGAACCAATGAGCCGCTCTTGTCTTTGATGCTAGGAATCAACGATACCAATATGTTGCCGGTCTTAAGATAAGCTATGTCCCTATTGAAAACTGCCCTGGAAGGCAGTGTAGAATCAGGCAGTTCTTTCATGGTGTTGCCGCTCGCATCAGTGATCTTCAAGCTCAAGGATTCAGCACTGAGCTGACCATTATTAGTAACTCCGACCATTATGGCGTTCTCCTTGTAGCACAAGCCAGGGCTCATGTCAAGGATTATCTGGCTGCAATCAGGGCCAGCAACAGGAAGATTAGAGCCTATGTTGATGATCATGGCTCCCAAAGCTACAGCAAAAGCAATAAGCAGCACAGTGGCTATCAAAGGAGACATGCCTTTCCTGTTACTAGAAAGAAACTTGAACACCATTTCCCTCAAAAGCACCTCTTTTATTCTCTAGCAACTACTTACTAAACAGCGTTTATATATTTTTCCATTGCCCAAGAGCTTCCTCTTCCACAAAGTGTAGCTCTCCAGGAACAATCAATGAATGGAGCGGCTCTCCGAAGCCGACCTTCAGGAGCTCTTCTGCTTTTCCATAAATTATTTTTGGCTTCTCGCTGCCAAGCCTTGCGACTCCTATGCACTTAGTATCTTTTGTGAAGACTTTTTCTTTCCTCTTAGCCTCAACCCTTAGTAGGTATTCAATAGCTTCCTTTATTGTCATGTACTTGTCATGCTCAGCATCAATGTCCAATAAGCAGAGGGTGTGCAGCTTGCTCTTCTTGTTCTGCTTTATCACATCGTAAGGAACTTCAACATCCTTGTTATGGAAAGGAATGCTGGTGGTCTTGCCGTACTTGTAAAGCTCCAAGCCAACGATTCCGACTGCGTTGAGCACTGAAGCGTTGTTGATGACCACCACATCTATCTTCTGCTCCTTTGCCCTGAGATAAAGGTCTGTGTGAGTAGTGGCTCCGAAGACGTCTCCGATCACAAGGAAAGCTGCTTGGCTTTTCTTGGCAGCAGAAAGAATCTCATCGCTCCTCTTCTCAACAAGCTCCCTGTTGGCCAGGATTATCTTCTTGCCATAGAATTCTGCGAGCTTCTTCACATCAACTCCCAGCTTGGAAGTATAATTCTCAAGGAATACCTTGTCGCAGTTGATGACAGCCTCAAATCCCTTGACAGAGATGTCTTTCTCATCCCACAAGCCAATTCCTATCATGTAAAGGGTCATTTTGTTCTTAGAGAAAGTGTTCTGCTTAAAAAGTTTTTATGTTTTGTGATAAATCATATCTTATCTTCCGGCTTCAAGCCTCTGCAATACCAGGATGTCTTCTGTTGTCAGCTTCATTCCTGTGCTCATCTTCTCATCAATCTCTTTCTTCTTCTCTTCAAGGCTCTTCTTCTCGTGCTCCCTGACGCTCTCCTGATACTCTATCTTGTTCTCTTCCAGCTTGCTCTTCACAGCTCTCAGCTCGTCAAGCTTCTTCTTGAGCTCATCATTCACCTGGTTGAACTCGTTCCTGAGCTGCTCGAACTTCTCCCTGAGATTCTGCTCTTCCTTCCTGTACTCGTCGATGCTCTTGTATTCCATCACGAGTTCCTCGTGGAAGCTTTGGCTCTGCGCTGCTTCCTGCTGCACTTCCCTGTGAAGCGCATTAGCGCTCTTCTTAAGCTCGTCTATGAGCTTGGACTTGTCCCTGATGGCTTTGGTCTTCTCAGCCAGGATCTTGACTTCATTGTATTTCTTTTTTATTTCCTTGATGTTTTTCATCAACTTCTGCTCTTTTTCAAAGCTCATCGGCTCTGTCTGGATCTTGTACTCTATGCCTTCAATCTGCCTTAGCAGCTCAGAAGGGTCAGTCTTGATGCCTTTTTCTGTCCTGATCTTCTCGTACTCATCCTTCATGAGCTTGATCTCTCCGACTTCCTTGGTTATCTGGGAGTTGAGCACGTCTCTTTGCTGCTTCTTGTCCCTTACTTCCTTGGTTAGAGTGTTTCTTTTCTCCTTAGAACCAGTGAGAGTCCTTATCTTGTCCCTTATGCTCTTGCCAAGAGCCTCTCTTTTCTTGTAAAGATTTTCCTTGTCATTATTAATCTTGTTGAGCTTCTTCCTTAGCTCAACGACTTCGTTCTCAACTCTTTTCAAGTCTTCCAGTAATGATTTCACTTCGTCTTCTTCTAACAAAATTTCACCTCCTTAAAGGTGAAATTTTGGAGATTGCAAAATTTACAATTTATGTAATCTAGCATCGTAACCTGTCACGACTCCATTATTCATGGTTCGGCTCATAATAAAGTAAAAAATAAAAATTTTTCTTCTTAGCCGAACAATGCGCCTAGTCCTGCAGCTGCTTCTTCTGCTGAGGGCTTCTCTTCTTCGTGCTTCTCTTCCTTCTTCTTGGCCTCTCCTCCGTGCGCTTGCGCTGCAGGGGCTGCTGCCACTGGAGCTGCGAATGCTGCGGTCTTGATAGCCTCGTCGATGTTCACGCCCTCAAGAGCTGCTACCAAAGCCTTGACTCTAGCATCGTCTGCCTTGACGCCTGCTGCTTCAAGAACTTTCTTAACAGCGCCTTCATCTACCTGTTTTCCTGCTTTGTGTAAAAGCATTGCCGCGTATACGTATTCCATCTTATGTCCCTCCTATTGTTTGGTAAATTATTCCAGATGAGCTGCTTCTTTCACTGCAGCCATCTCTGCAAAACTTTTGCGAAAAGTTTACAAAAAATTTAAGGAGGATATTTACTTCGTAAAATCCTCCGGAATATGAAATGTTTATTCTAATTTCGCCGCTGCCTTCACTGCAGCCATCTCTGCTTCTGCCTGAGCGAGCTTCTCCTTTATAGTCTCGCTAGTGATTATGTTGGCTTGCTTTGCAAGGGCATAAGCCTCTGCATGAGCCTTGCTTAGCAATGGATTGATTGTGTCTTTGAATGTTATTGCAGCGTACATTGCCAGGTTGTAGGCTTCGCTTGCTGCTGTCATTATATTCTGCATGAAAGCTTCCTCGTCAATGTCAAGCACTGAGCTGGTGAGTATCTCTCCGTGCTCATAGACTGCCATTAGGTTCAAGCCTATCTCCATGGGCTCAATAGCCAGCCTTGTCAGGAGTCCTGCTAGCTTGCTGTCAACAACATCTCCTTCATTGGCCACGACCTTGTCTTCCTTGATAGCTACTTTGCCGCCCTCGATGCCTGCTTTTATCCTGAATCCTCCAAGCTCTCCAATAATTGGTCCTGGAGCGAAATTGGTGGCGCCTGCATGCACTGTTATGTCTCTGGGTGCTTTCTGGCCTGCTTTTATGGGCGCAGTTGACTTGTTCTTCTTGAGTAGCTTGAACAAAGCAAAAGGATTGTCTTCTGTGAAAAGCAAGGCAGGCATGCCTTTGATGTAAGGCTCAAGAGCCTTGATGTTCTCTTTCTTGCTCATGGCAATGGCTAGCCTCATCAGCCTCTTCTTGCTCATTATCAGGACGACCTTTCCTCTCAGCTGAGCTCTCATGTTCCTTAGCTGCTTTGCAGGAAGGTTCTCCATGTTGACTACTCCGATAAGGCTGTACTTGTCCATCAAGGCCGCGAGGTCTTTCACAAGCTGCTGCTTGTATTCTGGAATCTCGTGCTCGTGCTTTGCCTCTTTGTGGGCTTCCCCTTCCTTAGCTGTTCTTTTACGAGCCATTTTGAATCATCACGCTGCAAGCTTCAATGGCTTGCTCATAGTGTACTTGAGGTAAATTGCTTTCACATTATCCTTTTCTCCAGGCAAATGATGGATTAATTGGTCATAGATGAACATGATATTGTCAGCGACGTGCTCAGGAGGCATCTCTTCTGTGCCTACTCTTAATTGGATTACAGGCACTTTCTTGGCGCTGACCTTCAGGGTCTTCTGAAGCTTCTCATAGAGAACAGAAAGGTTGACTCCTTTGGGTGGCACAACGCAGCCAGCCTTGGGGTTGGGCATCTTTCCCCTGACTCCCAGGTATCTTCCGAAAGTAGCTGCTACCTTGGTCATGATGTTGGCCTGGGCTATGAAGAAATCATATTGCTCTGCAAGAGTCCTGGCCTTTCTCTTATCATACTTGGTGAAGTCGTCCTGCAGGATTACCATGTCAAAGACTTTCTTAGCATCATCGCTAAGCTCAGCACCTATCAATGCGCACACCTTAGTCTTCTTGCCAGTTGTGTAAGGCAATGATAGAAACATCTCTACCTGCTGCTCAGGCTTCTTGAAATCCAAGTCCTTCAAGGCTATTATCAGGTCTATTGATTGCTTGAATTCCCTCTTCTGAGAGCTCATCTTGAGCTTCTCAAGAGCCTCTAGCACTGAATTCTTGTCCATGGTTATTACCTTGTTAAATGACGCCCTACTACGCTAGGTAGTGAGACGAAGCCTAATGCTCGTCGGGCCAAACTGTTGGAGATGTGCAGTATTTATAAAGATTATTGTTTGGTAGCAAACTAGATATTTTAATATTGTAACTATTACTAAGTAGTTAAAAATGGAAAGTTTTATAAACCTAGCTTCATTCATTCATCATAAAATGGAGGTGCAAAAATGACCAATCAAGGAGTAATACAAAGCTTGATTGCTATCGTTTTTTATTCTTTATTGAACTCCCCAGCAAGCCTCAAGCAAGAAATCATGGAGAAGAATGCACATATAGATTACGATTTGAAAGACATGAAAGGAACTGCTACATGGAAGACCGGTACTTTTGGTGGTTTGGAAGTGAGAGTAAGCGCATCACCAGGAAAAGGGAACTCACTAGAAATTGATTATGTGGATAAATCAAATAGGAACTATCCCCTCCTACCTTAACATCAGCAAAATTCTTTCTGTTTTATTATTCTTTCCGAAAAGCCCGAAAATTCTCCGATTTTCTAGCAAGAGGTTATATTAAAGACTTCCCTCATCAATCCTCTTATGAAACTAAAAAAATTGTTGGACGAGAAAGTTATTGACTTTTTACATCAATACAGCAATGATAAGAAGACAACCTTGGATCGCTTCTTGGAACAGACCTTTGATGAAAATGGCAACTTGAAGCTTGAAGGGAAAAAAGCAGGTGAGAAGCTTTCATGGCAAGAAGCAAAACCTTACTTATCTCAAATGGGAGCCCTTATGGCATTTTGCTACTTAGAAAAGAGCAGCCCTGATTATTATCAGAAGCTCACCTCTGAGATTGCCAGAAACAAAAGTGAGGCTGAAATCAACCCGGTCCGCCTCCTGTCGAAATTGCCTGGAATAACATTATACTTTATCACACAAGCCTTATCTTATTACAAAAGGAAATAAACTAAATGTGCTCTCAGTGGGAAAGATATAAATACGCTGCTGACCTTTGCAAGGCTCATGCCAAACAAGAAAGATACGCTGGATACGCATATCAGGCTCCTTGATGATCTCATCAGGATGCTGAGCAAATAATAGAATAATTTTTTAAAGCCACACATTTTCTTTGGATGAGATAGCCCCGTAGTCTAGCGGCCAAGGATAGGGGACTCTGGCAACACATGTTGGAGATATCCTCTGACCCAGGTTCGAAGGAGATAATAAAAAATCTCACGAAACTCCTGGCGGGGCTACTTATATTTATAGAGGTGAGGGAGCTGAAGATATGTCCTCACTGTTGTTAAAAGCTGATTGCAGTTATTCTTCTTATTTAAGAAATAAAAGGTTCTTTCTCAAGCTTTTGCCTTTAAGTTTTTGGAGGGAGAATCTATGAGAACTAATAAGATAGACCCTCTCGATGGACAAATTATCCATCAGCCGTATAAATTTGAATTTGACATGAAGATGAGCAGGGAAGAACTGACAGAACTCATCAAGGCGGGCAGGAAAGATAATGCCCTGCGTTCCTTCAAGCGGGATATGGATTTCGAGATGCGTAATTCTGTATATGACAAAAAAGCAGGAATATACCTTAAGAACCTACATTATTCGCTTATTCAACCAGTATGTTATGATTGGGACAAGCACAAACCAGAGTTTATAAGAATAAAAGTCCAGAAACTGAATGCAGTTGAAAAGGAATACCAAAGGCTAATGCACCAATATGAGTTCTTCGGGATACTTCCAAATGAAACTCCTGAAAAAGGAATGGAGCTGGAAAAAAGATTAGAATCCCTGCTCACTCAAACGTATATTGCTCTCGTTCCACGTCAGGTTAAATTATTTGCAATTGATGAGGCTCTTGTGGACCTAGGATATTTCTTCTGCTGTGCCTGGAAACCTGTCAAAGATGAATTGCTCTATTCAACATATGATTTTGTCCCCCTGCGCACAGAGCAAGAAGAGAAGACTGCCTGGGAAGTTGTTCCCAAGGGACGAGGATTGCCTCAGGATGTAGTGCAAACAGATGCTAATTGCGCACCTAGTGCTCTCGCTGCATATTTGAATAAAACATGCGAAGATGTCATCAAGAGATGTAAGCATTATCAGGAAAAGAAACGCATGCCTATCACTCCAATGCTTGACCTCCTAAAGAAATATGGTAAACCGCACACGAGCATCAAGCTTAAGGATAAGACGACGATGCCTTCCAAGGCATTTGGCACCTGCCAGGTAGGCATGGCTTTTGTCCAATTCACAGGAGCTTGGGACGGGCATTGGAGCCAGGAATATGCTCATACCCATTGGATAGCCTATGACCACGGCAAAGTATATGACGTGAATGCTCTGCAATTCGATGGAGCTTCTGGCAACTGGATGGCTGAAAAGGAATGGATGAGCAGTATTGCTCCAACCTTATGGTCGCCTAAAGCTACAGGATTTTATATCAAGAACATCCTGTGCCCTGAATAAGGTTCACTGGCGGAGCTACTTATTTTTTCTAGCACGATTTACAGATAAGAAAATAAAAAAAATATTGAAGAGATTTTACCTTCTCTTTTTTATCAACCTGATTATAAAGTAAATTACGC
Source organism: Candidatus Nanoarchaeia archaeon (assembly GCA_041479965.1). Classification (GTDB taxonomy): domain Archaea; phylum Nanobdellota; class Nanobdellia; order Woesearchaeales; family SM23-78; genus SM23-78. Next base: position 890 of record JBGOZE010000028.1, on the reverse strand, counting down.
CGGCAAGCAATGCCCACGGCAGTATTGCGAATAGGAAGTATAATACTGCGTTGACGCTTCCTATGAGCGTCTTGATTAAGCTTCCAAAACCGACTAACGCGACGCCGTATAATGCCGGAGCTTTCTCCCGTAAGGTTAGGCTGATGGTAGAATAAGCCACGTTTTGCTGCTGGTTCTCAAGGCCTACTTCCAGGTATTTTATCCTTCTGTCCTGCTCAAATATCCTGTCAGTCAACAACAGCTTGTCATTGAGGTTACCAGATGAGCTCACCAGCATTTCGTATCTTCTCAATCTCTCTTTTTCTGCTGCAATCTCTACCTGCCTGTTGGTTATGGCTCCGGTGACATCAGTTGCAGTCTCTGCAAAAGAAGTGATCCCTCCTAATTCTCTCAACTGCGCAACCAGAGAGTCATATTTTGATGTCTCTATCTTTATCTGATAAGTATTAGTCTTATACGTCTGGCTTCCAGAGCCAAGAACCTGGAAATTATCTGATAAGACATATGCTCCTGATGCTTTCACTAGATTATTGACATTCGACTGTACCCTATCAAATTCTCCCCTTTTTGTCTCCATTGAAATAGATGAAGTCTTGATCAGCTGCCTCTCCTGAACTTCAGGAGCAAAATCCTGGTTAGATGTTGGGTATAGACTTCCAGATACTGATCCTCTTGAATCATAATATGATGCCTCATAAGACCCTAGTGCCTTGTTAGAAGAAGACATCATGCTGCCCGGAGACAATACCCCGAAATATCCTGTCGCAAGGATTATAACTATCACAACAAGAAATATCCACCAGTATTTTTGTAACCAAGTTTTATCTGCCATAACTACCACCCCTTAAACCATATTTTTTGAGATTAGAGTATATAAAAGTTATTATTTT
>JBGOZE010000027.1:0-14346 GCA_041479965.1 Candidatus Nanoarchaeia archaeon | reverse complement strand
CCTGTGATTCATAGGCTTCTTCTGCTTTGCTTGCATAATTAGCCGCCACATAGGTTACTCCCAGGTGATGGACTGATTGGCCAAAAACTTTTTGTGCATCCTCTTTGTCAGGGCTTTTCTCAAGTATTTTCTCGCAAATATCTCTTGCTTTCTTGTGGCTTGCGATTGAGGAATCATATTCTTTTTTCGCCAGGAACACCAATCCTCTCTGGTCCACTGCCTTGGCATGCATTACATTACCTGTTCCTGCATAGGTCAGGGCTTCATCCAGGGTTGTGTGGGCTGACGCCATGTCATTCCTTGCCACCCTGTAGATGTCAGCCATGTTGATAAGGGCGAGGGCTTTCTCTTCATTTTCAGTATTGAATCCCAGCGCTGCTTCATAGTCATTGAAAGAATCGTCATAGCGCTTCTGCATCCTGCGAACCAGTCCTCTCTGGTTGAATAATCTCGCAATGTCTGGTCTTCTAGAATTCTCAAGCTTGGTTATCTCCTTGGATAGGATGTCATCTGCTTTCTTGTAGTCCTCCAGTGTGCCTTGGCGTTCCAGTTCCTTTGCTTTTTCCAGGATGCTTCTTAGAGACATAGCTGGATGTTAGGGAGGGTAAATTTATAAAACTTTCGCTAATATACCACTTTCTAGTGATTAAATTTTTCAGAACTCAGGCTTATTTCCTCTTAGACTCGATGTTCTTCTTCAGTTGCTCCTTGTATTTGTGGAAGAATGAGCCACTCTTCTTTTCTAGCTCCTTGGTTGCTTTCCGGGTGGCTTTCTGGGCTTTCTCCCCGACTCTGGCAAGCACTGTGCGGGCTTGCTTGAGCCTAGCCTCCCAGTCAAGAGAATAATCATTCAGCACGCGATGCACATTCTTGATCTTCTGGCCATAGCCATTGAAATAGGTAGTGGTGGTCATGTCTTTGATTCTCTTGTGGTCAGGTATCTCGTCCGGGTAGCCAAAGGCCAGGATGGCTTGAGGTCTTGATGAGCGGGGAATGCTAAGCAGCTCTCTCATCTTTTCCTCATCAAAAGCACCCACCCATACTCCCCCGAGACCTAGTGCGTGGGCTGCAAGTAGCATGTTCTCAGCAGCTGCTGCGCTGTTCTGCACTGTATAAAGCCTTTCGCCTCTTAGGCCGTAGTTGAGCTCTGTCTGCTCTGGGTCTGCACAGATCACCACTAGGAAGGATGCGTTGTAGACGCATTCCTGACCAAGGCTGTGCTCGCATATCTCCTTCATCAGCTCTTTGTTATCAACAACTATGAATTTCCAGTCCTGGATATTGCCGCTGCTAGGGGCGAGGGAGCCTGCCTCGACAACAGTCATGATGGTCTCATGGTCAACAGAAACATTGAGAAATCTTCTTATGCTCCTTCGGGTTGCTATGCATTCCATCGCGTCCATCTTGATTACCTCGTAATATCTTGTTGTTTTTAATTCTTTTTATTTTTCATTATTGAATCCTTGTTCCACAGCGCATGCAAAAATAAGCATAATCATAATGCCTGGTTCCACAGGTCGGACATGCGATTATGCTCATGTGCTGCCGGGATTCTTGGCTGTGGGTAGCCTTGCGGACATGGTGCTGGCCTTGGGAAAATTCAGTGCCCTGATTGCTGTGGTTCATGTGAGCATGAGCTTGTCTAGGGTTCTCCTGCGATAATGACTGGTATTGTTGATAATACTGTGGTGATTGTTGGTAATTATCTGGCTGCGTTGTCCGAGTGCTTGGGTTCTGCTGATGAATCCCTCTTTGCTGGGACTGAGCTGCTTGCTGTCTCATCTGCTCCATCATCTGCGAGCTCCTTAAAGGTTTTTTCGGCTCTGCAGCTTTCTTCAAGAGCAGTTTTGCGATGCCTATTATGATGAAAATCACTCCTACTCCGACAAATATCCAGAACCCTTTAAGATTTGCTTTGGGTGTGCGCGCTACAAAAAATGAGAACACTGACATGGCTATGCCTATTAGGATATAAGCTCCTCCTGGAATTGGCGCCATAGGTCTATCCTTAGGTTTATTGTTTTAATATTTTTTGGAAAAAGTCGCTGAAAATGACTCATCTGAAAAATGACAACATCACAGAAGCAATAGTGAAAAGAAAAAGTATTCCTAGGCCAATCACCATGATTAGCATCAATATCTCTACAGGATTTGAAAAAACCTTATCCTCTTGCTTATTCTCTGGCTTGGCTGTCTGTTTATTCATTAAACCCATTCTTGAGAGCTCTTATTCATAAACCTTTCTTTTTTGGAAAACATTTTATACTTGGAAGTATACTCTAAGCAATTATGGGTGAATTTGAACTGCTCAAAGGAAAGAAGAAAAAGAAGGCAGAAGCAAGCAAGGAATCTGAGCTTTTTGGTGACCTGGAGGTCGACCTGAACTCTGACTTTCCTGTGCACGAGGAATTTGTTGATGACAAAAGATTGCGTGAGATGAAGAAGAAGATTAGAAAAGTTTAAATAGTCACGAGGAGGATTTTGTTCCTATGATTGACATAAGACTGATAAGGGAAAACCCTGGTTTGGTTAAGGAGAACATCAAGAAGAAGTTCCAAGATCAGAAGCTTCCTTTAGTGGACAAAGTCAAGGCATCAGATGAGGAGTGGCGAAAGCTCAAGGCCAAGGGCGACCAGTTAAGGTCTGAGAGGAACAAGGTCTCTGAATCCATCAATCAGGCGAAGAAAGCTGGCAAGGATGTTTCTGAGCTTTTGAAAAAAGCAAAAGAGCTGCCAGGCCAGATAGCAGCTATAGAGGAAAAGTGTGCCGAGCTAGAGAAGGAAATAACACAGATGATGATGCAGATACCTAACATCATCCATTCTTCAGTGCCAATCGGCAGGGACGCTTCTGAGAATGTCGAGATTAAGAGGATAGGCTCCCCTATCAAGCCTGATTTTGAGATTATTAACCATGCAGAGCTCGCAGAGAAGATGGGGTGGGCGGACTTTGATACTGCAAGAGATATCTCTGGCAATGGATTCTATTATCTAAAGGGAAAATTGGCAGAGCTTAGCGTCGCGCTCATCAATTTTTCCAGGGATTACATGATAAAGCAAGGATTCCAGTATATAGAGCCTCCGTTCATGATCCACAGGAAAGTTGTTGAAGGCGTGATGTCTTTTGCTGAGATGGAGAACATGATGTACAAGGCAGAAGGAGAGGACCTTTACCTGATAGGCACTGCAGAGCATTCATTGATTGGCATGTACATGAACAATGTATTGAGAAAAGATGAGCTGCCTTGCAAAGTCACTGGCTTCTCTCCTTGTTTCAGGAAGGAGATAGGCTCCCACGGCATTGATGAGAAAGGATTCTTCAGAGTGCACCAGTTTTACAAACAGGAGATGATTGTGATATGCGAGCCAGAAGACTCATATTATTGGTATGACAAGATGCTTGAGCACGCTGTCAATGTCTTCTCTGCGCTTGAGATTCCCTTAAGGGTGCTGGAGATATGCTCTGGAGACCTTGCGGACCTGAAATCCAAGAGCTGCGATGTCGAGGCTTGGAGCCCTAGGCAGCAGAAATATTTTGAGCTCGGTTCTCTTACCAACATGGAAGCTGCGCAGGCCAGGAGGCTGAACATCAAGGTCGATGACAAGGGAGAAAGGTATTTTGCTCATACACTCAACAACACTGTGCTTGCGACTCCCAGGATTCTTGTTGCATTGCTTGAGAATCATCAGCAGAAGGACGGCACTGTGAAAGTGCCGAAGGCTCTCTGGAAGTATACTGGCTTCAAGGAGATAAAATCTGAGAATAAAAAGGCTGCAAAAGAAAAAAAATCTGGTGGCGTAAAAAAGAAGGGCGCAAAAGCAAAATAAGTCAAATTCTTCTTATCCTCTTATCTCTACTGTGTCTCCTGCCTGCATTGCCTTGAGTAGCACTCTTCCTATGTTGTGGTGCTTGTTTATCTTTATCATGCTCTTCCTGGAGGCTGTTGCTGAGAACACGAATTCCTCGTTGATGTAGATGTCAAATTCCTTGAAGGCGTGCTCTTTTCCTAGCATGAACAGTATGTTGTTCTTGTCAATCCTTGCTTCGTAAGGTATGACTTCTGTCCTCTCTTCCCTCTTGCCAGGCTTCTTGTCCTCTTCCTCGACTACATCGATGCTCATGCCAAGCTTTTTTTCTATTCCTTCTATGGTCTGGCCTTGCCTGCCTATGATGCCTCCTTTTTCTCCTTTTGGCACTGTGATCCTGCATTTATTAGGCGAGAGTATCTCTACATCTACCTTGGTTGCGTACTTGCTCATCTCTCTTTTGATGCTGTCCTCTGCAAGCCTGTGCGCAGGAGTCCTGTGCTCTGCCCTCACAGGGACAACCACTGTCTGGTCGCCGTAGGAGTAAATCTCAAACTCTAACCTGCCTGTGTTGAAGTCATTGACTATTACCACTGGCCTTGCCAGGTCTGCCTCTGTCATGCCAGTAGGTACTTTTACTTCCATGTTTAGCGAGAATATCCTGTCAATCTCACCGTTGCTGATGAAGATGACTGTGTCAATGACATGAGGTATGACTCCGAGCTCTATCCTGCCTATGAATCTCTGGATGGCGTCTATTGGTTTTGTCGCATGGATTACTCCTATCATTCCGACACCGCTCAGCCTCAGGTCTGAGAATAGCCTGAAGTCTTCTGTGTTTCTCATCTCATCAAAAATCGTGTAATCAGGCCTGCTTAGAAGGAGGATGTCGTGGATTTCCTGGCTGCTTCCATAGTTGAGTGAGTATTGGGTGACTTCATCGCTCAAGGTGAGGTCTCTTGGCGATTCTATGGTCTTGATGACTTTCTTCTGCTTAAGATAATGCTCTGCCATGGCCTGCGCAAATGTCGTTTTTCCATGGCCAGGCGCTCCTGCGATCAGGATGCCTTCTGCTTTTTGCTCTATCCTTTTAAGGATTTTCTCGTTGAGCTTGTAGTCTTCAAGGTTGAGCTTCTTGATTGGTCGCACCGCAGTTATCTCATAGCCGTCTGAGAATGGCGGCCTGGTTATTACGATCCTGTAATTGGCCAACTGGATTATGGTTGAGCCTTTCCTGTCAGCCTCTATGAATCCATCTGTCCTGCTGCTAGTCTCCTCGGTTATGGTCTTTGCCAACTCCTTGACTCCTTCCCTGTCAAGAGCGTCCTGTGTTATTTCAAGGTATTCCCATTCTCCGGGCTTGCCTTTCTTTGCTTTGATTGTGCAGTTCTCCTTGATGTGCACGCTCATGGTCGTCTCGTCAAAGTATTTTTCCAAGACAAGAGGCTTTTTCTCAAGCTCAAACTCATAGAGGATGACGCTAATGCCTTTGCTTTCTGCTACCAGGCTTTGAACCTTGTCAGCTGTGACCAAGGTCGCTTTTTCCTCTGCTGCGAGCTTCCTTATGAGCGAGTCTATCTCTCCTGATTTAGCATATTTTATCTCAAAATCATTTGGCCTGCTCCCCTTGAATATGATATTAAACCTGCGTTTCTCACCCAGCTCCCTGAGCTTCTTGACCTCTTCCAAGCCTAAATAGCCTGTTTCCCTGTTCTTATTGGCCTGGCTCTCAAGCTCTGCCATGACTGCTTCGTGGATTATTATCTGCTCAGGCCGAAGCTGGTTCTTCTCTATCTTTTTTGACAGCAAACCCTCTATTATCACGCTGGTGTCTGGCACCAGCTTTGAGACTTTCACATTAGCTTTTCCTTTTTTATCCTGCTTTATTTCTTTTTTACTCATAGAAATAGGTATACGGGAGGGTTTTTTAAATCTTGTTAATGAAATCAGAAATTTTGTGGTCTAGCTGGTTAAACCAGATCGTTATCCTCTGGAAGAAGGTAGGCTTATTCAAGGTTATGGCGAAGTTCTCCTCTAGCTTGTACTGGTTATTTTGCTCGTCCTCATAGGTGACTGTTATCTTGAAATCATTCTTGTCAAGGTTGAAATTGCTTCCTCTTATCTTAACCTTGAAATTATAGTCTGATTCGATGAGCGGCACGCTCCATTCCTCCTTTATCATCTTGTGCTCTATCTTCACTTCTACGTTCTTAGGCCGAGAGTTGGATTTCTTCTTCACCCAGAAGCTTATTTCTGAATAGTCTGAGAAGCTTATGGTCTTAGGATAATCTAAATCAGCTATCTCTAGCAATGGCCTGTCCTGGATCTCAATAACTGCGAAATAGGCTTTTTCTATGAGATCGTTCTCTGCCTTGAAAACCAGGATCTTGACACCCATTGTCTGGAAACCTTTATTGAAGGTGAAGCTTGCCTGTTCGCCAGCAGGTATCTTGGTGGTTGAGCACTGGTCATCAAGGCACAGGCTCAGGGCTCTTAAGATAGCCTCTCCGCTGTTATCAATGGTGCAGCTGATGTTGACTGACTCATTAAGGTATATTTTGTCATTTGAAAGCGAGCAATTTATCAAGACTTCTTTTGAGTAAGGCTTTTCCTCTTTCGGGCTTGCAGGAATCAGCATCCTCATGTAATCCTCAGAATAGATCCTCCACCTGTCAGAAGAGCGGAAGCTTGCTTCTGCCTCCTCTCCGCCACTGGCAATTACACTCAATGGAAAGGTGTAGATGTATCTCTTTCTTAGGTCAGGGCTGACTCTCAGCAGCCAGTAAAGCTTTTTCTCCTCATAAGGCGCCAGGATGACATCCACGGAGTGATCATCCATGAAATCAAGCTCACTCACCTGAGCAATAGATAGCCTAGTGGTTGTGTAGCGGTTGCTAGGATTCTTCACCTTGACGATGGCCAGATTATAAGAGCCGAAGTCTGTCTCTGGCTCTGCAGCTTCAAGCTCCAATGCAAGCATGGGCTTAAGCTTGTAATCCTTGCTGATGATGCCGACATCAAAGTCAAGAGGAGCTGGCTCAATCTCTGTGTTCCTGCTCTTGGTCCCATAGTTAATGCTCGTCTCCTTTGAGTCATAGGTAGTCTTGAGCATTATATGAGTAGCATCCACATAGCCATATTCCTTATATGTCACGTCAAAAGGAACCCAGCCATAGCCTGGGAAATACACCTCTGCCCAGCCATGAGGACCCCACCCACCATTCTGCTGGTTGATGTTCGAATAGGATATGCCTGTGACAAACCTTGCAGGAATTCCGAGGCTCCTGCACATTGAGATGAAAAGGCTGGTTATCTCATCGCACACTCCCTGCCTGTTGTCCATAACCCAGCTAGCTGTCTGAGTAGCTTCTGCAGTCATGGTCGACAGGTTGTACTCCACGTTTCTCTCCACCCATTCTGCAACCTTGAACACTGCCTTGTAAAGGTCATCCTCTCCTTGCACAAGCTCAGAGGCTTGCTGGCGTATCTTGTCATTGATATCAATGATTTTTCTAGGCTCAACATAGGATGCATAATCAGAATCAAGGTTTTTTAGAGGGAAGCTGATTTTCTTGGTGACAGGCATGAACTCATTCTTGGCTTGAAGCCTTGAATTCTCCTCAAAGCTGAAGGAAGTTGCAGCTGGCTGGTTCCACTCAAAAATGAAATGATCTTTGAAATCAGCTCTTGGCTCTGTTGTTATGGATTCGACCTTCTGCCTGTAATCATCTCTTGGAAACCAGCTTAACTCAGCATAAACATAATCAATATAGTAGTCTGACGATGTGGGTTTTACCTGGAAAGTGTTTGAGATAGACAAACCTAAAGTCAGGGCGTGATAGCCAAACAATTCATCATCCTGGGCTGCCACAAAGGATGGTAATATGATAGAAACAAATAGCAGCATGCACAAAACAAGGTATTTCTTCATGATGAGAGTGTAGAGTGATTAAGAGTTTTTAATATTTTGCTAAAAAATACCAAAACTTTTTAAAAACAATCCCTTTTATCGGATACTGTGCCACGGTCGCTTAGCCTGGTATAGCGCAGGATTGCTAAGGACGCATTAGTCTTTATGAGGACCTACTATACCGCACACATCCTGTTCCCGTAAGGGAATCCCCGGTTCAAAGAGTTTTTTGCAAAATGCAAAAACCTGAAAATCCGGGCCGTGGCGCTTTTTATTCTTTCAATAACATTTATATATACCAAAGAATTTTTAAGACGCACAGCGGGGTAGGGCAGAATGTGTCCTGCTACACATGCCTAACTAGGAGTGCCCGTCGAACGAGATAACAAGATCTTATCTTGTGCGGAAGGCTCATAAAAGAGTAAACGCTCTTAGAGAGACCCGGAGGTCGATGGAAACAGCCAGCAATGAGCTGTTGTCGAATTCAAATCCATCCCCCGCTAGTAGGCGGAGGGAGCAATCCCTCTGTTTTTTTCTTTTTTTCGTAAAATTAATAATTAGCAAGCTCATTCTAGTCCATCATGAACTTTCCAAAACTGAAATCAAAGACCATCCTCGCGCCCATGGCTGGAGTGAATGATGCTGCTTTCCGCATGCTCTGCAAGGAATATGGCTGCGGTCTGACTTTCTCTGAGATGATAAGCGCAGCTGCCCTGAGCAGGCATAACCAAGCAACTATCAAGATGATTGATTTTTCTGACAAAGATAATGAACATCCTTTTGGCATTCAGCTTTTCGGCCAGACAACAGAGCAGATTGTCAAGTCCGCCAAGCTAATCGAGGAGAAATATCATCCTGACGTCATTGACTTCAACCTCGGCTGCCCTGCCAGGCAGATAATAAAGCAAGGCGCAGGATGCGCTCTATTGCCAAGGAAGAGTAGAATCAAGGAGATCATACAGGCGTGCGTCAAGGAGCTCAACACTCCTTTCACAGCCAAGATTAGGAGCGGACTTGACAGCGAGCACATTGTAGCCTTGGAGATTGCCAAGCTTTGCGAACAAGCAGGAGCAGCAGCCATTACAATTCATCCTCGGACCGTGAAGCAGGCTTATAGCGGAAAAGCAGATTGGAGTATCATAAGAGCTATAAAAAAGAGTGTTTCTATCCCTGTTATAGGCAATGGTGACATCTTCACTCCTCAGGATGCCAAGAGAATGATTGAAGAGACAGGATGTGATTATGTGATGCTTGGAAGGGCTGCGATGAAAAGCCCATTGATCTTCCAGCAGATAAATGATTTTCTCACAAAAAAGCATTACAAGGCAGCAGATGACAAGGCAAGGCTGAAGATGATAAAGAAATACCTTTACCTTGCAGACAAATACCAAACAAGTTTTTTCAGGGCCAAACTTCACTGCCAGCACTTCACAGCAGGAATGAAAGGAAGCGCTGAGATGAGGAACAAGATAAGCACGAGCAAGGACCTTGAAGGATTAAGAAAAATACTTTCTATCTGACTCGCCCAATAGTTTCTATCTGACAAATTCTAGAAATTCTCTATCTGATGCCAGTGTCAATGCTTATATCGAGCGTGGTTGTCTCTCCGGCCTTTATGACAATATCAGCAGGCACATCAGGGCTGCGGTCAATGCCGTTCGGTTTCATCTCCACAACATAAGCTCCTTCAGGCAGATTGACTGAGTAAGTACCATCAGTTTTGATGCTGACGTCGCTGTACAAAGCAAGCCCGCCTTTCAATTGTATGTAAACAAGTATCTTTCTCGCTTCATAAGCTTCTGCAGGCACAGGGCAAGGCACATCTGGCCTTTCAACAGGGCAGATGGGGCCAATAGTCACTTTTCCGCTCAGAGTTCCCTCGCCGACAGTTGTAGATACTTTGTGCGCGACAAAAATTATCAGCCAGAAACCTGCGAGTAGAATAACTGATATAATTATCGCGACAATCATCAAAGCTTTTTTCATAATACAAAGAAACTTACTGAAATTTATAAAGGTGACGAAAGATTCGAGCAGGGACTAATATTCCATAACCTTTAAAAATAGTGGCTGGATTGTCAATTCTATGGGTCGGTTCGGTAATTACTTCAAGACAACCATCCTCTTAGCATTACTCACAGCCCTGCTCTTGTGGATAGGCAATCTCATTGGAGGATTCTCGGGTTTAGTAGTGGCTTTTGTTTTTGTACTGATAATGAATTTTGTGATGTACTGGTGGAGCGACAAGATTGTGCTCAAGATGTACAAGGCAAAGGAGTTGCCAAAAACTCATCCAGTCAACAAGATGATAAAAGAAGTGGCTGACAAGGCAGGCTTGCCAATCCCAAAAGCTTACCTGGTTGAGAGCCCAACTCCGAATGCATTTGCAACCGGAAGAAGCCCTGAGCACGCAGCAGTTGCAGTAACAAGCGGAATACTCACATTACTTGACGACCAAGAGCTTAAAGGAGTTATAGCTCATGAGCTAAGCCATGTCAAGAACAGGGATACATTAATACAGACCATAGCAGCAGTTATCGCGGGAGTGATCTCGTATGTCGCCTCGATGGCTAGGTTTGGAGCTGTTGGTGGGAATAGTAGGGATGATAACGGCGGAGGCATGATAAGCCTTCTAGTCCTTGGCATACTGTCGCCTCTCATTGCTGTCCTGCTCCAATTAGCACTTTCAAGGACTAGGGAATACCTGGCAGATGCAGGCAGCGCAGAAGTCATGCATGATGGCAAGCCTTTGAGCAGCGCGCTTAGGAAGCTGGAAAAAGGCAATGCATTGAGGCCTTTCAGAAGAGGAGAAGGCAGTCCAACAACAGCACCGCTATTCATCGTCAATCCTTTCAGAGGCAGCTTTTTGTTCGAGCTCTTCAGCACTCACCCACCGATGCAGAAGAGGATCGCCAAGCTTGACTCGATGAGATTCTAGGAAAAGCCAATAGTTTTATATAGTCTTTTTTCTTATCCAAGGCGCATGTTTGGGAGCAAGCCTGAGGATAACAGCAAGAAACTTGAGAAGAACATGAAGCAGTTCGAGAAGCTTCTCCATAGAGTTGATAGGAAGCTTCCTTTTCTGGGGATGAATCCTGTGAATGAAGCCTCTGAAAGGAAAAGGTTCTTCAAGGAGCCAGACCACAACCCGATGTTCAAGTACAAGCGGCCTTCTTCATGCGAAAAGCTTTTCAGGAAGCTGGACGAGATAGAGCTCGGCCAGGACGCGATGAGCAGGCTGCTGTTGCAGAGGCTTGAGAAGTTCAAGAGAACCAATGCCATGATACAAAACATTGGCAAGTCAGAATTCACTTTCTTCTCAAAAGGCATCTTTGACAAGCCCTCGCAGGAATTGGTAGCCAAGGCGCAGGAAATCCTGAAGACAATGCCAGAGAAGGAAGAGAACAACATCCCTGCCAAGAAAGTGCTTGTTGAGATGAAGAAAGTCATGCGCACACTGAACCTGAAGGACTGGAAAGTTGGGTACAAGAACATGTCTGCCAATGCAGCAGTCATAACCTCAAAGAAGAGCGTTTTTGTCAAGAAGAAAGCCAAGTTCTCAAAAGACTTCTTAAAAAGAATAGTGGTTCACGAGATAGGCACTCATGTCTTCCGCGCATTGAACGGCGACAAACAGCCCTACAAGATATTCTTCACAGGACTGCCTAATTACTTAGGCACAGAAGAAGGACTGGCAGTCAACATCGAGGAGATGCACCACTGCCTGAAAATAAATACTCTTCGGACTTATGCAGGCAGGGCACTGGCAGTCAATCTCGCCCTGCAAAAAGGCTTCAGGGATGTTTTCAATGACTTGAAACAATACTTTAACGATGATTTTGCCTGGAAGTTGACGCTAAGAGCAAAGAGAGGATTGATAGACACATCCAAGCCAGGAGCCTACACCAAAGACTACCTCTATCTTGACGGATACTACAAAGTAAAGAAATTCCTGGAAGACAACCCTGAGCATGGACTTAAACAGCTCTATTACGGCAGGATAGACGTAGAACAAGTTCCGCTGATCAGTCAGCTTCCCGGCTTGAAAGAGCCAGAGTTCCTTCCTAATTCAGAAGTGTTCAACAAGCTTATAGAAGAAATAACTGTATAACACTCAATAATACTCAATAAGATTTAAAAACACCAAGGAGTTTCTCGAGCTCATGATAATCGCTGGTATTGAAGAGGCGGGTAGGGGGCCTGTGATTGGGCCTATGGTCATGGCCATTGCTTGCTGCGAGGAAAAGGACGAGTTCAAGCTCAAGACCATGGGTGTCAAGGATTCTAAGATGCTCACTCCAAATCAGAGGGAGAAGCTTTACAACGAGATCAAGGACTTGTGCAAGTTCGAGCTCGTCAAGATCCAGCCGGAAGAGATTGATGCTGCTGTGATGAGCGAGGAGACAAACCTTAACTGGATGGAAGCTGACAAGTCAATCATTCTCATCAACAAATTAAGGCCTGACAAGGTGATATTGGATTGTCCGAGCACAAATCTGAAGGCTTACAAGGATTACATCATGAAAAAGCTTGAGTACAAGCCTATCCTGGTGGTCGAGCACAAGGCTGATGTGAATTACACAATCGTGGGGGCTGCGAGCATTCTCGCAAAAGTCTCAAGAGACCACGAGATAAGGAAGCTCAAGGCTAAGCACGGAGTTGATTTCGGCAGCGGCTATCCCAGCGACCCTTTGACAATGGAGTTCACATTGAAGAACTTTGACAAATACCCTTTCTTCAGGCATAGCTGGGATACTTGGCAGCGGGCCAAGAAAAGAGGCGGGCAGAAAAAGATAGGAGAGTTCTGAAATGAAGGTTTTCGTGACTTGCGTCTCCGAGGTAGACAAGAAAGCATACATTGAGGAGACTGTTAGGATAGCCAAGAAGAACAATGAAAAGGTTGAGTACATATCTCTTGGCGAGAGGCTCATGGCTCATCTCAAACAGGACCTGGGAGCGACTTTTGTTGCAAGGAATGTGCTTAATATTGATGAGGAATTCCGCGCCTTAGCAATGAAGAACCTCATCCATGGATTGAAATCAGAGATGAAGGCTCACAAGAACCTCATCATCTCAGGCCACGCAACTTTCCTGTGGAAGAACAATTACACCAATGCGTTCAACTGGAAATATGTCAAGGACATCAATCCTGATTTCTTTGTGACTCTCATCGATGACTCTGACTCCATCAAGAACAGGATGGACAATTCTGAGCAGTGGAAAGACCAGCATATGGAAGCTGACCAGATACTTACATGGCAGAACATCGAAGTCAACATAACAACAGGCTGGGCCCAATTGCTGAACAAGCCTCATTACATACTGCCAAGAAAAGAAGCCAAGGACCTATTGTTCAAGCTAATGTTCAGGCCGCAGGCAGAACTGGTGTATGCCAGCTTCCCAATGACCAATATCAAGACAGATGAGGACAGGAAAAGGATTGATGACTTCATCAAGAAGCTCAACAAGTACTTTGCAGTCCTAAACCCTCGGAGCGTAGAATTGGCTACTAAATTCTCTGACACAGAAGCTGCCCAGACCTATCAGCGAGACCTGAGATGGTTCACTGGAAAAGCAGAGAAGATAATAGTTTATTTCCTGCCAAGCCTGGTGTTCTCAGCAGGAGTGCTCACAGAAATCAATCATGCTTTCCAGACCACCAAGGAAGTATGGATGATCAGCCCAAAAAGAGAATACGGGCCATTTGAAAAGCACCTCATCAACAAGATGTTCTTCTCAGAAGAAGAGTTCTTCAGCTTCCTGAAAGAGAAAGGATACAAAGATCTCAACATCAAGCTCTAGTGTTTGTATCAAGCACTAATTGTTCCTCAATTGCCGTAGCCAATCACAGCATCAATCTTGAGCTTGCCAGAGCCAATGTTGGTTATCTTTATCTCATCAATAGTAACCTGAGGAGCAATTGGAAGCCTGAAACCTCCTTCTGCGCTTGGGATGCACATCATCCAGGCGCTCTGCTTAAGACCTTGAGCAGCATAATCCTTATCAGCATCAGGGCTTATGCTACGCACAGGAGCAGCAAGCGAGTATTCTCCGCCCATGCAGGCTATCCTGCCAGCAATATCTCCAAGATTCCTGATAGTGAAGGGCCTGACCATTTTCAAGGTCAAGCGTTCGCCAGGATTAAGCTCAACATATTTATTGTCAGGCTCACCAAGGGCTTGGTAAGCACTCTCTAGTATGTTCTTGCTGGTCTCTGATTCCACAACCTGGGCTGCGTAATTAGCCCTGACCTGCTCTTCCAAGGTGTTGCCTAGAACAAGCCTGGAAGCGAGCGCATTATTAGTCATCAAATCATAGGGATTCCTTTGACTCTGCTGCAATCCCTGGCAAGGCGTCGCTGTCAGCGCATACATCATAATAAAAGTAGCTATCTTGTCAACTACCATTTTACATCACCCCGAAGAAGTCTAGTAATGCTTGCGATTATATAAATTTTTAGGAAACACCAGATTCTGCCCTAGAAAAACCATGTATAAGGTCATGACATATGTCACCAGTTAAAATAATGATGCGAAATCATGGTATTTTTGAGCTGGAGACTGACCATTCAGGCTGCTATGCGGCCTGAAATGATTGTATCTTAGTCTGAACAGCTCAAGGTCGTTGTTG
>JBGOZE010000026.1:0-14606 GCA_041479965.1 Candidatus Nanoarchaeia archaeon | reverse complement strand
GCCTGAACTGGAGTGCTCGTGCATCCAGTATTATAAGGGAACCTGAAGACAGACATGCGTTCATACCAGCTATCAGGTAGAGGCCTCTTGTCAATGCCATTCTTGTCGCCTGAAGAATCAATTATTTGACTGTTGCCTGCATAGACAGCTACGTGGCCTACGCTTGTCTTCTGCTCAGTGTACAAGAACACTAAGTCTCCTGGCTGGGCATCGCTTGCCATGATCTCCTTGGTGCATTGGGTTGATTTGAAATCACAAATCAGTTTATAGTTTTTCTCCCGAGCATATTGCTCATATTCTCCTGCTCCTTTTCTATTATAGAAATCACTCAGCTCAGCGTGCTTGTAAACCCACCACACAAAGCCAGAGCAGTCAAAGCCAGTAGTAGTCAATTGACCTGATCTCATGGTATTGCCTTCTGGCTGGATGGTGGAAATGTTGGCTCCGTCAAAGAAAGATTCTTTTCCTTTCTTTTCCAGGTCTTTGATAGTCTCTTGTATAGAATAAGGAGTTGCTCCTCCCCAAACATAGAAAAGCTTTATCGAGCTGCTAGGGCCGTACTTGCTATAATACCTCTCGGCAATGCTCTCAACGCATTGGCCATCACAGCACTTGGTTGTTGGCTCCTTATCAAGGATCTTGTCAGAAGAAGAAATCTCTCTTTTGACTACTTGCTTTTGAGAGACAATTGCCAAAGGAATAGAATCCTGAGTAATCCCCCGGATGATGATGCCGCTAGCGCTGCTGAAATCTGTCTGATAAGCATAGTTCACTCTGCTGAAAGTCTTTTCAGGGTGCTGACTGAAATAATCATTCTTGAGGTTCTTCTCAAAATATGATTGATAGGCTTTCTTGAGATTATCAGCACCAGGCCAGCACTGAGTGGCTTTATCATTCCACAGGTTATAGCCGAACCTATCGCAAGGATATTCTTCCATCAATCCATTGGAATCATCACCCACATCTGCGTAGAACCCTCCGCTCTCTCCCAGGTCCATGATGCTCTGCAAAGCAGCCATCTTAGCAGCAGTGTCGACAAAAGCCAATTGCTCTTCTCCCTGGCCAACAGCCCTGAGAACAGCGGATTGCTTTGAGCCGATATAATCTCCGATGTCAGGAACCTTAAACATCAGGAAGAGAACCAATCCAGCCATGAAAGCCATTGTCGGAAACAGAAGTAGCCCGATGGCCTTCTTATTTGTCCTGAATTTTGTCTTTCCCATGTTTTATCTTCAGGGTCCGCCTCTTGGTTTGACTTGATATGATTGTATGTGCTGTGTCCAAGCTATGTCGACTGTGATTATCTTGCCAGAATGGCTGGGCAGGTAGATGATTGAGAAATAGCCTGGCTTTCTTTCAACATAGCTTCCGAATCCTGCATCCATCAGGTGCTTTCCTTCAAGAGAAAGGTCAATATCCACGGCATAAGTATTAAGATTATCTGCAATTGAATTGAAAAAAGCATCTGTCTTCTGCTTCCAGAGCTTAGAATAATCAGAAGTAGTAGATTTTGACTCAGCTGCCAGCACAATCAGGTCTGTCATGGAAATGGTCTGGCCGTCAATAGTAACTGGCTCTTTAAGATACACTCCAATAGCGTTCTCAAAGATAGCCTGGCCCATGAAAGAAGCTCCTTTATTCTCCCTATCTGCCTTGTTCAGCGATGAGATATAAGTCATCAAGGAAATCCCTATGAACAATATCAAGAGAGCGAAGGCTGTGTCAGATATCTCCTCTGCGATTCCCCGCTTATTCCTCATCAATCTTCTCATTGCGATGCTCCGAACAATAATTCTCCGCTGCTCATATTGCCATCAGGATACCTGATCCACACAGGATAGCTCTTGATGTAAAGGGCAGCCCCAAATCCAACCAATAACCTGCTCTGGGCTTCTCCCTTGTCAAGGTCTTTTAGCTGGACATTGAAAGACTTGAAGCTAGTGTCAGAATAGCAAGCCTCAAGATTCTCCTGAGTGTACTTGTTCATGTCAATGACTCCGGGATAGAATCTCTTGGTGACCTGGTCCTGGTAAGCCAGGCAAGTGTTTATCGCCCTGTAAGCATAGATGTGAGTAGGCAAGTCCTTGTCAGCTGCTGTGAAAGCACTCAGATGAGCGCTGATAGTAAGGATTAATACAAAAGCCATTACTACCAGAATGAACCCTGCCATGACAAAATAGCCTGCGCTAAAAGCATGGTGCAACTGGGATTTCTTGTTAAGGATCATGGAGTTGAGACACCTCTCTGCAAGGGCACATTGCTTATGGAAAGAGTTCCTTTGCTCTTGAGCATGAAGAAAGCTGATAGCTTCATCTCATTCTCCTGGACAACAATGTCTTTTTTAGGGACAAAATAATAGGTGTGAGGAGAAGCCTCATCAGGCTCAGGCCTTGAGATGAACACAGCTATTGAAGAGTTCTCAAGCCTGACATACTGCTTGGCGAATTCCCGAGGATAAATGATTTGCACGTCCTGAGGAGTGCTGAGAACAGCATCTGCCAGCAAAGCAGCGTCTTTTGCAAAGAACTCGCTCTCAGCCCTGTCCTTGGAAGTAATCTTCAGAACAACAGACACCAGGATGAAAGCAGCAACTATTCCTGCAAGAATCATCATAATCTGCAGCATAGTCCACTCAGCCCTCTTATTCCCTAACCTCATAATTATCAACAGTTAGAATATGAGTATTTATGTTTTGCGGAAAAGAAGAATTAAACAGTTGCAGAGCCAGTATATTCCTGCACAATGAACTTGAGAGTGGACGTAGGCACGGGGCCGATGTCAGCAGCAATCGCTCCCCTGATGCCAGCTGCGCCTATGAAAGAGAACTCCCTGTCACCAACATCAAGCCTGAGATTATTACCACCAGCATAATCATCATAGCTCAGGGAGAGCTCATCAGCATTGATGATCTCCTTTTCCTTGTTCTCCTTCACATACTCCACTTGCAATCGCAGGTCCCCGACGAAATTGAAACCATCCATGTTATAGGCGAAATCATTATCTCCCTGCTGGATATGCAAAAGCTGAACATCTCCCAGTGAGTCCTTCTGGAGCTTGAAAGCCACAGTCTTCTTGCCAGCATAACGGACAATATCATCATTAAGCAGAGGACACTTGGTAACATCCTGGAAGCATCCATCCAAGTGAGAGCCCCAGTTGATGTACATCTCATCAGCCAAGCTCAGGCAAGGAGGAGAATAGCACAGGGCGACGTTGTTGTTGAAAGCCTGGGTGAAGATGTACTGGCCTTGTATGAGAGTGATGTTCTGCCATTCAGAGTCTTTGTGTTCTGAAACGGAGATTATGTCTTGTGAACTGTCCCTCGTGACATCTCCTGAAGGAACGCAATTGAAAGAAAGTTTTCCAATCCATCTTCCAATTGCATCAATAGATTCCTGCGGGGATTTATCACCGCTTTCAGAACTTTCTGCAATGCAAAAGAATTTGGAAGAAAAAAATGCTCCTGGAGAGAGCACGCTATTGTAATACTTCCCTAGCTCATCAGTATTAAAAAGTCCTCTGCCAAAGAAATAATCCTTCTTCTTATCGCCATCAAAATAAGTTCCATATGTAAAGAAAGGCTTTCGATAAAACTTTCCTATATTGTCAAAAGTCCTTAATTGTTTTGGATTGGAGCAAGAAACAACAACAGGCTTCGGCAAGGTTACTTCATAATCTGAAAATCTTATTTGATAAGAAGAGTAAACTGTTGTTCTTAAGTCTTTTTCTTTGCATAAAACCATGCAAGCACTATCATCACAACCCGTTGGTTTCTTGAAAGCATAAATCATATCAGTGCTGACTGTTACAATGATGTTCCTGTTTGCAAGCCAATCTTTTGAATCCTGGGATAGCATATCATAAAGATAAGCTACTGGCTGCTCATGATAGGTAAAAAAGTTTTCTTTAAGGCTCAAATCCGATTTTGCTGGGAAGTAAACGCTGTAGTTCTCTCCCTTGTCAAAGAATAGCAAAACCTCGTCTTTGGCTATGTTTGTGAAAGTCGGAGCTACATCTTTCTGCACTCCAGTAAGATTTTCAGTGTCAAGAGCAATCTTGTCTGCAAGCGCTTGGAAGGTCTTGCTTGACCTGTCTTCTGGCTTTAGGCATGAAGATATCAACCTTGAGAAAGTATAGATGACTATGCACACCAGTATCAATCCTATCAGGAATTGCACTACTGTTTGGTCCCCCTTCTTTGATATCAGCAGTTTCATGTTATTCTTCACTTATTAATCACTCACTTCTTGTTCAGCATTCTTTCTTCAGAATATCTTTGCACTTGGA
Source organism: Candidatus Nanoarchaeia archaeon (assembly GCA_041479965.1). Taxonomy (GTDB): domain Archaea; phylum Nanobdellota; class Nanobdellia; order Woesearchaeales; family SM23-78; genus SM23-78. The sequence goes on along the minus strand of JBGOZE010000026.1, from coordinate 10,319 downwards.
GGTTGAAGTCCTGCAGGTAAAGGTCAGCCTGTTAGCTTCCTTGTACCATGATAATATCTTGTCGGCGCAGTTCTGGGTGAAAACAATTTCCTTTTCCGTACTACTATATCCTGTGCATTCAGTTCTGTAAGTGCTGTCTAATTTTTCTTTTCCTTTCAAGTCATACCACTTCTTGCAGGCGCTAACATCAAGATTAATAGAGTATCTAATCATATCTGCTTCTGATTTTAGCTCTGTATTTGCTGCAGCTGCCTTGGCGCTACACTCGCTAAATCTCTCTATTCGCGTGGTTGTAGTGTCATACTGACATTTTCTCATCGCTGTGCAGTCGGTTGCATCTGCTACATAATAAGTCCTTGAGTCAAAATAATCGTCAGAATCACAAGGGCAGATATCTTTCTTGTCCTTGGTGCCATCAAAGTCATGGTCGCAATTGGCAGTGTTGAGATTGAGTATACTAAAGAATTCTCCACCAGCATCCTTGATGCCCTTGGAAGACCAATTGATGACAAGATAAGCGGCTACTAACATAATCACTAGAATAACTACCCACTCCATTGCTGCCATTCCTTTTTTATTCGAAAACATCCTAAAACACCTCCTTCAAATCGGCTCAACCGGAATTGGAACACATTCTTTATTAACAGCATCATATTTGCATGATAATCCGCAGAGATCCTTTATGCAAGATGCTGCTTCATTATAATCCTTACATTTCTTTATTTCGTGACAAGATACGCAAATGCTCCCTCCGTGGAACAAGCCTACTATTTTGTTTGAATCTTCAGCGCAGACACCACGGCATTTTTCATACACATCATTACAGGCTCTAAGGCCATCTACGTTGAAATTCATATCATCGCATCCGTTGTAATAGCATGAATTATAACCTGTGAAGATTGATTTCTCAATTGATTTGTCTCCTCCAGGGATTGGACAGAACAGCTTGAAATTAGAATCATCAATACGCATTCCTGTGAAAGGTGTGCTTGACACATCTGTCTTTATTTGCTGCTTCAAAAGCCGGGACAGAACATTCGCATCAAATGCTTTTGCATTGGCCGAAGTTGTTGTGGACGGTAAAATACAGAAGTTATTTCCTTTAACTATGAAGAGGAAAATAAATCTTTCATAGTCAACATAGGAAAAGCCGTGGGTTGCCGAACCATCATTAACAATTAATGCTTGATAATCTGCCTCCTCCGCGCGCATATCGGGTTTATTCAAAACTTCTGGAGTGAAATAACTTACCACCATATTCTCGTCCTTAATGTCACTCTTAAAATCAATCGTTGCATCATTAAGGTATGTTATCCAGCTATCAGAAACCTCCAAAGGCTTGTCATTTTCAAACAAATATTTTACTACGTTGGTAAAGGTCGTGAAATCAGTATTTATGATGCATAACTTCCAAGGAGACTTTCCTTCTTCATTAGCAAAGGTCTTATTATCAATGGCTCCTGCTACATGGTCAGCATCCAATAGCATTATCTCAATGCCTGTGGATGTCTGCAAGAAGCGTACGGAAGTATCCTGCATGTTCCACCTGCTATCCACATAGAAAGACCCTAGACAAGTATTCTGAGCTGTTGGGGCTTCTTTCAGGAAATTCTTGAACCCCGTGAACCAGAAGTCTGCCATGTCAGTCCCCATCAAGTCAGGATGGATGTAACTCCCCCCCATGTAAAGGAATTTTTCTCTTTCAGTCTTGATAAGGTGGAGGCTTGATTTTTCTACTCTTTCAAACAACGGGAATAAAGTAGCGATGAGTACGAGAAATACAATTAGTACCACTATGATTTCAACAACCTTCTGCCACATCCCTTTCTTGTTCATCATTTTCATCAACACAACCTAAAACAGGTTCCTGAACCAATCTACTAATCCTTCTCCAATTGAAGAGCCCCCACCTTTAAGAGACGATATATATACTATGATTGTTAATAGGAATAGGACTGTCAGTATTATATAAACCCAGTTTATGTCCTGTGCTTTCTTTCCTAACATTATCTTTATCATTCATACCACCCTACACAACGATGCTACTTCTTGATACGGAGCAATGTAGATGAAGCTCGCTTTTTTATTTATCTCTGCAGGAACCTTACCATTGAAAATATAATCCAGCAGTTTATTAACACCACTCTCTTTTGCAAATCCGACTGCGATTCCAAAAAGCGGGTCTGCGCCGTTCTCTTGATATTCTATCTTTACATCTCCTGCAGGTATTCTCAGCCAGACTCCAGATCCTTTCCCATCCAGAGTGATGTATTCCATGATGCTCCTTTGGTCTCCTTTTGCAGAGCCGCTTAGCAAGTCTGCTCTTGAAATGCGTTTGAGGCTGAAGAGCAAATCATTTTCACTTATTGAAGTGAAGTTCTTCGGAGTATGTATCCTCACAGCATATACTACATAGCAGTCTTTAGTTCCAGTGAAGAATCCTGCGACATTCTTGAGCAAGTATTCTGACCTGTCACCTTCTCCTGTAATCCACCAGACATTATTGATTAGTTCAGCAAAGTCCATGATAACGACTTGTTTCATCATGTCAGCATTCATCCTGTCCATGCTCTTGGCAATTGTAGGATAGCTATCCCTTAAGGGTATCAGTTTCTGGATGGTCGGGCAAGCATCAATAAGTTTCTGCGGAGTAAGCCCTTGAGTCGCTTCCTGCAATGTCGATGATGTCTGTATCACAACCCTGCACTTTATGCCTTCTTTTATCTTGTTAACGTCTGTGAAAGCCCCAAGTATCTGGAAAACTATCGCGATTATCGCCAGCCCTGCTATCAGCGCTATGATTATCATGGCTACTGATGAGAACTCAACACTGCCTTTCCTCTTCCTAACCAAACTCATCTTATTATACCTTTGTGAAATTCATGACAGCCCTGATGATGGCAAACAAGCCTACACCAAGAATCAAGGCTATTATCAGCCACATGATCCATCTGAAACCTGTGTAGTCTCCTTTCTTGTTGGGCTTCATGATAATATTCCTCTAACTATGCTAATTAATTCCTATAATCCTGACTATTTAAACTTTATTGTTCAAAGAACAAGTTCAGTGGGTCACGCCTGTGCCTAGCAATTCCCCAGTAATCTCGTCAAAGACATCGTAAGGGTTGTACACTGCCTTCCAGGTCATCCAGTAGTTGCCAGCAGCATCCACTATCTTCAGGCAGTATATTCCCTGGCCTTGCTGCAGCCTGCTGAACCTTATCTCAGCGGCAGTGTTATGCCTGTACTGGATGTCATTAGGCAACGGACAGAGAGTCTCTAGCGGCTTAGAAGTTACCAGCGCCTGGTACAGCTGGTTAACAGCATAACTAAGCACAATAGCTGTGATACCAGCCCCCAAATCCCCTCCTGTGTTGATATTAATATTAATATTAGTCGGAGCAAAATAATAATCATATTCCTTGCACCCGCTCCTGTCAATGCACTTCTTAAAGACCACGCGAGGATACCTGTTGAAATAATAGGGAGTGAGCCTCTGGGTAGGGCTTATCCTGTTCTCAGCGATGAGCTGGGTAACAGTCTGCTGGAACGACTCAGGATTGGGGTACTCGACTGTGATGTAAGAGTCAGTATTATCAATGAGCGGAGGAGCCACATCAAGCCTCAAAGGCTGCTGGTTGACAGTCGTTATGACCTTCACGGTCTTGCCATCAGAACTGGCTACGTGTGCTCTGACGCAAAGGTATTGTTCCTTGACATCATTCTCATTAACCACTGGCTTTTCCACGCTCATGCTTGAAATGGCAAAAGTCTTAGAGATTGTTGAGGCGTCAATATGAACTGTGGCTTTCACATCATTTTCTATCTTGATAGGCTCAGGGTCAGAAGCCTCGTAAAGCGCACTCTGATAAACGTCTCTTCCTAATGCGAATAATCCTAAGTTGAAGCCAGGAGTTCCTACCTTAGTGCTCTTTATCCTTCTGAGCATAGAATAGTATTTTGTGGAAGCATCATCACAGCTATTCTTCAATGCTTGGCCTAAGCTTATTGAAGCGTCTCCTTTTATTGGATTAACTCCATCCCCAGGCACAATAGCCACTTCAACACTTGAAAGCTTATAATTAGGATTGACAACATTCACAGTGATGTCATCAGAAGATGCCCATGTGCCGCCTATATCACGAATCTCGACTATTGGCTTGACCTTGAAGTAAGCAGTGAATTCAACTAGCCAATTGCTCTCATCAAATAGAAGGTTTCTAATCTCAAGAGCAGATTCATCGGAAGGAGAACTGAAATCGAGGCTAGCGCCCTTTTGTGGCGATTTAGCAGATACTTCCTTGTCATATACAATTATTCTCAACTGATATGTGTGACCTGCTTGGGAATCAGTTGGTTTCCAATAGCGTAGTTGTATTGTGTCAGATATGCTGCAACCCACTACAAAAGAGTCATCTGCATTGAAAGTGTACTTTGATGACATCCAAGAATAATCCCCTGTAGTGAGTTGACTAGAATCAATTGCTGTGGCAGAACGCTTGAGTACGTACTCTTCCTTTGTGTTTGTATCTTTTAAGAAGAAACTGCAGCGCGGCTCTTTATGGTCGACCGGATTTTCATCAAACTTGCCAAGCGCCTGTATCTTTTTATAATCCAGGACAGCCTCGAACTTGTAAGGAGTATCCCGAATCTCCAATTCCCTTGACTCACCCCAGGCAAGCGAAGTCTTCTGATTGTCCAGCAAGACATTTATCAGGTTAACATTGGCTCCTTCTCCACGAGCATCCTCTCCTTCTTTCCCTGGCTCTGCCTCCGGCTTCTTGCAGCACACCATGCTCGTGTCTTTGTGCTCGGTCTTGCACTGTCCGTCACCAGCAGGTATGGGATCATATGCTCCACAGGAAGAAAGGCACTGGCCGCCTTTGGCTTCGCAGCTGTTTATGCCTATGTTGAACCAACCGAAGTTCTTGTTGAGGATGAGGAAGACAATCACTAGTATAACCACAACAATGGCTATTTCCCCGATTATCCAGAAAGTTCCATCTCCTTTTTTGCTTTTCATCATCAAAGTCCTCTTGAAAATAAGGGAAAAAAGACTGCTAGATGTTCTCGTCCCCTGTTCCTAGCAGGGTAGTCTCTTTCACGCAGCAGATCATCCCTGTCTCACAGCTAGGGTTGCCTGAGAACATGTTGGTTGTCCCAGACTCGCACTCAGACATGCACTCGCCGCCCTTGGCATGACAGTCAGATGTTCCCAGGAAGAAGTTCCTGACAGATTTGCTGAATATCAACACCAATACTATCAGCACGACGATCACTAGCACTGCTATGATGATGGTGTTCATAGTGAGCTCTACTCCACGCTTGTTCTTCGAGAAAATCATATTCTCACTCCACTGCGGGCTTGCTTATCTGGACGCAGCACTGCTCTCCTTCTTGGCAATTGCCTGATGTGCCGTCATTGGTAGGGTCTCGGCTCCACAAGCCTCCCATCTGAGCTGTTGCATCGTCGCAGCTAGACCAGCATTCTCCGCCGCCACCTGTGCATCCTGTTCCCTGCCTAACTCTATTGCCTGTCCTTAAAACAAGCACAGCAAGGATGATGAGAATCAAAAGTGCTATCGCTGCTATTATGATAACGTTTATGCTCATACCCTGGGCTTTCTTGCTCATAACATCACCTCACCTTTATAATTAACAACTATTAAAGCTACTTTTGAGATTAGGAGTATTTAAATCTTACTATGAAGACAAAAAAAAGAATAGCTTTTTAAACGAAAACACTCCTCTATAACCACAGGTAGGATAGCGGCTTGACAGCAGGTAGGATCTATCAAGAACAACAACTTCAAGGTTGTTTTTTTGCTTGGTTCTGCTTAGGAAAGTCCGCCCACCACAGAAAAAGGTGACCATTGAACCAAGGCGCAAGCCTTTTGGGAGATGGCTGGTGAAAGCCAGGGCTACGGCTCAGAAACGAGACCACCCAGGGCGAGTTATGATGGCTTTGAAGCAGCAAGGCAACTTGTTGCGAGCGCACAGAAACCTAAAGTTTCTGGCTGGGAAATAAAATTTCCCATAACAACCTGAACGCCTGAACTCTGAGAACGGATGAAACGGCGAGTCCTCACTGGTGCAAGTCCTTAGCGACGCTTAGTAGAATGTCAAGAACAACCCGCCCATGGGAGCGTGGGGGTTGACAGAAGGCGGCTTATAACTATCCTACCTGAATATTCCTTGTTCTTAGAAAATGAAAATATAAAAAAATATTTATTGCTTTCAGCTGATCTTGATGCAGCACACTTCTCCTTCTAGGCAACCGCCATCTACTCCGCTGTTAGCTTGATCCACGGCGTAAGTGCCTTCCAGGTTATCACATGAAGCTTCACATACTCCTTTCTGCGCTCCTTCACAGCCTGTTGTCTCTGGGACTTTCCTTAGCTGGTTGACTACCAGCACTATCAGGATTATGAGCACTATTAGTGCTATGGCCGCTATAACAATCGTATTAAGAGACAGGCTCTGTCCTTTCTTGCTCATTCAATCACCTCAAGAGTTTGTAATTCTTTCCTTTACTCAGAACTATTTAAATCTTGCTAAAAGAACAATATTTTTAAACCATTCATGCCTCCTCTGCATCATGGCGAGAGATGACAAGATCCAGATGCCCAGCTCAGGCGCAGGCATCACCAGGTATTTCGATGATTACAAGTCAAAGATAGAGTTCAAGCCTGAGCACGTGATTGTTCTAGTGATTCTAGTCATAATCATAATCATAATCCTTCACCTCACAGGAGGCAAGTTCTAAAATAATAAGGGGTTTTTGCATATGTTTCCTGGAATGAACATGGATCCTAGGCAGATGCGCCAAGCTATGAAGAGATTAGGAATCCAACAGGAAGAACTGGATGCCAAGGAAGTCATCATTCGCATGGAAGACAAGGAGATTGTTATTTCTAATCCTAGTGTGAGCAAGGTTAACATGATGGGCCAGTACACTTACCAGGTTTCTGGAGAGGAATCTGAGAGGAGCCTTAGCTCTGAGCCTGAGATTAGCGATGAAGACATTGATACTGTGGCAGAGCAGGCTGGTGTGTCAAAGGAAGAAGCTCTCAAAGCCATAAAAGATTCTAATGGTGACTTGGCAGAGGCAATCATTAAATTGAAGAAAGACTAATCCTTATTTCTCTTTATGGTCTAAATAAGAAACCCAATATCCTGCGATAGCCACCAAGAGCGCGAATTCGCAGTAAACAGAGGGGAACTGGGCGCCAAAAGACGGCAGGATTATTATGAAGAGCAAGACGGGGGCTGTGGCTAGCAACACTCCTGCCAATCCGACTTTCATCTTTCTTTTCTTCTTCGCATCATCTTCTTTCCTTATCATGAGCCCGGCAAGGAAGCATCCTAGAAAAATAAATCCTGCATAATAGGCCCCATAGATTGAATACAGGACTGCATTGGCAGAGGGGTTCAAGAACACCAGCTCTACAGATATGAAGACTGAGTGGCAGGCGCCGCCAGCGACAAATCCTTCAGATAGCACAGCCAAGGCGGAGAATATGATTGCAGGGATGTAAAATACGAACGCCTTAGGCATACGGTCAGATAATTTGAAGACAAGGTGAAGCCCCAGGGCAGGCAAGAAAGTGTAGGTGATGAATCCCATCCTTGCCCAAAAATCAATGTAGCCAGTAGTGCAGAGCATGAATTCTGTGAATTGATAAAATCCTAGCAAGAATATGAAGATGGCAGCAAAGCGGGCCACAGATGATTTCCTGAACTTGGCCAAGATCAATATTACTAAGATAAACTCTACAATAGCTGTCAGGAGCGATATCTGCGGGCTGAAACACATAGCCATATTTTTCTGCAGCTAGCTTTATTAATTCAGCGGTTTGGCGTAAATAAAAAAGATTTTAGCAAACATTTATATATTCTCTCGCTTATACTTATTGAGGGATTATGGAGGAGTTTCAGGTTCTTCGGGATAAGGCTTTGCAGAAGATAAAAATAGCAGACCATATGCTCTTCATGACCTATCCGATAGTGAAGGACCCCAAGCTGTTAGTAGCGATTGTGGAGAACGTCTTTGTCAGCCTGGAATGCGGCATGGAAGCATTGCTCCAATATGAAAGGCTCTTCAAGAGGATTCCTCTTTTCCATGACAGCTTCCCGTCCAAGCTTGAGATTTTCAAGACCAAGATGGTCCCAAAGTATAAGTTCAGCCCTAAGTATGCAAGCATGATAATGGAAATCAAGAGCTTGCTGTCAGATCACAGGAACAGCCCAGTCACTTTCGCAAGGAAGGACAAGTTCGTGATATGCTCTCCCAACTACAGCATCAAGACCATCGATGTCAACCTGGTCAAGAAATACATCTTCGAGGCCAAGGTTTTCGTCAACAACATCAACAAGATAGTGAGCGAGAATGAAAGAATCTTTGTACGAAGCCAAGGATGAGCTGAAAAGAGTAGACCACCAGATATATGTTAGCCTGAAATACACCAGGACCGTGGACGTACTCATGAACTGCATAGGTAGGATGATAGACGCCTACAACTGCCTGATAGACTCCCTCCTAAAATATGCTGTTGATAAGAAGATGAAAAAAGAAGAATACCTGCCAACCACCCCCTTAGAAAGAGGAGATGTGGTCAGAGAGCTTTTTAAAGACGATATTGTGCAAAAAAACATGGAGCTTTACTTCTTGCTCAGAAAAATCCATAAGACCAATCCAAAGAAAGAGCAGGAATTCAGGAGGCACGTAACCCTAAGGACTATGGTTGATGAGAAGGAAATAATAGTGGACATTGACAAGGCAACAGAATATTACGATATTATAAAGGAGTTTTATGAATGGATTGACGCAAAAATTAATGAAGCCTAGATATTTAACAACAGGATTAATATAAAAAGAGGTGTTTGAGTGAGCAGGTATATCTGCATTGCAAGCGGCAAAGGAGGGACAGGCAATACTACAACAGCCATTAATCTAGCCCATGCCATGAGTAAGCAAAAGAAAACCCTTCTTGTGGATGCTAACCTCACAACACCTAATGTGAATGTTCACCTAGGCGCTCCTATCCTCAGAAAAACCTTGATGAACGTGCTAAAAAAAGAGGCCTCTATTTACCAAGCCATATATATGCACGAGTCCGGCCTCAGGATTCTACCAAACATAAGCACAGTAGATGACTTGAAAAGGCTGAAGTATGATAAGCTAAAAGAAGTTCTAAGGCTTCTTGAGCAAGAAGCAGACATCGTCATAATGGACAGCGCAACAGGGCTTGGAAGGGACGCTATTAGCGCGCTAGAAGCATGTGATGAAGTTCTTATCATAACTAATCCAGAGCTTAGCTCTGTGCTAAACACTCAAAAGACAATACAAGTAGCGCATGAGCTCGGCAAGACAATACTCGGAGTAGTGGTTAACAAAGCAGGAGAGCATAGCCATGAGATGAAGGTTAGCGAGGTTGAAAAACTATTAGACTTGCCAGTAATCGGCGTAATACCTTATGATAATAATGTGAAAAAAGCCTTGAAGCTAAAGCACCCAGTAACTCACACTCATCCAAGAACCAAGGCCAGCAGGAGCTATGAAGAAATAGCAGGCTTGCTCCTGGGTAAAAAGTATTTTGAGATGAATAACAAGAAAGGCAGAACCATGTATGACTATGTTCTTGAGAAGCTTGGCCTGATCTGAATGTTTAATCTAAATATTTATAAGTCGTCCAAAATTCTCTCTTAGCATGATACCTTGCTGCGCAATAACTGACAAAGGAATTGAAAAAATAACCTTATTAGAGCTAGATGAGATAATAAAAGCAAAAGGCAAGGCAGAAGAGCAAGTTGTGCTGTTTGAGTGCAAGGATTATGACCAATTGCTGACTTTCTGCTATAAATCCCAGAGCATAAAGAGAGTGCTGGTTTTATTTGACTCATTTAATTTCAAAAACCAAGAAGAGCTCATTGCAAAAGCAGAGCAAAGCCTTCAAAAAGCTAGCTTAAAGGAATGGTTTGACAAAGACAAAAGTTTCAAAGTTGAGTGCGAAAGGATCGGAGAGCATGATTTTGGAAGCCAGACAATAGAAGAAGCTATTGGCGAAAAAGTAATTGAAGCAGTAAAAAAAATGCTTGGCTTTGCTCCTAGCGCTAGCATGAAAAGCCCTGATGCTAAAGTTTATGTTTTCATAAATAACAACCAAGCTTATTTTGGCATCGATTTGGTTGGCAGGGACTTGAGTAAGAGGAATTACAGGATATTCAGTGCTCCAGGAATAATTAATGCTAACCTGGCCTATGCACTAGTCAGGCTGAGTGGCTATGCGCTAGAAAGAAAGCAAAAATTCGTGGATGTT
>JBGOZE010000025.1:0-14732 GCA_041479965.1 Candidatus Nanoarchaeia archaeon | reverse complement strand
CAAATCTTTACGATATTTGACGACAAAAACCATATGATAACGAATACGATAACTACAATGACTAGCATATTTAACTTCCACAAGCTAAAAAAAGAATTCAAATATAAAAATTAATCGGAGCAGAGCTCCGGGGTATTAAACCCAAATAGGAATAAAAAAAAAACAGGAAGGAGGAAGTGAAATGGACCTGGTAAATCGAATAGAAGGAATTCTAGAAAACTCACAAGGCATGAAGCCAAAAACAAGAGATACTGCATTGAAAGAGACCATTGAATATTATCACAAATACCAGCAACACCTGATTGACTCTGCAAGAGAGAATCAGCGAAAAGAAGAGGGCAAATCTGAATTTTATCTCACGGTTTTAGAGGGAGAGCAAATATTGCTGGAAAAAGTTCTGAAAGGGAAAACTACGTACCAGCAGGAAATTTCAAAACTAAGCCAAGACCCCTATGAGAGTATGAGGATACGTGAGAAAGACCCCCGCGGATCTTATGCGGTGCTAGAATTCATAATCACAAGCAGCTTTTCCATGTTTGTAGAGGAAAGCGAAAGAAAAGCAAAATTAATGGATGAAACAATACGCCGTCTTTACCTAAGCAAACCAAAGAAGAAGAAAAGCAGGGATCCTGAATTATGGAGAGAAATTCTGTGAAAGACAGGATATCTGACATGATACCAACAGGTAATAAAGAAATCGTAGAGCAGATAAATAAAAAAAATTATTCTTCTCCTTCAGGCCCGTAGCTCGGCACAGCAGACTTACTTATTATCATTATGTCGCCGATGCTCTTGACCAGTTGATGAGGAACAATGACTCCCTTGGCACTGCCTAGCACCTTGTTCAGGAAGCTGTTCTTGGTAGCCCTGACTCTCCAGCCAAATACCTTGTTCTGGGTAAGAATCGACTCTTCAACGTCACCGAAGTAATCGCCAGTGTCAGTGAACACCTTCATCTCGTAGGTTTCGGATATCTTTTTCATCTTAAGCATTGAGCACCACCTTTAATCTTTATGGGGTGAATAAAAGCAGCACAGGTATTTAAAGCTTTTTATTTGGTGAGGTAAAAATAAGATTTAGCTACATTAGGGCTCAAAAAAGAAAAAATATTTAAACTTTGTTCAGGATAAGACATAATCATCAAATAATTAGCAGAAAAAAGAGGTGGAGGTAACACAAAATGGCAATGGATACGATTATACTTGCGATTATTATCGGTACATTGGCAGCGATCGTGTACAGCTTGAGGATTCTTGTGCTGCTCGAGAGAAGGATAGCCAAGATAGACTTGAACTTGGAAAGGATTGTTGAGAGAGTCGCTATTGAAGAGCGCAAGATAGAGTCAGAGGAAGGAAGAATCGAGAAGATACTCAAGAAGAAGAGATAAATTTTTTCATATTATTTTTTTTATTCATTCAATATCTGGTTTTTCATGATGATAAAACACGTTTCTCTAGATCACGGATGGTTCTATCACTACCGACTGCACCAGTCCAAGCTGGACATGCTCAAAGGCAATGGCTATTCTAACCTGCACACCTATCTCCACAGCGTCTTTGACAACTGCCCGCAGGAGCCCTTCATCATAGGCCCCAGGAGCAGCAAGCTCAAGTTCAGCCTTGGCATCGAGCCTCGCCGAGTAGACAACCATGAAGTGAGCACCCTGGCAAAGGAAGGTTTGCACTGGAACAAGTTCAATGATGCTCACAGCAATGTCCAGGTGTTCATGCTCAGCTATGACGACAAGACTCTGGGAGTGGAAGTTCCCATCTGGATCAAGGCGGATGAGCTGGGCAAGAAGTTCGAGGAATTATTTGCCTGCAAAGAGCCCTTGTCAGGCCACATAGATGTTCTCAGGCTGGAAGATGACAAGCTCTGGATATGGGACTACAAGCCAAGGGCAGACAAGGAGAAATACGCCTCAACCCAAGTATATTTTTATTCCATCATGCTCAGCAAGAGGACAGGCATACCGTTGGACAAGTTCATGTGCGGATATTTTGACGAGAACACCAGCTTTGTGTTCAAGCCGCACGAAAAATACCTGAAAGAGACTCAGGTGACACTCAAGTAGTTTTTTTCTGTTCTTTTTGGCCAATCAATTCTTCAAAACTCATCCCTTTCTCCTTGGCAAGCTCGAGAGAGACAACATAGCTTCCTTTGGTTATCTTCAAGTCAGTCAGGCGCATGAAAAACCATTTCTCATTGTCAAACCTCAAGGCCACAAAAGCTCTTGCGCCAAAGGAATTAGCAAACAAGTCCAACTGGTTGACTTTGTCCTTCTCAATGTACTTGACAGGATCAGCGCTAGCCTTGCACTCGATTGCAAAGAAAACCCTGCCGTTGCCAGCAATGACATCAGGGCTTGGATGCTGGGTGCTTCCTGAGCCAGCTGCTCTCATGGCTGCGAATCCATTAGCCCAGAAAAGATGGATGAGCTCACGCTCTGCCTTGCTTCCCTTGCTCTTCCTTCCTCCAAAGCCCACTCCCATATTAGGAAGTTTGTGCATTATGATTTAAATAATTACTGGTGTCGAAAAAAGCGCCAAAAAAATGGCGCCTGCTTTTTCAACGTTACTGGAAAACATTTTTATAGCCTGCTGATTTAACTTATCATGATGATAAAGGAAAATGCTGCAATACTTCTCTATGATGAGCAAGGAAAGATTCTCATGATTCAAAGGACTTTGGATGCTAAAAAAAATCCTGGCTGCTGGTCTTTTTTCGGAGGAGGAATGGAAAAAGGCGAGACTCCTCTGCAGGCTGTCAAGCGAGAGGCAAAAGAAGAGCTAGGCATAATCCTAAGGAATCCTCGCTTGCTACTCACATCTGAGCATGATTACTCAGGATACACTGACCGCATGCACATCTTCACCCAAGAATTCCGAAAGGAGATGAAGCTCAAGCAGAAAGAGGGACGTGCGCGAGCCTGGCACCAAGTCCAGGACGCTCTTAAACTTAATCTTAGCCCGGATATAAGGACTGCTCTTGAAAAGATAGTCACGCTTTGGCCTTAGGGAATAGCTTAACTGTTCTTTTTAATGGATAAATTTATAAAAAAACTCATCTTCGCTTTTTTCATGGTAAATAAGAAATTATTGTCCTTGTCTGCTATGGAAAAGATCATGAAGGCAGCGGGGGCTTATAGGGTTGGCGAGGACGCTAAGGAGGCCTTGCGCGATGCTCTCGAGGATATTGGTGAGAGGATTAGCAAGGAAGCCAATGAGCTGAGCAGGCACGCCAGGAGAAGCACCATCAAGGCAGAGGACATACGCCTGGCTAGCAAGAGCAAGTAATTCTAATATCGCGAGGTATGAAAGCATTGTGTGGCATAGTCGGCATCATTTCAAGCCATCCTGTATCAAGGGAGGGCATAAGGTTTTTGAGGGCTTTGGAGAACAGGGGGACTAATTCCTCAGGCATCATAAGCTATAATTCTTCTACTAAAAGATTTGATGAGCCAAAGAGAGGCATCGGCTCTTCCCAGGAAGTCTTCAACAAGGAATATTTGCGTTCAGAAGTTGATAAGCGCGAGGGCAATATGCTCATAGGGCATAACCGTTATTCTACTGCAGGATCTGATCTTAAGAGAGATGCTCAGCCATTGCTCATCCCCAGGCCTGGCATGGCTATTGCCCATAACGGCCAAGTCCTCAACGTGGTTTCATTGAAGGAGAAGTTCAGGGAGAAGGAATGGTTTTTCAGGACTGAGTGCGATGTTGAGCCTTTGATGATGGCTTTAGCCCAGAACCTTTTGGAAAGAAGGCATGAAAAGACCCAAGACATCAAGAGCTATCTTGACAAGAAGCTTTTCCCCTCTCTTGAGGACATAATGAAAAAAGAAGGGAAGTATCATGTCAACGGAGCATATTCCACAATTGTCATCCTGGCAGGCAGGGGCTTGCTCGCTTTCAGGGATTCCCACGGGTTCAGACCTTTGTCCTTTGGCACAAAAAAACAAGGTGACAACACCACTTTTGCTTTTGCATCTGAGACATCAGCATTCAACTATGCTGGAGGCTATGATGATATCCGAGAAGTTGTTAATGGCGAAGCTGTTTTTGTGGATGAAAAACTCAATGTATATTCAAAAATAATCCATCAGGAAGAAGAGCGCTTCTGCAGCTTTGAGCATAACTATTTTGCAGGGCCCGACTCTGACCTCGAGGGAGTGAAGGTGTATGATGCGCGCCTAAGGCTTGGAAGAGCTCTTGCAGAGCATTTTAAGGAAAGAAAAAATTCAGTGGACCTTGTCATGGCTATTCCCAAAACTGCGATACCCTCTGCTATTGAGATGGCTCGCAGCTGGAAAAAAGATTATGGTGAAGGGATGATTGTGAGAGGAGAGACCAGGAGCTTCCTGGAGCCTACGCAGCAAGAGAGGGACACTGCTGTTGTTGACAAGCATATCTACATCAAGTCCCAGATTGAGGGAAAGAGGATTGCCATTGTTGATGACAGCTATGTTCGCGGAACAACTTCACAGAAAATCATAGCAAAGCTCAGGGCTATTGGAGCAAAAGAAGTGCACATCTTCTTCACCTATGACATGATTAGCTCGCCGTGCGTCTATGGGATTGATACGCCGGAAAAGGAAGAGCTAGGAGCTGCCAGGCATAACAAGAATATTGATTCTATCACGCGAGAACTAGGAGCAGACAGTGTTAATTTCCTTCCCCACGAGAAATACGGGCCAGCCATTGGCGTGCCTCAAGACAGGATGTGCTTTGCCTGCGTGACAGGCGAGTATCCGACAGATGTTTCTGAATACCAAGCATATCTTAGTGAAAGGAAGAAAGAGAGAGCTGAGATGGTGAAAGAAAATTCAAAAGAAAGGAAATCTTAAAATTAGTTATAAACTCACAGCTTTATCTTCATGAAGTCAAACGCAGCCTGGCTTTCTGGGAAGAAGGTCTTGATCTCCTCC
This sequence comes from Candidatus Nanoarchaeia archaeon, assembly GCA_041479965.1. GTDB lineage: Archaea > Nanobdellota > Nanobdellia > Woesearchaeales > SM23-78 > SM23-78. Next base: position 9,805 of record JBGOZE010000025.1, on the reverse strand, counting down.
TCGAGGTCTTTGGCTGTCTTGTATCTCTGGGAGAAATGAGTAATGATTAGCTTCTTGACATTTGCATTGGTGGCAATCAAGGCTGCCTGCTTGGTAGTCATGTGCTTGTATTCCAAGGATTTCTCTTCCATTTCAGATGTATAGGCTGATTCTGCGATCAGGATGTCTGCTTCTCTCGCTAGTTCATAGGCATTAGTGCAGGGCAGAGTATCTAATATGATGGACAGTTTCTTGCCTTTCTCTAGGTGCGAGACATCATCAGGATGAATTGCCTGGCCTTTGAAAGTCACGCTATGGCCTTGCTGGAGCTTTCCCACGAACGGCCCTTCTCTGAGCCCTAGTTTCTTTGCTTTTGCCATATTGATTTTTCTTTTATCCTTCTCTACCAGGCCGTAGCCAAGGCAAGGAATCTTGTGGTCAAGGTAAGCTGCCTGGATGATATAGTCTTCTCCTTGCCAGATGGTCTCGACTCCAGAAGGGTTGAGCTCTTTTATCTCCAACTCCATCCTGTTATCTTCAAAGCTCACGCTCCTTAGGAGGTGGGCGATTCTTTCATTTGTGCCTTTGGGACCGAAAACTGTGACTTTCTGGGGGTTCTCATTGTTGCTTATGGTCTGGAGCAACCCTATCAGGCCAGAGACGTGGTCTCCGTGCCAATGAGTCAGGAGAATCTTTCTCACCTTGTTCCTGTTGATGCCTGCTATGTTCATCTGTCGCTGGGTGCCTTCTCCGCAATCGAACAATATGCCTTCTCCTTTGTATTCTACATAAATCGCTTGCACATTCCTTTCTTTTGTAGGTACCATGCAGCTGGTGCCTAGCATTGTGATTTCCATAGCAAGCAGCTATTATGAGCTGGTTTTTAATGCTTTCTAAAAATCCTTGAATTTTTAGATCAAAATCCCAAGAGATTTTGTTTTGCTAAGCGATGATTATTTTCCATATGGTAATATTAACCTATTTCCAAAGCTTTTTAAAAGCATCAAGAGTGCTAACAATAAGCATGAGCAAGAAGAAAGGAAGCAAGAAAGAGAAGCAAGCAAGCGAAAGCTTGCTGCCCCAGAAAAGGTCAGCTTTTCTGAAGGCAAAGAAGCCCAAGATAGACCTAGAAGAAGAAATAAAAGAGATGAAAGAAGAAGAGCAGACAGAGGCAGAAGCGCCAGCCGGCGAAGATGAGAAAATCCTCGCCCCTCCACAGCCAGAGAAAGAAGAAAAAGAGGAAGACAAGAAAAAAGAAGTTGTCAAAGCCATCTTTGCAAGGGAAAGAGTCCTAACTGAGGCTACTGACGAAGCAAGGAATTTCTATGCCAAGAGCGTGTATGGGCAGATGATAGAAGGAGGAAAAGTCCAGCTCTCACTGCCAGAAGCATTATACCTACTTGAGAAAGGAAAACTAGAGATAAGCGACGGCAAGAAAAAGCTCGATGTTGATGCGTTCATCAAAAGAGCTGGGAAAGCAGAGCCTAATTTCTGGATAAGATACTGCGTCTTCAAGGACATGAGAAACAGAGGATACGTCATCAAGACAGCGCTCAAGTTCGGAGCAGACTTCAGGGTGTATGATCGAGGAGTGAAGCCAGGAGAAGACCACGCAAGATGGATAATCTTCCCAGTTCATGAAGGCGAGACCTTAACTTGGTATGAGTTCGCAGCCAAGAACAGGGTAGCCCACAGCACCAAGAAAAGGCTGATGATGGGCATAGTGGATGATGAAGGAGACGTAACGTATTATGAAATAAAATGGATGCGACCCTAAACTAAATACCAAACCGCTTTATTCTTAAACCCTTTTCTCATTATCTTGTTTTCAGAAACTAACTTGTTTAAATAAGAATACAGACCGTTTATAGTTAAGAGTAATTTTTGCGTCAATTCTAATGTGGAGTGAGGCTTTTCTCTTAAAAAATGCAAAATCTGTTGTTCAATTAGCACTTTAGATCTGGTCCTCTGAATTTTGTTTCGTAATTTAGTCTGAAAAATAAAAGACAGATTTCTTCTTTTTCCTGGATGAGAAAAATTAATTAAAGTTTGGAACGAAGATATGTCCTTCATTAAAATGTGCATTTCTAGTTTAATTCGCACCTCTTTTTTAGTTAAGTAAGACGTTTTTGTTATCTTACTTGTATTAATGCCAAAATTCAACAGAATGATTTTAAGTTCTAACAATATTCTTTCATTATGAATACAAATAGAAACATTAGTGGATGCTGTTCCCTCATCATCAAACAAAGCTCTAACAAATGCTATTTTACAATCATCCGAAGCAGAAAATAATAATTCGGGCAACCTGTCAGGGTAAGTAAATCTCACGTTAAAGACAAAAGAAAGAACATCTGTAACGACCTTAGGAAAGTAGACGACCGATACAGTATTTGGTATTCGCTCATAAATCCCCATCTCACCCAAAGCAAGCAAATCTTTTTTGAATTGTTCTCTCAATTCTTTACAGATGTTGGCATAATAAGGCATTTTACCTTTTCCAGCGGAACCATCTCCAATCATATGAGCTAAAACCCTGTAAATGGCAGGTGTTTCTCTGATAGGCAGAATAGGGTTTCGCAGATCAGACCCTGCACGGCTTCTAAGAGCGGTAATATTCTTTTCGAGTTCATCCTTGGCTTCTTCGGATAGTAAAACAAGTGATTTTTTAATCAACCAATTCGGAATATATTGGGCAAATTTTCTTGAGTTTTTAATAGAAAATCCTTGATGATAACGTCGTACATCAGGAGGGCTTACACCCATTTTCAAGGCATATTGCCTTCTGCTGCCAAATTTAGAATAAAGCTCCTTAAAGAAATTATCTCTGAAATCATCCTTTAAGAGAACGTAAATATTATCTGGAAAATCCCAAAGGTGAAACTCTTTAAGTTCTCGCATTCTGTGGAAGGCAAAACAGAACTGATTTAAATAGGCTACGTCAAGATGTCCAGTGCTGAATAAAAGTTTCTAACTTGACCACGCCAGCTTATTGTGGTAATCTATTCCTTAGCAATAATTATATAAACCTACTTCTAATACTAGAAAGCATGATGAAGATACAGATGGGCAACCTGAGCAAGGAAGCTGTTCTCAAGATTGTGCAGATGAGAGGGCCTGTCATCCCCAATGATATCAGGAAGGAGCTTGGCGGGGAGAACCTCATCATAGGGGCTATTCTCTCGGAGCTTGCATGTGAAGGGAAAATAAAAGTCACTGCAACCAAGATAGGAAGCACACCCGCCTATTACTGCACAGGAGGAGAGAGCAGGCTGCTCAACCTGGTCAAGTATCTCAATGAGAAAGACAGGAAGACAGTTGATTTCTTGAAGCAAAGAAAAATCCTCAAGGATTCTGATATGACTCCATTGCTCAGAGTCAGTTTGCGCAACATCAAAGACTTTGCCAAGCCTCTAGAGGTGACTGTCAAAGGACAGAAAGAGATTTATTGGAAATGGTATCTCACTCCAACCCAGGAAGCAGAGCAGCTCATACTCAAAAAAGTCAAGTCAATTGCCAAGCCGGTCATAAAAGCTCCTGAACCCATACTAGTTGTTCAGCCCATAATGCAAGAGCCTGAGGTTGAAGCTCCAAAGCCAATGCCTGCTCCTGAAGTCAAGAAAGAGATTAAGGAAGCCAAGCCGGCAGAGCCTGTCAAGGAAAAAGTAAAAGAGGCTTTGAAAGAGAAGAAAGAAGAGACAAGAAAAGAAGATGTAAAAAAAGAGCGGAAGAAAGAAGAAGCAAAACCAGAAGTGCAGAAAGAGCTAGGAAAGACAGCGGAAGAGCTTGAGCATGAGAAAGACCCATTCTTCAAGAAGATATGGGAGTACTTCAAATCCAATGACGTCCAGATTGTCGATTACAAGATCATCAGGAAGAAATCAGAGATAGAGCTACACATCACTGTGCCTTCAAGGATCGGAAGCCAAGATTATTATTGCAAAGCCAAAGGCAAGAACAAGGTGAATGATGGAGACCTGAGCAGCGCCTACATCCAAGGCCAAGCCAAGAAGCTGCCTGTGCTCTTCATAACAACAGGAGAGCTCACCAAGAAAGCCAAGGAGATGCTCTCCCGGGACTTCAAGGGAATGACTGTCAAGAAAATATGAAATGAAAACATGTATAAGATGGAAATACCACTTTCTTTTTGGAAAAAGCTTTACAATCGCTTCAAAGATGATTCTCTCTGCCTTGATGTTGAAGCAACCTATTGGGACGGGCCAATCTCAGTCATAGGCATCTACAGGCCAAAGGAGGGAGAAATTGACTACCAATCTTTTGTGAAAGGAATCAATTTGACTGAAGAGAATCTTAAAGCTGCTTTTGCTGACTGCAAGCTATTAATCACCTTCAATGGAACAAAATATGATGTTCCTGAGATAATGAAGCAGTTTCCAGGCGTTATTCCTGGGAAGATTCCTGTCCTTGACCTTTACCTTCTTGCAAAGAACCTTAACCTTGATACTGGATTGAAGACATTGGAGAAGACCTTCAACATCTTCAGAGTAGACTCGGTTGATAATAAAAGAAAGATTTCAACCAAGCTCTGGAGGAAATACGAACAAAAGAAAAATCAGAGAGCCCTCAACACCTTGATTGAATACAACCGTCAGGACACAATAAACCTTTACCCGCTGGCTGAGAAGATGATGGAGATGATAAAGTAAAATGGGCCTCGCAATCACAGAAATCCTGACACCAAAGGAAATCACAATCGAGGACTTGAAGAACAAGACTCTCGCAGTTGACACCTATAATCTTCTCTATCAGTTCCTGAGCAGCATAAGGCAGGCTGACGGCAGCTTGCTTCAGGACAGCAAAGGCAGGGTTACAAGCCACCTCACGGGGTTGTTCCACAGGATAACCAAGTTGATGAGCTATAACATGAAGTTCATCTTCTGCTTTGACGGCGAAGTCCCTGCTCTTAAGAACAGGGAGAGAGAAAGAAGAAAAGAGCTCAAGGTTGAGGCTCAGAAAAAATACGAGGAAGCTAGCCAGAAGGAAAATCTTGAAGAGATGAAGAAATTCGCTGCAAGGACCAGCAGGCTCACTCGTGAGATGGTTGAGGATGCAAAGGAACTGATTAGGGCGCTGGGCCAGTGCATTGTGGAAGCTTCAAGTGAAGGAGAAGCCCAAGCATCTTATATTGTCAGGAAAGGAGATGCTGATTATGTGCTTAGCCAGGACGCTGACTGCTTCATGTTTGGCGCTACAAAGCTGGTGAAAAACCTTACTATCAGCGGCAAGAGGAAAAAGCCAGGAGCCTATACCTATGAGGAAGTATCTCCGGAAGTGATTGAGCTCAAGGATGTGCTAAAAGAGCTTGCTATTGACCAGGAGCAGCTGATAATCCTCGGAATCCTTGTGGGCACAGACTACAATATTGGCGGTATCAAGGGCATTGGACCTAAAAAAGCCTTGGGCTTGATAAAAAAGCACAACAAGGATTATGACTCATTGTTCAAAGAGGCTAAATGGGATGACCATTTCGACTTCTCATGGAAGGAAATATTTGATCTCATCAAACACATGAAGGTGAGCGAGCATTATCAGCTCAGATGGGAGCCTGTTGACAATGAAAAAATCATCAAGGTGCTAGTCGATGAGCATGATTTCAGCAGGGAAAGAGTGGAGAGCTCCCTTGCCAAGCTTGCTGAGAGCGCAGACAGGAAACAAAAATCACTTAGTGATTTTTGAGTAATATGCAACTTACTAATTCGCATACTAAAGCAGAAAGGATTGGGAGATTTCTTCTGATAAATGCCCTACAGAACAGAACATTTATATAATGATAAAACACCCAAATCAATATGGCCAATCTACGCAAAAACAAGCAATACTACGCAGACACAGAATGGACAGTAAAGACTGTAGGCCAAGAGCTTGATTCTGGCCTGAAGCTTCTCAAGAAGATAGACAGGAAAATCGTGGCCATCTTTGGCGGCCACAAGGTCAAGGATAATCAGCCTTATTACCAGCACTGCGAGAAACTAGCTTTTGAGCTTGGAAAAAAAGGCTATGCCATCATCACAGGTGGAGGCTCAGGAATAATGGAGGCTGCTAATTCTGGAGCCATGAAAGCAGGCACTGATTCTATAGGAATCAAAGCCAATCTGCTGAAAAAAGAATGGATCAAAGGGAACATATTCACGCATCGCTTAGAATTGCATTTTCTTTTTGTGAGGCGCTTCATCCTATCGATAAAGAGCGAAGCATTAGTGTTCTATCCTGGAGGATTTGGCACCCTGAATGAGCTCTTTGAATACGCCACCCTGATGAAGACCGGAGTGGTAGACAAGGTGCCGATGATATGCGTAGGCAGGAAGTATTGGAAAGGACTGTTTGACTGGTTGAAGAACACTCCGCAGAAAGAAGGCTTGCTGAATCATCCCAGCGAGGACATGGACTTACTCTACATGGTCGATGACCTGAAGGACATAATAAGGATAATCGAGAGAAAGAAGCGCTGACAATACCCAAAAATTATTAAAAGCCCGGATTCTCAGTATGCTCTTGATGAGAAAAAAGAGGTTGTTCGAAGCAATAGCCACTCTGGTTGGCTGCATGATCGGCGCAGGCATACTAGGCATTCCTTATGTTGTTGCCAAAGCTGGCTTTATCACTGGTTTGGTCAACATAATTGTCCTTGGGATAATTTTTTTGTTCATCCATCTTTATCTAGGAGAAATTGTCCTGAGAACTAAGGGCAAACATCAACTAACTGGCTATGCAGAGAAATACACAGGTAAGATTGGCAAGCATTTCATGTTCATAAGCATGATTGTCGGGATTTACGGAGCTATTGTCGCTTACATCATGGGAGGAGGAGAAGCTCTTGCCAGCATCACGGGCCTTGATGTTTTGCTTTGCAGCGTAATCTTCTTCGGGATATTATCTTGGCTTGTTTACATTGGCTTGAAAGCTATTGAGGAATCAGAAGCCTTTGCCATGCCACTCGTGCTTGTTCTAGTCGCAATAATCTTTCTGTTCGCGATTGTCAAGCTCAATCCCTCTCATTTATCAGAGTTCAGCTTTTCGAAATTGCTCATGCCTTACGGGGTGGTGTTGTTTGCTTTCATCGGCACTTCTGCCATTCCAGAGATGGGGGAGGAGCTTGTGAATTATAAGAAGGATATGAAAAAGGCAATAATCATAGGAAGCTCAATACCAATTATTGTTTATCTTTTTTTTGCCTTGTCTGTTGTTGGAGTGCTTGGAAAAGCGGCCCATGAGATAGGAGCTCTTGGCCTGACAGCCATCCTGGGTGAAAAAATGGCTTTTTTAGGGGCTATTTTTGCTCTGCTGACCATGTCAACTTCTTTCTTAGCACTAGGCCTTGCCTTGAAAGAATTATTCTGGTATGATTACGGCTTGAGGAAAAACACTTCCTGGCTCTTGGCATGCTTTGTGCCATTCATATTATTCATCCTCATCAAGCTCGCCAATCTCGCCAGCTTCACCAAGATACTTGATCTGGCGGGAGTGATAACCGGAGCGATAGTCGGCATATTGGTTGTGCTCATGGTCATCAATGCCAAGAAAAAAAGTGAGAGAAAACCAGAATATAGCATACCCATAAACAAAGCAGTGGCTTTTGTCCTGATCATAATCTTCATCCTTGGAGCTATCAAGCTTTTATTGTGACATAATATACTAAATCAAGACCAAATAAAAAACAGAGTGACTGAAAAACACGGGTTCAACATGGGGGGAGCTATTCTCATCCTGATGTAGAGATAAAATAGCGAGTGGATGAAAAATTCATAAAAATTTAAAAACCAGCACTCTATTCACAGGAAAATGCTTAGCATAAAAGTTCCACTAAAAAAAGCAGAGCAAGTAAAAAAAGAGCTGATAGATAATGGATTATTTGATAGGGAGCACCAGATTAAGAAACAAAGGGGCTTCGTGTACTTCCCTGTCAAGAAAAGATTCAAGGCAGATTACACCTTCGTTAATATTGCTATGAAGAAGCGAGTCATACAGACGAACCTAAAAAAATCTCTTTCTCAATCTAAAAAAATCGATAAAAAAGAACTGGAATCTCTCAGACGCTCAATGGACATAATAGGCAACATCGCCATACTTGAGATTCCTGATGAGCTTGAGAAAAAAGAGACTCTGATAGCTAAGGAAGTCCTGAAAATCAACAAGAACATCAAGACAGTGCTAAGAAAAGGCAAGCATGAAGGAGTGTTCAGGGTACAGAAACTAGGTTATCTTGCTGGAGAGAACACCAAGGAAGCAATATACAAGGAGAACAATGTTATCATGAAGCTGGATGTGGAGCAAGTATATTTCTCCCCTAGACTTGCGTCAGAAAGAAAAAGGATAATGCAATTGATAAAAAAGCCCGAGAATGTGATGGTGATGTTCTCTGGCTGCGCCCCCTATGTGTGCGTAATCGCGAAGAACACTCCTGCAAAGTATGTTTATGGCATTGAGATTAACCCTGTAGCGCACAGGTATGGTTGGGAGAACCTTAAGCTTAACAAGATTGAAAATGCTTTTCTCATCAATGAGGATGTGAAGACTGCTCTGCCTCACTTCTATCAGAAGATACTGGGGCTGAAATCAGCCATAAAGCCAGAGGAGATGGAATCCAGGTTAAAGCATAATCCTTTGATAATGGAAATCCACACCTTTGAGTCTGATTTCTATGAGAACTTCGAGAACCTCAAAAAAAACATTAGGGCTCTCCAGGAAGCTGGCAAATATGTTGTAGTGCACCAGCCCTTAGACAAAAAAAAGCCTTTTGACCTGATAAAGCCAGAAGAAAGCATGCCTGTCTATGACAAGATGCTAGAGCTAGTAAAGGAATTCAGAGTCCAGTTGATAATCCATCCTGTCAACAGGTACAGCCAAGGCACAGAGGATGAACTGGCTGAAAATATGAAAAAAATAGGAAGCCATCAAAGTAATATTTTCTTTGAGAACCATCCGGGGTACATGTTCACCAGAAAAGAAGACATCCTCAGCATTATAAAAAAATCAGGCATGCAGAATATGTGCATCGATACCTGCCATCTGCTCTATCATTACTCTGGAAAAGAGCTTGTTGAGCTGATTAAAGAGATACAGAAGCTTTGCAACACCTATTTCCACATCAATGACTACAAAGATAATGTCCATGGCGCCAAACTAGATGAGCATTCACGCCTGCCACTACAAGAAGTCCTTCCGCTGGTGACCAAGGGAGTGGTTGAAGTCACTAATGTTGATGAACAGGAATGCAATGAGATGATAAGCTCATGGAAATATCTTGATAATTTCCAGAAGACCTTTGACAGGATAATCATGCCGCTCCCAAAATCAGCAGCAGACTACCTGGATGTTGCGCTCGCAGCGACCAGGAAAGGCACAACAATCCATTTCTATGACTTCCAGAAAGAAGGAGAGTTCGAGAAGAGCGTAGAAAAGATAAGAAAAGCCTGCGAGAGCGCAGGAAAGAAGTTCAAGGTCTTGAACATTGTCAAATGCGGCCAGAACGCTCCGCGAGAGTTCAGAATATGCGTGGATTTTGAGATGATATAAAGTAAAGACAGATTATAAAGATTTAAATAAGCAAGTTTCTTTTCCCTTGTTGCGCAATGAAGAAGTGAACACCCACTGAGCTAACGCAATGAAGAACGGAAGTAACTTCTGAGCGCTTTTAAAAATCAATCCCGAGTCAAGTGACACAATTATCATTTATAAAAATCGCTATTTTTTCTCTATTAACAATATTAAAATTTGACTTCTCCGATTTAATCGATAAAGGAAGAAAATGGGTTTTACAATCTTCTGCTGAACTATTTGGTTTTATATGAACAACAAACATTGTCTT
>JBGOZE010000024.1:0-15417 GCA_041479965.1 Candidatus Nanoarchaeia archaeon | reverse complement strand
ATCATATTCTTCGACGAGATTGATTCTATAGCACCAAGGAGCGGCACGGGTGGAGGAGATGATAGTCACGTTACAGAGCGAGTCGTCAACCAGCTGCTCACAGAAATGGATGGCTTACAGGAATTGAACGACATAGTGATAATCGGGGCGACCAACAGGCCAGACATACTTGACACTGCGCTGCTCAGGCCCGGAAGGTTTGATAGGATAATCCTTACGCCAGTGCCTGATGTTAAGACCAGGAAAGAAATCTTCAATGTACATACCAAGGGCATGCCTCTTGATAAGGACGTCGAAATGAGCCAGCTCATCGAGAAGACAGAAGGTTATGTGGGAGCAGACATTGAGAGCGTGTGCAGAGAAGCAGCTATTTTCGCTCTAAGAGAAGATATGAAAGCCAAGACCATCAAGATGAAGCACTTTGAGAAAGCTCTTGAGAAAGTCAGGCCATCTGCCACCAAGGATGTTGAGGAAGCATATGCAGAGCTCGAGAAGACCTTCAGGGCTGCGCGCGGCAAAGAGATGAAAGACCAGCGTCCTTCGTACTATGGTTAGGACGCTGGGCTGTTAGAAAACTAAAAGTTTTCTCCCAGACCAGAGGCCGAGCTACTACGGATAAATATTGTTTTTAAATCAGCACTCTTTTTCTGATTGTTTATTTTAATTTTTTATTCTATCAAGAAAGTTTATAGAAAAGAAAAAATTATTCTGAAGTCATTCAATAATACTTGTCGTCATCTTTCCCGTCATCATCATTGTCATCGTCGTCAAAATCATCATCATAAACAACGCCGCTCCAATCCTCTTCCATGGCCCACACCTCCAAGGCATTATTGAACTTTGACTTGCTTCTGATGGGTCGCTCATCTTATTTATTAATGTTTCGAAAAATATTTTTTGAGAAAATAATTTTTCATCAGAGCCATCAACAACAAAATTTATATAATGAGGCGTATTGGAAAGTGGTATAAACTAAATATTGAGAGGAGGAATAAAAATGGTGAGCAAAAAAACAAAGACAATAATAGGAATAGCAGCTGCAGCAGCAGCCATAGCAGGAGCTATTTATGCAGCAAAAAAGATTCACGAGAAAGGCTATGACAAGAAAGCAGTGAAATTCCTGCACGACAGTGCTGCTAAAATCAAGAAGGAAGCTGTAGCCCTTGAGAAGAAAGCTGAGAAGAGCTTCGCAGGAACAAAGAAAAAGAAAAGATAAAAACCAGCATACTGGACTGAAACATGTTCAAGCAAGGAGAGACTGTAGAGATTAGTACACCCTCCAACATATTCAAGGGAGTATTCATCAAGAAAGAAAAGGATTTCTTAGTAATAAAGCTAAGCAATGGCTACAACATTGGCATCGCAAAAAGGAATATCAAGGAGAGCAAGAGCCTGGCAAAGCCAAATGAGGCCAAGGAAGAGAAAGAAGCGAAAAAAGACTCTTCCAACACGAAACTGCCCGTGATATCCATCCTCCACACAGGAGGGACCATTGCCAGCAAGGTTGATTACACAACAGGCGCAGTTATCGCCCAGTTCACAGAATCAGAGCTGCTCAACCTTTTTCCAGAGATAAAGGGCATGGCTAACATCCGCAGCAAGCTCATACGCAACATGCAGAGCGAGATGATGAGATTTGCCCATTACAACATCCTCGCCAAAGCTGTTGAGGAAGAAGCAGGCAAAGGAGCTGACGGCATCATCCTCACCCATGGAACAGACACCTTGCACTACACAGCAGCTGCGCTCGCATTTGCAATCGAAGGAATAGGAATACCAGTTATACTCGTAGGCAGCCAGAGGAGCAGCGACAGGGGAAGCAGCGACTCAGCAACCAACCTCCTGGCAGCAGCTCATTTCATAACCCACTCAGATTTCTCAGGAATAGCCATCTGCATGCACGAGAACAACAGCGACGACACCTGCCTGATACTTCCACCGTGCAAGACCAGGAAGATGCACACCTCCAGGAGGGATGCTTTCAGAACAATAAATGCCAGCCCCATCGCAAGAATCAGCATGGAGAAGAAAAAAATAGAGTTCATGACAGACTATGAGAAAAAGGACAAGAAAAAGAAGATGACTCTCAAACTATTCAATGAAAAACTCAAGATAGGCTTGATCAAGCCGCATGTACAAATGTTTGCCTCAGAAATACATGCTTACAAGGACTTTGACGGCCTAGTCATTGAGCTATTAGGAATAGGACACCTGCCCAGCATGAAAGTTGACGAGTTCACAGAAGAGAACGAGCATATCCTCAAGGCAATTGCAGAGCTAGCCAAGAAGATGCCTGTTGTCGCTGCACCCCAGACCATCTACGGCCGGATCAACATGAACGTCTATACGCCCGGTCGTCAGCTGATTGATGCAGAAGTGATAGGCAACTATTCTGACATGACTCCTGAGACTGCTTTCATCAAACTGGCATGGCTGCTAAGTCATCATAAGAAAGAAGAGATTAAAGCATTATTTGAAAAGAATCTTCGCGGAGAGATTTCTGAGAGAAGCGAGAAAGAGACTTTCTTGATTTAGAACTCTAGTGAGAAAGGTAAAGTGAAAAAGAGCGTCAATATGACAACAAATGATTACCAAGAGATAGGCTTAAAGTGCGGCATTGAGATACATCAGCAGCTTGAAGGCCACAAGCTGTTCTGCAACTGCCGGACAGAAATCAGGAAGGACGACCCTGACTTCAAGATAACCAGGAGGCTGCGCGCAAGCGCTGGCGAGTCAGGAGGAGTTGATCAGGCTGCCTTGCATGAGCAGAAGAAACAGAAATACTTTGTCTACCAAGGATACAATGACATCACTTGTGATGTTGAGCTGGACGAGGAGCCTCCTCACCCTATAAACCAGGAAGCTCTAAAATCTGCCTTGCAGACAGCCAAGATGCTCAACTGCGAGATTGTTGACGAAATCCAAGTTATGAGAAAGACTGTCATTGACGGCTCAAACACTTCAGGCTTCCAGAGAACCATGCTCATAGGCATGCACGGATTTGTAGAAGTTAACAACAAAAAAATCGGCATCGACACTGTATGCCTGGAAGAAGAAGCTTGCCAGATCATCCAGAGAAAAAAAGAATATGATGTTTATAACTTATCAAGGCTAGGAATCCCTCTGATTGAAATAGCGACCAAGCCCGACATATCAACGCCTGAAGAAGCAAAAGAAGTTGCTGCCAAGCTAGGCATGATCCTCAGGAGCACAGGCGCTTGCAAGAGAGGTATAGGCACCATTCGCCAGGACATTAACCTGAGCATCAAGGCAGGTGCAAGGATTGAGATCAAAGGCTTCCAGGACTTAAGAAGCATTCCAAAGATCATGGATTATGAGATTGAAAGGCAACTAAAGCTGATAAAGCAAGACGAGGAAGTGGAATCAGAAGTAAGGAAGGCAGAGCCTGACTTCACCACCAACTTCCTAAGGCCAATGCCTGGCATGGACAGGATGTATCCAGAGACTGACATCCTCCCGATAGTTCCAGAGACAAAAGGCATCAAGGCTGTCAAGACAATAGATGAGAAAACCCACGAGCTAGCCAAAGAATATAATCTGAGCCACGAATTAGCATCCCAGATAGTCAAGGAAGATATTAATTTTGAAGAATATGTAGGCAAATACAAGAACCTGAAGCCCAAGTTCATTGCAGAGACTCTCATCAACTCTCCAAAGGAGATAAAGGCCAGGTTCAAGAAAGAGATAGACATCTTCCAGCACGCAGATGAGCTGTTCGCCAAAGCAGATGGGAACGAGATACCGACTAGTGCTGTTTTTGAGATACTGACAGAGATTGCGAATGACAAGAAGCCTGATTATGACAAGTATAAGGGATTGAGCGATGATGAGCTTGAGAATGAAATAGTAACATTAATAAAAGACAACAAGGAAGCACCTATTAATGCCTTGATGGGAATGCTCATGGCAAAACACAGAGGAAAGATTGACGGCAAAAAAGCCATGGAACTGCTGCAAAAGCATAAGAAATAACCAAGAGAGTGAGCAAATACAATGTACAAGAGGATTCTTTACCGAACACCAGCCCTTACCGAGCTGAAAAAAGAATACACCTTTGTGGACATGCACATCCACACCAAATACTCCCATGACAGCCTAACCAATATCCATAACCTATTAAAAAAAGCGCATGAGCTAAAGATAGGGCTTGCCATCACAGACCACAGCAGGGCTGAAGGAGCAATAGAAGCTTCTAAGCAGAAAAAAGTTTTAATCATCCCAGGAATAGAGGTCCACGCAAAGGAGAACAAGGAAATACTCCTCTATTTTTATTCCCAGAGCAATCTATTGGATTTTTATACTAAGAACATAGAAAAGGAACTACACCATTTAAAGCATCATAAGTATAAAATGGCCAAAACCGTTGCCGCATTCAAGCTGGGATTAAGCATGAAAGACATCATTGACTTAGCAGATGATTATGATTGCGTCAAGAGCATACCACACCCGTTCACATTCCCGGGCCTCAGAAGCCACAGGTTCTTTTCAAAGCATAAAAGAAAATCCATGTTCGGAAAGATTGATGCGATTGAAGTGCTCAACGCCTCCATGCTCCCAAGGATGAACAAGCTCGCAACCAACTGGGCTATTAAGTCTGATAAAGCATTCACAGGAGGAAGCGACGCACACATAGTCTCAGAAGTAGGCCACGCGCTCGTCGCAAGCAAGGCTGACACTGTTGAAGGCATACTTAACTCTATCAAGAAAAAAAAGAATTTTGTTCTGGGAAAAGAAATCAAATTCTCAGTGGCAGCCAGGAATTTCAGGCACTCAATGAAGGTCAAAAGGCACAAAAACATGGATTTTACAAAAAAGGATTTCTTGCAAGAGCAAAATGATTGGTAACAAAAGCCTGTCACTCGCACCTATCCCCGGGCTAAAGCCAGTGGCTTTACGGTGCTCGCCACTTATAGACAGGCTTTTGGACAAAAAATTGCGCACTTAAGTGCAGGGCTTTGAACCCGCGCAATTTTTTGTAAGAGTAGAGTTGATTTTAGGATTTAAGGCTGGTTTTATAATTTCTTGCTCATAAAAAGGTAATTCGCAGCCCAGAGCATGCTCTCGTCTGTGTAATAAAATAAATTCTTGAAAGGCTTGCCATCAGAGTCATACACTTCCAAGAAAGTCCTATACTTCTCAATCTGCTTCTTGTACTGAGCAAGATACTCCTTGACCAGCTTCTTGTCAATCTGAGCAACCACTCGGATATACATCAAGCCGACGTGAGCCCATATGGAGTTGCGCTCATAGTTCCCTGCAAAGATTTCCTGCCAGATAGCCTTCTGCTCACCATACCTCTCCTTGGCATATTTAAGTGGGAAAGGCTTGTCGAGGGCTTGTGATCTGACAGTATTCACTGCTTTCTTGAGCATCGCTTTGTCATCCAATATACCGGACCAGAAAGGCATCACATTTGCATCACCGCAGATTACCCTGCTATCAGATAGATCATCAAAAAAATACTCGCCATTCCAGAAATAATTGATGATTAGTTTCTTATAATTCCACTTCTTGAAAGGATTATAAAGGCCTATAAGAGGCAGGTCGTTGGCGAGCATGGCAGTCATCACATTATCATAGCAAGAGCTCTGGCGCACAGCATAGTCCTTCATTGAGCTGAAAGAACAGTCCTTCCTTACCAAGCCTGTCTTCTTGTCAATAACTATATCATAATAGCGCCTGACTTCCTGACCAAGAAAATCCTTGTATTTCTTCACCAGCTCATCTGCTTTTGCTAGCTTAAGAGTCCTTATCATGAAAGCAAGGGCATCAGGAGAATACTTGGCAGGGAAAGTGAAAGGTTTCCCAGAAGAGCTTATGCTCTGCTCAATCCTGCCATGCTGCTCAAAAGCACTAAAAGCATAATCAAGTGTGCTCATTACTTCATTCCTGAATCCCAAACTCAAAAGGGCTTCTGCGCACCAGCCAAAGTCCCGGCAATAGAATTCGCAGAAATGACCTCTGCTCACAGCGAAATGCTTTTTCTCCTGATCATAGCAGTCTATTATTATCTGGCGGCAGATAGCCTCATCATTCCCAGGATATTTTTTTAGCCCGAAAAAACCAACTCTTACCCTTCTCATGACAAATCTCGTGGCTGCGCGCAGGTAAGATCCAATCATTTTCAAGGTTTGCCTTTCTTTTTATTGAAAAGCAAGTTTCTCTCCTTCAAGTCCTTCAGGCTCAAATACTTTTTCTCAACAGCAGGATGCCTGAACATCTTGATGTTTATGGTCTCAGCTCGGCCATCCCTGAAGATGACTGCTTTCATGAAAGGGTTGCTGTATCTGCTGTCATAGGCTTCTTTCATGACATTCTTGAATGAACCTATATAAAGCGACATTATCACTCCAACCATCACCCAGAGAAGATCCCTGGCCCTTGTGATCATTGCCAATCCTACACCAGATGCTGAGCCTAGATTAAGGATTGAGAAAACAGAAGCTTCCAAAGCCTCAAGGCTGCCCAGGCCCATAGGCACAGGCACCAGGAAGGCTATTCCAACAACTGAGAATACTATGAACACTATACTGATGGAAGCATTGATGCCAAGCATCAACAATATGAGCTTGTACTCCACTATTGAAAGCAAAAGGCTCATGACACTTATCGAAAGGGCGATGTAGAAAGATTTCTTCTCCTCTTTATAGAACTTAATGATGGGCTTCTCAAAATCAATCACAGCCTGCTGGTACTTGCCAAGGAACTTTACCCTGTGAAGCCGCAGGAAGCTGTACAAGGCTGCAAAGACATGCTTTCCTTTCATGATTCTCGAATGGAATATCCATAGAAGAGATAGTAGGAATAATGAAAACAATATGATGGCTAGATTCAAGCCTGCAGGCAAAGCATAGTCAAGAGCCAATGTCATAAGCCCGAATATGAAGAACAAAACAGAGACTGAAAGCTCAATGCTCTTATCTGCGACAACTGCTGCCAAGCCATCCTTGAATTTTATTCCCTTCCTTGTGAGCAAGGCAGCCCTGACAGGCTCACCTCCAGCTTTTCCAGACGGAGTCATGTAGCTGATGCCGTACTCAATGACCCTGAAGCTGAAAGCCTCTGAGAAAGAAAGATGATGGCCAAAGCTCTTAAGCACAAAGCGCCACCTTATAACGAAAAGCATCATTATTGAGAATGAAACCAGCATATAGACTAGGACCAAGCCCGGAGTTATGTGACTGAAAGTCGAGAAAACCGCCTTAAAAGGATATTTGAGCACCACAAGGACGAAGATAGTAATCCCTAAGATAATCGAACCTCCTATTCTCAGTGCCCTCTTAGGAATATTCATATCTATCAGCTTCAACAATAGTGATTTCCAAATATTAAACGGACCAGGGGGGCCTTTCGCGAGCTCTTTGCCATTTTCGAAGGGGACTCCGGCATCAGCTAGGAGTCACCTGCTTCAAACGAAATCTAACCGATTTCGTTGCACCCAAAAGCTTGGCTTTTGAGTGTCTCCGAGTTCTTTCGCAAAGAACTCTTTCGAACCCCCGACCTACAGCTCTCACCAACAAAACAAGCCCTCGCTTGCCTTGAGAGTAGGAGGCTGTCGCCCTATGGATTCAACCCTGCTGAAAGCCAATGCCTCAGCAAAGGTCTCCAAACTAGGCTACTGGTCCATTAGCGGAGAAAAAAGTCAGAGCGGATTTATTAATGTAATGGTTTTTTGAACAATCACTATTATAAAAATGTTTGCACCAGACACAAACAAAACATTTTAATTAAGCAACAGAGCACTCACTTCTTAATGGAAGAATACAAGATAAAGCAACTCCCTGAAGACTTCATTGTCAAGGAAGAATCATCTGTCAAGCTAGCTGATAGCAGAGCCTATGCTGTTTTCAGGATGAAAAAGAAGAACTACACCACTGAGAAAGCTGTGCAGCAGATAGCAGACAGCCTGCGCATTGACAGGAAACGCATAGGCTATGCTGGCGCAAAGGACAGCAAGGCAATAACAGAGCAGAGCATAAGCATCCAAGGAGTTGGCAAAGAAAAAGCTGAGCGTCTGGAGCTGAAAGACATTTGGCTGGAATTCCTTGGCTACAGCAATCAGCCAATAAGCCTGGGAGACCTCGAAGGCAACAACTTTGAGATTATAGTCAGGAGCATAGCCGGCAAGCCAAAAAAAATCACGCGCATCATCAATTATTTCGGAGAGCAGAGGTTCAGCAAGAACAACGCAGAGATAGGCAAGGCGATAATCAAGAAGGATTTCAAGAAAGCAGTTGACAGGATAATTGACAGCATAGGGGCAGACGAGAAAAAAGTCATCGCACATCTTGAGAAGAACAAGAATGATTTTGTGGGCGCTCTTAAGACCATGCCTTGGAAGACCCTGAACATGTACATACACGCTTATCAGAGCAAGATATGGAATGAAACTGTTAAAGAGTTAGTAAAAAAAGCCCCGCCGGCACTTGAGGCGCAATTAAAAAAAAGTCACCTTAACTTTAAACTGCCATTAATTGGTTTTGCAACAGAGATTCAAGATAAGGATGTAAAACAGATTATTGATATGATTCTGCAAAACGAGAATGTAAAGCGAGAGGACTTTGTGATCCGTGCCATCCCTGACCTGAGCAGCGCAGGCAATGAGAGAGAACTATTCGTTGAGATCAATGACTTGAAGATTGGCGAGCTCGATGATGATGAGCTTAATCCTGGCAGGAAAAAGGTAAAAATCAGTTTCTCCCTGGGCAAGGGAAGCTATGCGACTGAAGTGATTAAGGCGTTGTTTTCTTGAAAAATAAGCTTAAAATCATAAACTTTATAAACAACCTATGAATTATTAATCATATGAATTGTAGTTCATACGAAGTGTTTTTCAGGAACTTCTCAAACAAGACCAGCTTCAAGATAGTCATGGCCCTAAGAAACAAGCCGCTCAGCGTCTCTGAGATAATCAAAATCCTAGGTGAAGAGCAGAGCAAAGTATCCCATAACCTTTCCCATCTGGCAAGGTGCGGCATACTCAATGTCAAGCAAGAAGGCAAGAAAAGGATTTACTCCTTGAACAAGGAGACCATCATGCCAATCATGGACCTAGTCTCAAAGCACGTCGAGAAACACTGCAAAGGGAGGTGCCACAAATGAAAGAAGTCTACATGGACAATGCAGCGACAACCAAGATGGATCTTGCTGTGATAAAAGCCATGCTTCCATACTTCGATGCCAGGTACGGAAATGCCTCTTCCACCCACACCAAAGGAAGAGAAGCCAAGCAAGCCATGGACCATGCAAGAAAAATCATTGCGAACTCAATAGGAGCCTCTCCTGATGAAATAATATTCACCTCTGGCGGCACAGAGTCAAATAATTTCGCGATAAAATCAATAGCCTTCACCAACAAAGAAAAAGGCAACCACATCATAACCAGCAAGATAGAGCATGACTGCGTCATGAACACCTGCAAATGGCTCGAAACCAAAGGCTTTGACATAACCTACCTGGATGTTGACAAGGAAGGATTTGTCAATCCGGCAGAGCTTGAAAAAACCATCACGCCAAAAACCATCCTGGTGAGCATAATACACGGAAACAACGAGATAGGCACAATACAAGACCTAAGAGCGCTGGGAGAGATCTGCAGGAAGCACAAAGTGTACTTCCACACAGACGCCTGCCAGAGCTACACCAAGACAGATCTCAATGTCAAAAAGCAAAACCTGGACTTAGTCACCTTGAACGCACACAAGATCCACGGGCCAAAAGGAGTCGGAGCCCTATACATCAGGAAAGGAACCAACATCAAGGCCTGGCAGCACGGAGGAGGCCATGAGCGCAACCTACGCTCAGGAACAGAGAACATCCCCGGCATAGCTGGATTTGCAGAAGCCTTCAGGCAAGCAGACAGCAACAAGCACGTCAAACACATGCTCAGGCTAAGAGACAAGATAATCGAAGTCATAGAGAAAAACATACCAGAATGCAAGCTCAATGGCCCGCGCGACGACAAAAGGCTGTGCAACAACATCAATTTCGTATTCAGCAGGATAGAAGGAGAAGCCATAGGAGGCTACCTTGACCTGAAAGGCATAAGCTCATCCACAGGCTCAGCATGCTCATCCCACAGCCTCGAACCCAGCCACGTCTTACAGGCAATAGGCTTGAGCAAAGCAGAAGCTAATGGCAGCCTCAGGCTGAGCATCAGCAGGTTCACAACAGAAGAAGAAGTCAACTACCTGCTTGAAGTCTTGCCACCCATAATCAAGAAGCTGAGATTCATAAGCCCGCTGTGAAGTTCTAGATCCTTTGGATTCATAGATAGTTATACTCAATTGAAAAAGAGAAGATTTATTAAAGTCCTTTCCATTTCAAATATCAATGAAAAAACAAGCAGTTGCTATTCTTCTGGAAAACAAAGACGGAAAAATCTTGTTTTTATTGAGAGATAATAAATCCACAATAAAATGTCCAAATATGTGGGATGTATTAGGTGGTGTCGTGGAAAACATTGAAACTCCAGAAGAAGCTATAGTCCGTGAAATGAAAGAAGAACTGGGATTAAATCTTAAGAAATTTCAATTATTCAAAGTATATGATTGGCCTGAAAAAATAGAAACTGTTTTTCATAAGAAATTGTCATTAAATGTTAATAAAACAAATCTTAATGAAGGCCAAAAAATAAGATATTTTTCAAAAGATGAATTACTTTCAATGAATTTAGCATTTCACGATAACCGGATTATTAGAGATTTTTTCAACAAATAGTTCTCTCTTTTTCAACTTCTCGCTTCGCTCAACCTTCCAGCTCTGAAAACTTCGTTTTCGAGGGAAGGCGTATAACACCAAGTTAGGGTTTTCATAAGAACTCAACGTCGTCAGAAGTGATGGTTATCTCTCTCACTGGCTTTTTCACCTTGGCATCATCCTGCTTTCTTATTTTATCATTCATCTCAAGCCCGCGCCTGAAATTTATGTTCCCGCAGTTCATGCATGAGAAATAAGCGCCGAACTTCCCTTTCCTGACATCAAGCCAGCTGCCGCAGGCGCATTTCAAGTCATTCAATTCCTCTTTCTTATGCGCAACGCAGACAGGCACACCCTGGGGGTTCTCTGTAACAGCTAACTGCCCGCAAAAAGGACAGATGTCTCTTCTTGACTCCCCATAAATCTTTTTTGAAAACATAGAATGATCCTCAATTAGATTACTTAAGCCCTTTAAGCAGGTCAGAAAACACCTTTTCTATCGACTGCTCTCCGTTAACAGGCAAAAGAATTCCTTTTTTCTCATAATACTTGACTAAGGGCTCAGTGTTCTTGTGATATTCATCCATCCTGACCTTGATGGTTCCGGGTGTTGAGTCCTCCCTTGTCATGAGCTTCCCTTCACATCTGTCACATACACCTTCTTTCTTAGGCTTCAAGAATAATATATTATAGTTAGCCTTGCATGATGTGCAGACTCTACGGGAGGACATCCTCTTGATGCATTGCTCATCGCTCACATCTATGAATATGCACTTGGTGAGCTGCTTATGTGTCTCCAAGAATCCGGCCTGCTCAAGGTTCCTTGGGAAGCCGTCAAACACAAATCCTTTCTTGAGCTCAGGAGAGTTCAGCTTCTGGAGGACAACTTCATGGACAGTCTCATTATCAACTAGTCTTCCATCATCAAGAATCTTCTTGACTCTCCTGCCTAGAGGAGTATCTTGGGTTTGTATCTCCCTGAATATATCTCCTGTAGAAATATGAGGCAAATGAAGCTTTTTTGCCAATAGCTCTGCCTGTGTTCCTTTTCCAGAGCCAGGAGGACCGACAATGGCATAGTTCCTAGAAATCTTCTTGGCAACCAACCATCTCACCCAAAGTAGCCTTCAACAGTCTTTGACTTGGTCTCATTATTCCAAGAATCCCTCATCTTCTCCATTATCACAAGGACATCCTTCTTCATGGCTTTCCATTCCTTGAATACCTTGTTGATGGCGGCTGCTGCAGCATCATCATTGTACTCGAAATCTTTGATTATCAAGTCCCTATGAGTATAAGCTAGTTTCTTCATGAGCTCGAAGATGCGCTTCTTCTCATCATCAGAAAACACTTCTGCCTCATACATTGTTGACAAGCTGCTCTCAGAAGGCTGGACAATGTCGCTCAAGCTTTTAAAGGCCATCTCCACTCGCTCCATGATCCTGTGAAGGACAGTCCTTAACAATAACGGAGTATCCTCGAGCTTTCCGACGCAGAACTCCCTATCAAGCTCCTTCAAATCAGGAAGATCATATTTCTTCCTCAGAGCCTCGTATTCCTTGGTCATGTCTTTTTCTTTTTCCTTGTCTTTATTTTTTTCGTCTGCCATAACACCAACGAATTAATCAAGGGTTTTAATATTTTGCGATAAGAATCAATTACCAGCCTGCTTTCTCAATAAGCCATTTGACGTTCTTCGGGTCTGATAAGAAATCAAGCCATACAGCAGTGTAAGGCCTTATATTCCTGCCGTCATGGTCAACATAATCTACCAGCTTGTCTCGGGTTGGCCTGTAGCATGTCAATCCTTTCAATCCAAGCCCGCTTTTCTTTTCTAGCGGAAGAAGTGCAAATCCTTGGACTGGCAATTTAGCGATCCCTTCTACTTCCAGTTTCGCTTTCTCATCCTGGCGAAGCTTCTCCATGGTCATCTTCTCGTAAGAACTGCGTATATGCTCAAAATCTGGGCGTATTTCTATTGTCGCGAAATTGATCTGGCCAGTCTCCCTCTCATTGACTAGCACAGCATAAGGCCTGCGTGTCGAAGGAGAAGCATCTAGTCCTATCTCTTCCTTGCTTTCAACTTTCAACGCTGCTGTGAATGGTGAAGAATCACTTATGTTGACTAGGAGCTTGTTCTCGCTTGTCAATCGGTCTATGACTGGCTGGAAATACTTGAATTCTATGTTGCCTGCCACCAGCGCGGCGTGGAAGTCTCCTCCTCCAAGCACTTTCTCTCCTTTGATCTGGGGAACTAAGAAATATTCGCCATTTATCTTGGTGACTACGACTATGGAGCCGTTGGTCATGTCTGGGCTCATGCGGATTATCTCGTCTTCGGATAGCTTCACGCCAGCATCTTTCTTCTCCTTGACAACATCCCTCATGGCTTGGCCGAGGTAGTACCTTGCAGGATGGAAGTCTGCGTAGACATAGGTCTTGCCATCATTAATAACGACGCGTATGTTGCGTGCAGAAGTCACCAGGCCGTTCTTGCCTTCAGCTTTCGGGAGAGCATCATAGCCTTTCTCGATGTATTTCTGCTTGACAGCAGGATGCAAAGCTAATTCCCCTCCAGAATCAAAAGTCCTCTCGCTACCGAGGGTATAGATTACATCTTCTATGTTATGTGCCAAAATGCCTTTCATAAAAAATGTCCACTTCATAGTAGTATATAAATTTTATGGTTACACGCCACAAATAGTACCAAACCTTCCAAAACAAAATATTTATATACTGGTTATTGTCATACATAGGGAATACTATACGATTACGTATACTATTCGCATAGCTTAGAGAACTCAGGCACACAAAAAGCTGACAAAAAGACTACATTCGTCATACAATTCAATTACGGGGATTAAAGAGTGGCCAAGAAGACAGAAATACTGAACATCAGATTGCCTGAAGAGCTAATTCTAGAACTAGATGCTCTTGTAGAGAAGAAGCTTTTCAAATCACGCTCAGAGGCTGTACGAGAATTCGCCAGACAATACGTACAAAGCCAAAAGCACGTTGAGGGAAAAAACGCCAAAAAAACTGGACAAGGGGGTGAGGGGTGGTAACCTCGATAGTCAGTGTGAGGATGCCATCCTCCCTGGTTCAGAAACTAAGGGAGCTTGCAAAAGAGAACCATTTCTTAGACGTAAGCGAGGAAGTCAGAAGCATAATCAAGATCCAAGTCAGAAGATACAAGCTTACAGCCGGTGAAATAAAGATAGCAGAAGGAGAGAAAGCTGCACCAGAAGAAAAAGTTGATTTCAAGACAGATAATATGGTAAAAGAGGAGCTAGTCAGAAGGCTCAAGATGATAATAGAAGAGATTGAACATGAGTAAAAACCTGCAACTGCGACTGACAGAACAGAATCACCAAGACAAGAATCTCCTGCTAAAAAAGAAGATGAAAAAACAGCTGAGCAGCAGAAAAAAGAAGAGCTTTCAGAGGATCTCAAGCTCGCAGAGATACTCAATAAAAGGAGAATCATCAGCCAGCCACTGAAAGACCAAGAAGAATCTGATGAGGAAAACAAAGAAAATGCATGAGACAGTCATAGTAAAAAAAATTCTCGCTGAAATAAAAAAGAACGCCAAAGGTAAAAAGGTGTTGTCCATAACCTTAGAGGTTGGGGAGCTGGCCCATCTATCTGCAGAGGAGCTTAGGGATTTTCTGAACAAAACCGTGGATTTTGAAGTCTTTGTGAAAGCTTTGAAAGCAAATGTAAAATGCGAGTGCGGTTATGAGGGGGAACCAAAAATACTGGCGCATCAGCATGATTTGATGCTTTTTGAGTGTCCAAGATGCGGAAAACTGCCAAAAATACTGAGCGGTGAGGACATTGTGCTCAAAAGGGTAAGAACAGCTTAGCCAATCGACACGGACTAACGCTTCACTGAACCCGACAGGAAGCGCAGCATTCAATGACATGACCTGCGACAACTGGGCGAATAATTGCACTTGGTATGTATTCTTGAAAACATCAGTGAACTTTCAACCACCAGGAAAATCAACGAAAAGCATAACCACCAACATATCTTTACTGAATATGAGTTATGCATGGAATTATACATCCCGAGGCAACCTCACAGTGACCCTTAACTGGCCCAGCAGCAGCTACTTATCCTACAAAGATATAACTTTCAATTATACTCCTTCAACAACTGGCTCTCTCACAAACTGCACATTGTACACCAATAGAACTGGCTCATTTACCAGCGAAAACTTCAGCTCTTCCATCACCAACAACCAACCCAACTACTTCACGCTTACATTTGCTAATGACGGAAGCTACATATGGAACGTGTACTGTCGCGATAATCAGGGAAATTCAAGATTTGCAGCCACTAACAAAAGCTTTGTGATTGACACTGTCACTCCGAATGTAAACCTTGAAAGACCACCAACAGTGAATATTTAATCATAAAAAAATAAAGCTCCCTATTGTTTATGAGGAAAAGGGGGAGGGTGGTTAGGTAAGAACTAACCAATAGGGAGCTCTCGAATCATCAAACTATTATTTTTTCCTGAACAAAAATGGTCTTGGTGGTTTTCTCAGTTCTTGTAACCACATCAAACCAATTCTCATCATATCCTTGTTGAACTTCTCACTTAGTTTATAGGTTTTTTTATATAAATCGTAATCGATTAATCCCATAGTCTTCATTGGAGTCAAAATTCTGTCATAAAATTGTCTTTTATT
>JBGOZE010000023.1:0-16770 GCA_041479965.1 Candidatus Nanoarchaeia archaeon | reverse complement strand
GAATGATTTTGCCAACTGGGTAGAACATGTTTTTGGCGAGACAAAGCTTGCCAAGGACATGAGAGAGGTCTCTGAAAAAGATGGCCTGCTCATCCTGCTGGATGATTTCTTGGATGAGAAGCACAGGAAGAAGCAAGCAGAAGAAATTGCGGCAGATGCTCACGATGAACCAAAGTTCCAAGAAGAAGAGACCAAACCTGAAATCCAGTCTGAACCTATGGCGGAGCATACAACTGAACACAAGGCAGTGCACAGGACAGAGCACAGAAGAGAATCCAAAAGAGTGATAATACCTGAGGACAGGCATCTTGATATGGAATCAGAGGAAACCCAAACTCCAACTCAGTTCTATGTTCCTTCTGCTCCGCCGCGTGACAAAGTCCCTACGCCAGAAAAAGCCCTGTCAGAGCAAGATATACAAGCACTGGTTGAAGAGGCAAAGGAAGTTTTTGAGAGGGAACGGGAGCATGAGTCAAGGCCGAGATCAGAACATCCTCATCATGCAGAGAGATTTGAAAGGTTCGAAATGGATGAGCGTGAGCCAGAGCGAGCGCCCGAGCATATGCATTACAGGTTTGTGGTCAAGGAATTCATCTATGGTTTCCTTATCGGGCTCATCTTCGGCCTGATAATGCTGGGAGTGATACTGAACCTTAATTGAATAGAACAAGATTAGTCTTTATTTTGAGCGAGAAAAAAGAGGTCGAGGTCAAAAGGAAATGATAAGAGGGAATGCGGATTATGTCTTTGAAGTGTCCTGGGAAGTGTGCAACAAAGCCGGCGGAATAAACACCGTGCTCAAGACCAAGGCTCCTTATATGCGAGGATATTACAAGGAATATTTTCTGATAGGGCCTTATTTCAAGGACAAGGCTGATGTAGAGCTTATTGAAGAAGAACCACCTATATTGTTCAAAGGCATATTTGATGAGCTCAAAAGCCAAGGGCTTATATGCCACTTTGGCAAATGGGAGATAAGCGGAGAGCCTTATGTGATCCTCGTGGATTTCAAGAGCTACTTCGCCCATAAGGACGAGATAAAGACTAAGCTCTGGGAGGCTTTCAGGGTTGATTCCTTGGGCTCGCCCTATGATTTTGATGAGCCTACTGTGTGGGCTTGGTGCACAGGGTTGCTGCTCAACAGGATTGGGCAAGTTCTGCATGATAAAAAAATTATCGCTCAATTCCACGAATGGCTGAGCGGCGCCGGATTGCTTCACCTGAAAATGCAGAAATCCCCTATCAAGACACTTTTCACCACTCACGCCACCATACTGGGAAGAGCCCTTGCGGATTCTGGCGTCGACCTGTACAACCAACTCAGCAAATTTGATCCTCTGCAGAAAGCCAAGGACTATAACATAATGGCAAAGCACACAACAGAAGTGGCTTGCGCCCAGAATTCAGACATCTTCACCACGGTGAGCGAGATAACAAGCCTTGAAGCAGAGAAGGTGCTTGGCAGGAAAGCAGACGTGCTTCTCCTGAACGGCATTGATGTGGAGAAATTCCCGACTATCGAGGAGACCTCTATCAAGCATGTGACCTGCAAGAACATCCTCAGGGAATTCCTGACCTATCACTTCTTCCCTTACTACACATTTGACTTGAAGCATAATCTCATGTTCTTTTTCGCCAGCAGGTATGAATTCCACAACAAAGGAATGGACATCCTGATAAAGGCCTTGGGAATATTGAATGAAAGGCTGAAGAAAGAGGATACGCCCAGGACTGTGAGTGTCTTCTTCTGGGTGCCCATGAAGACCTATGGAGTGAAGGTCGAACTTCTTGAGAACAAGAACTATTACAGGCACATCAGAAACCTGGTTGACATGAAAGCCAGCCATATCCTCCAGCAGATAGTCACTGATTTCATCTCGAGAAAGCTGAGTGTCGAGGAGAGTTTCTTTGAAAAAGATTTCATGAGGGAATTGAAAGCCAACATCCTCACTTTCCAGAGATGCGGCAACCCATCCATATTGACACATAATATTGAGAACGAAGACAAGGATCCGTTGGTGCGGGGATTGCTTGCAGAGGGACTGGATAACAAGGAAGATGACAAAGTAAAAGTGATTGTGTACCCGGTATATCTGAACGGCAACGACGGCATACTAAACCTTTCGTATTACGACGCCATGGCAGGCTGCCACCTGGGCTTGTTCCCATCATACTATGAGCCCTGGGGCTATACTCCACTAGAGGCTGCAGCCATGGGAATAGCTTCATTGACAAGCGACCTATCAGGCTTCGGGATGTTCATAGAGAACAAGCTGCTCAAGGAGAACTCAGGCATATTCATCCTCAAGAGGCTAGGAAGGACCAAGGAGCAGGAGATACAGGACCTGGCTGATACAATGTACAAATACGCAGGCATGGACCATGCAGAAAGGGTGCAGAACAAGATAAATGCCAAATACCTTTCTAATCTTGCAGACTGGAAGCACTTTGTCAAGTTCTACATAGTCGCCCACAACAGGGCGCTGGAAAAATAGTATAAATAAGAGAAAAATCAAGGCTGTTTGCAAAACTCATTTAAATTTAAGAATTCAATCTCTTCTCTTGTGGCTTTTAAATCTTTAAATGTAAAATCCTGAATTGCCTTATCAAGGGCTATGCAGCAGTCTTTGATGACAATAATCTCAAAATCTCGATCATAGGCATCTTGGACAGTGCTTCTTACGCACAGATTCGTCAATATACCACAAACCACGATGGCTTTGAAATTTTTAAGTTCTTTTTCTAAGCCAGTTTGAAAAAAAGGGCTAATCTTATATTTAGTAATAAGTAGGTCGGTCTTTATTTTATGAAGCCCGGGAAGAAGTTCGACGTTCTCTGATTTCTCTGCAAAAGCTTCTTTTGAGTTTTTTTCAATATGCCTGGTAAATATTATTTTGTAATTCTTTTTCCTGCAAAAATCAATGAGTTTATTGGTTCTCTCAACTTCGTTGGTTATATTACCTACATAATATTCGGATTTCTTGTCAATCCATTCGCGCTCAAAATCGACCAAGATTAATGCTTTTCTCATTTGATCAGAAATAACTCTTAACTTTCTCAAATACCTTGTAAGGGTCAGTCTCAATGACATTGCTTCTGGCGTACATCTCCATTCCACCGATGTCAGATGTCTTGGCATTTAATGCTCCTCTATTGACAATCCTCACGATGAAAGGGAAATCTTTCCACTCAGCTAGCTTGGCCGTCGGAGGCAGGATGATCCCCAGGTTGAAGCTGTTGACTCCCAAATCCTTGACCAGGCAACGGGCTACCTTGTAGATCGCGCTCACCAAGTTCTTGTCGAGCTTTTTAGATACAATAGTTATTTCTTTGTCCTTCTTAGGAGTGAGGCTAGTGAATATCCTTATTCTTTTGTATTCCAGGCCCAGCCCAATCAACTGGTGGGTCTTGTACCAGTCTGAGAAATAGTCGCTCTTGAATTTTTCATTGTATTCCTTCCTGACATGATTATAGAACTCTGCTTCTGCATAGTGTGAGCCTTCGCTCAGGACGAGCTGGAAGTGACCGTGGATGATGCTGGCTCCTGAGCGCCAAAGGCAGTTCCAGAGCAGGAAAGGATAAATGGCATTTCTGTTGCTCTTATAGGCTTTGTCAAACCATTTCATAGCAGTCTTAAAATAATCCTGGAGCTCTTTTTCAGAGAACTCCAATGGATTGTGATTCTTGAAAATAATGAGCCCATGCAATCCATCATACTTGGCGACATTGCTAGCAGTAACGCAATATTTTCCTTTTATCCTGCCAAAGGAATCTGCTGGCGTGCCTGTCAATGGCTTGCAGAACGGATCGCCTATGCTCTCATTGATGGCCTTGATAGCATCTTCATCTGTTTTTGCCTCGATGGGCCTTTTGGCTCTGAGCTCATTGAAGAGAGAAGCCTCCCAAGTGAGCTTGTTGAGAATCTTGATGATCTTCTGAGTCTCGACTCCAGCCACATCTCCGAAGCTCTTCTCTGCCCGGGGCTTCATATCCTCTGGCAATACCAGCTTGCCGATAGTGGAGTTCACAAGGAAGAAGCGGCTGAACAGCTCTTTCTCATCCTCTTTTAGGCCAGCAAAAATGCTAAGCAGTTCAATGATTGATGGCATAAGTTGAAACTTGCTGTTTGATTATAAAAAGTTTGCGGAAAGTTCTGAAAATTTATGGAAAAAATTCTATTCACTCTTGAAGGTTAGCAACATTTCTCGGAAGGAAATGAAAATAATTATAAACCGCGTTTTCAATTGATATCAATAAAACATGCTTGACTATAACCCTGATAAAAAGCTCAGTGAATATGCTGCCTCTGATGTGAGCGTTGTCCTTAAAGAGCTAGGCTCATCTGAGAAGGGTCTGGCTTCTTCTGAAGCAGAGAAACGCATCAGGGAGTATGGCTGCAATGTTTTTGCTAAGAAAAAAAAGCTAGGGCTTTTACTTGAGATACTCTCTCATTTCAAGAATCCGTTCATTATTATCTTGATAGTCGCCACTATTGTTTCTGCATATTTTGGACAGGTTGTTGACGCCATAATAATAGGAATCATGATCTTGCTCAGCATAGGCCTTGATTTCTTCTTGGAGCACAATGCTGAGAAGGCTGCTGAAAAGCTCAAAGAGCGTGTGAAGACTAAGACCATTGTGGTGAGGAACGGAGAGAGAAAGGAGATGCCTATCAATGAGTTGTGCATAGGTGACATCATTGAGGTGAGCGCTGGAAGCCTGATACCTGCAGATGCCAGGATTATTCGATCCAAGGATTTCTTTGTCAACCAGTCATCATTGACAGGAGAGTCCTTTCCAGTGGAAAAATCTTCGCAGACCTTAGGCATTAAGGAGCTTTCTCTCACTGATATGAGCAACATGCTTTTTTTAGGCACCAACGTCATCAGTGGCTCTGCGACTGCTGTTGTGGTCAAGATCGGTAGTAGCACAGAGTTCGGCAAGATCGCCAAGAGCCTTGTCTCTGCAGAGGTAGAGACTGAGTTCAATCGCGGCATAAAGAGTTTTGGCTACCTCATCACCAAGACCATAATCTTCCTTGTGCTTTTCATCTTCTTAGCCAATTCCCTGATCAAGCACAATTTCCTTGAATCATTCATGTTTGCCATCGCAGTTGCTGTGGGCTTGACTCCTGAGCTTTTGCCTATGATAATGTCCATCAACATGGCCAAGGGCTCTCTGAAGATGGCTGAAAAAGGAGTTATCGTCAAAAAGCTGAACTCTATCCCTAATTTGGGCAGCATGGACGTCCTATGCACTGACAAGACAGGTACCTTGACCGAGGACAAGATCCAGCTTGTCAAATTCACAGATGCCTTTGGCAAGGAATCTCACGCAGTGCTCGAATTCGCCTACCTGAACAGTTTCCATCAGACAGGCATCAAGAACCCTCTTGATGAGGCAGTCCTGGATTTCAAGCATGAGAATGTGCGTGAGAAAATAGCGCTTTACAAAAAAATTGACGAAGTCCCATTTGATTTCGTGAGGAGGAAGATGAGCGTCATCGTCTCCAAATCAAAGCGCGCCTACATAATAACCAAAGGAGCTCCTGAGAATGTGTTCAAATCATGCAAATACTATCATTTCAAAGGGAAGCGTGTGACCCTTAATGCTAGGGTTCTTAAGAGAATAAAAGAGCAATACTATGATTTCAGCAAGCAAGGGTACAGGGTCCTTGCTGTAGCTGTTAAGCAGATGGCATCTGGGAGCAAACGCCACGACAGAGCATATACCTGGAATGATGAGTGCGATCTCGAGCTCATGGGTTTTGTGGCCTTTTTCGATCCTCCCAAGCCAGATGCTGGCGAGATGGTCAAAGAGCTGGAGAAGGCAGGCATTGAGGTAAAGATACTCACAGGAGATAATGAGCTCGTCACTAAGAAGATATGCGAAGAGATTGGACTCAATATCAAAGGAGTTCTTCTTGGCCAGGAAATAGATACCATGGATGATGATGCCTTGAAGGTCAGGGTTGAGCAGACCACTATCTTTGCCCGCTTCTCGCCTGAACAGAAGACCAGGGTCATTCAGGCCTTGAGAAAAAACAACCACATCGTAGGCTACATGGGTGACGGCATCAATGATGCGCCCTCATTGAAGGCAGCAGACATAGGCATATCTGTTGATAGCGCAGTGGATGTTGCAAAGGAATCAGCTGACATGATCCTCACCCAGAAAAGTTTTGAAGTCCTCAAGAATGGCGTGCTTGAGGGAAGAAGGACTTTTGGCAATACCATGAAATACATCATGATGGGCCTGAGCTCTAACTTCGGCAACATGTTCTCTGTCGCTCCAGCAGTCCTGTTCTTGCCTTTCCTTCCTATGCTGCCTGTCCAGATCCTTCTCAACAACTTCATCTATGATTTCTCCCAGATAACCATACCTGCAGATAATGTGGATGAGGAATTCATCCAGAAGCCCAAGAGATGGAACATGAAATTCATTAAGATGTTCATGATACTGCTCGGCCCCATAAGCTCAGTGTTTGACATCATCACCTTCATCCTGCTCTTCTTTGTGTTCAAGGTGACACCCGCCCAGTTCCAGACAGGCTGGTTCATAGAATCCATAGCTACCCAGACCTTGGTGATCCACGTCATAAGGACCAAGAAGATTCCCTTCATCCAGAGCACTGCTAACTGGAAGCTTTTGCTGACAAGCATTTCATGCGTTGTCCTGGCTTGGATAATCCCTTTCACGCCCATCGGAGAGTTCTTCAGGTTCCAGCCCCTTCCATTGCACATCATGTTAGCCATAGTTGGATTGGTTGTTGTGTATCTGGTGCTGGTTGAGTTCGCCAAGCGGCTGTTCTACACAAAGTATGATTTCTAGGTGTATTATCCTGATTATCCTTATTGGCAAAAAAGCATACCTAGACTTTTAAGTTGAGGATTGGTTTCCTTTTTTGGAATCAAAAATTCAATGAATTTTTGGTTCAAAACCTTCAGTTTTGGAATCACAACCTCGCTTTATGCTTTTTTGTCTACCGATATATCTTGCCCTTTAGGGCGAGGTTGTTGATTATCATAACTTTTATAAACATATTCTTAGTATATGTTCCTCTTGGAGGATTAGGCGATAAGGTGATAACATGCAAGTCATAATCCCATTGGCAGGCGAAGGCACAAGGATGAGGCCTCATACTCATACTAAGCCTAAGCCGTTGATTGAATTTGCTGGAAAATCCTGCCTGAGCCACATCCTGGATGAGCTCAAGCTTTTCAATGAGGAGCAAAAAAAACTGCTTAAGGAAAAAAAAGCTGAGAAAAATAGAATAGAGACGATTTCTGAAGTAATCTTTATCACAGGCAAGCTAAAGGAGAAAATAGAGGATTTTGTGAAGAAGAACTATGATTTCAAGTCAAAGTTCATTGAGCAGAAAATAAGAGACGGGAGCGCTGGCGCTATTAAGCTGGCCGAACCCCACGTCAAGGAGCCTGTCATAATAGTTTATGTCGACACCTTGTTTGAAGCTGACCTCGGCCTTATTAACAAGCTAAAAGATGATGAGGGAGGAATAATCTGGGTTAAGGAAGTAGAGGATTACCAGCGCTTTGGAGTATGCGTACTTGATAAGAAGGGTTATATAAGGAAGATAATTGAGAAACCCAAGGAGCCAATTTCCAAGCTTGCCAACATAGGATTGTACTATATCAAGGATTACAGGCTACTGTTCAAGGGAATCAAGCACCTTTATGATAATAACATAACGCTTAAGGGCGAATACTACCTGGTTGATGCTCTTACCTATATGATGGAGAAGGGGGTTAATTTCATCTGCCCAAAAATTGAGGGCTGGTACGATACTGGCAAGCCAGAAACCCTGATGGAATCCCACAGGGCATTGCTGAAAAAGAATAATCGCTTGATTAATACAATTAACAGTGTAATCATCCCTCCTGTTCACCTAGCTGACGGCGTCAAGATAAAAGACTCTATCATAGGACCTTATGTAAGCATCTCAAAAGGAGCAGAAATAACCAATAGCATATTAAGGGACTGCATAATCGGTGAGAGAGCAAAAATCTCAGACATACTTTTGGAGAACTCGATTATCGGCGAAGAGGCATTTGTGGATGATAATTTTAAGCACCTCAATGTAGGGGATCATTGCACCATAAGCTTTGCAGACAAGAAGAAGGAAAGCAAGTAAAAAGAGGTTGAGGGCGTTTGCACGTAATACATTCTTTCAAAGAGAGGCGAGTGGATGAGCATACAAGCAGGGAAGTTGCTTTCCTGATAACCAACAAGAAAGGAAATTATCTTTCTTTGGGCAGCAAGAACTTCACCCATATGCAAGGCTTGTTCTTCCTAGACCACGATAAATGGGAACTCTATAAGACCGTCGATGATATCAGGCTTTCCAAGGAAGCGAGTGCTATAAAGAATAACCTTTTCAACAGCCAGAGGATTTATCCTGATGGCGCAGAGGAGAGCTTCAACCTCTTCAACAACTCACTAGTCTATTCTGTGAAGAACTATGTTGGAGAGATAACTGTTGAGCTTGATTTCAGGGAGATGTTCAACTTCGATGACCAGGGAAGGATATACTCTGTCACCAAGGAAGATGATTGCATAATAATCAGATATGACAAATATTCTGATTTCTCATTATCGAAGCTGGCCAAGACCAGTTTCATGGCAATAAAAGGGGCAGCCCAGTTCGAGCTCATAGGAGAGTGGGTGAAGAAGAGCTATGCCTATGATGAGAAGAGGAAGTCACGCTCAGAGACCTATGTCTTCAAGGCCATAAGCATTCCTGTGGAGCATTTCCTTGAGCTGGTGTTCTCATTTGCAGAGAGCAAGGAGAAAGCCAAGGAGCACGCAGAAAGTGTCTATGAGAACAGGCAATACCTGCTGAATTCCTATCATAAGTATGTCACTCACACTTTCACGAGCCATGACCTTGCCCTTGATGTTGCGATGAAATCCCTGGATGACTTGCTGATAAGCACAGAAAGAAAAGAGAGGAGCGTGGGGATTATAGCAGGCCTTCCGTGGTTCTACCAGTTCTGGGCTCGGGATGAGCTCATAAGCCTGAAAGCCATCATGCTGCAGGACAAGCATTACCTTGTCAAGAGCATAATCTTCAAATACCTGAGCCTTGTTGGTCCTGATGGATTGATTCCAAGCAAATACCCTCACCACTCCGCTGATGTCAAGAGCATTGACAGTGTCGGCTGGCTCTTCTTCAGGATTAAGGAATACATCCAGCTATTGGAATCCAAGAAGCTCATGGAAGAATACCTTCCTGAACAGGACCTCTTGGCAATAAAGAGAGTGCTTGAGAACGCCATCCATGGGCTGTCGCATTCCCACGCAAGCGCAGGACTGATAATCAACAATGAGCAGGAAAGCTGGATGGACACCAAGCCTGCCCGTAGGAGAGGAGCCTGCATTGAGATACAGGTGTTGTTCCTGTCAATGCTAAGCCTTCATAACAAATTAGCAAGCATGACCAAGACCAAGCAGTTCTTCAAGGCAACAGAGAAGGATTATCGAGAAGTTGTTCATAATGCTTTTTTCACAGGCCAGATGCTCCATGACAGCATAACAGAGCAAGGCCCAGTCAACGTGATAAGGCCCAATGCCTTCTTAGCATATTATATCTACCCCGAACTGCTCTCCAAGAAAGAATGGAAGACTGTGTTTGATAATTGCCTAAGGGCACTGTGGCTTGATTGGGGAGGACTCACCACCATTAACTACACTAGCCCATTATTCAGGTCAGAATACACAGGAGAAGGCGATGAAAGCTATCACAACGGAGACTCATGGTACTACATCAACAACTATGCTGCTCTTGCCTTGCACCGACTGGACAAGAAGGATTATGCAAAGCAGATCAACAGGATAATGCATGCGAGCAAGGAAGAAATGCTGTTCTCTGGATTTGTTGGTTGCTGCGCAGAAGTGAGCAGCGCCAAGGGGATGAGAAGCGAAGGATGCCTGAGCCAGGCCTGGAGCATAGCTTCATTTATCGAGCTTTTGCACGAGATGCACTCGCTCAGATGAATAGATGAAAACCTTTTAATAAGCATTGATTTTCTTATTCTTCATGAAGAGAGATTTGAAAAATAATTTGAAAAATGATTCGGAATATGATTTGAAGGCAACCTGCTTTGAGAGAGCCATCTTTCTTAGTTGGTATTGCAGCAAGGCTGATTGCGCTTTCTGCTATATGTCCACTCAGAAGGACAGGATAAAAGAGCCTTTGAAAGCTCGTCGGAGCTTTGCTTCAATCTTTGCTGAGGCAATCATATCAAAAGCATGTTGTTGGGATATAGAATTTATTTCAGGAGGCTATGATTCTTTTTCCAAAGAAGAACTGTTGTTTATAATCAAAGGAGTTTATGATATTACAGGTAAGAAGCAATGGCTGAATCTTGGAGTGCTTGATGGCGGTGAGCTAAAGCTTTTTAAGCCCTATGTTGAAGGAGTCATAGGAACATTGGAGTGTGTTAATCTTGAGCTCAGGAATAAGATTTGCCCTTCCAAACCTTTGAACGAAATACTGAATATGTTCAAGGCCTGCGACCAACTAGGCATTAAGAAAGGAATCACAGTGATTATTGGCTTGGGAGAAACAATTGATGATTTCGGATTCTTGAAAAATTTTATCAAAGACAATAAGATAACGAGAATCACTTTTTACTCATTAAATCCTCAGAAAGGCACTCCTTTCAAGTCTTCTCCTCCAATTGATTATTATGAGAAATGGATTATGATGACTAGGGAAGCATTTCCTGACCTCTGGATCACTGCAGGAGCCTGGCATGACAAGACC
This sequence comes from Candidatus Nanoarchaeia archaeon, assembly GCA_041479965.1. GTDB lineage: Archaea > Nanobdellota > Nanobdellia > Woesearchaeales > SM23-78 > SM23-78. The sequence goes on along the minus strand of JBGOZE010000023.1, from coordinate 5,984 downwards.
AATTACTATTCACGACTGCTGAAAGCAGGCGCAAATAATATCACCAAGTTCCCTGTGCTACGGCTTTTTGGCACAACAAAAGCAAAGGAAATTGAGAAACAGGCCGAGCTTGCAGGCAGGAAGTTCATTGGCACCCTTTCCAAGATGCCCAAGGTTGACTGGGACAGGGAAGTTGATGCGTTAGGGTTTGAAGAGGAATTGAAAACGAGAATTAAAGCAAAATTGAGAAGCTATCTGAAGAAAATGTCTTAGATGAAAATGCCCTATTAAGCTCAAGCTGCTCTTTTATTTTTCCGGCTCTTCTGACTTTTCTCTTCCTTGTTTTTTTTCTGGATATAATCCTGGTAGAAAAATCCAGTCATGGTTATGAAGAGAGCAGCTATCACCGGTCCTAGGACTATGCCGAAGACGCCGAATAATCTCAATCCTCCAAGAATACCGATAAGCGCGACAACAGGATGGATCCTTGCTTTGCCAGACACCAGCTCAGGCCTGAGCAGATAGTCAACTCCAAGGATTACGATTACTCCATAAACCAAGATGAATATTCCACCTACAACATCATGGTTGATCAGCTCTATGATTCCAACAGGAATCCAGACGAGACCTGTGCCAATAACAGGAAGGAAAGCCAGTATGGTCATGACAAAGCCCCAGAAGACAGCATTGGGAACGCCAATCAGGAACAAGCCGATGCCTCCGAGCAATCCCTGAAGCAGGGCTATCAGGAGGTCTCCGTATATCACTGCCTTGGTCACATCCTTTATCTGCTTGACAAGCTTGTTTTTCCTCTCATCATCTAAAGGCAAGACTCCTCGAGTCTTCTTCGCCCATTCATTCCCTTCTGTGAACCCGTAGTACATCACAAAGAACATGACGAAAAGCCCGAGGACAGTATCAAAGACAGAGCCTACTATCTTCAGGGCATATCCTGCAACATCTCCCATGCTGCCTATGATATCACTAATCTTCTGCCTCAGGTTTGCCTGAACACCAAATGTATTTACCATATAATCATTGACTTTGCCAAAATGTTCCTGATTGAACACTTGGTTTATGTCAACAGAGTTGATTATGTTCTTGGTCTGGACAGTTAAGATGCCAATGATGGTAGAGGTCGGTATGATGATGATCAGCAATACGAGCAGGATTGTTATCAGGCTGCTCATGCTCTTATTTTTCAGGACCTTGCAGAACCAGCCGTACACAGGATAGAGGGCTATGGTGAATATTATGCCCAGGCAGATGTACATCAAGAAGGGCTGGGCAACCTTGAAAGTAAGGTATAACAGGACCAGAAGCAAGCCTATGAAGCTGTACTTGGTTATCTTAGCTGATACCACCACCTCACCTCTCTCATGTGATTATTATCTTATTATATAAATCTTGCTTATTATCTGCCTATGAATCATCCTTCAAAGAACCAAGACTCCTCACCTTGGAAATACTCATCAGGATTCTTCAAGTAGTTCAAGGCATTGCTGATGAGCGCATAATGGCTGTTCTCCTCTTTCATGAGGAACTCGAAGAGCTTCTTCACATTTGGATGCTCTGCCTTATCAGCTGACTTCTTGTAGAATTCATAGCCCTTCTGCTCAAGCACTAATCCTGCCTCATAGGCTTTCAGGTCGCTCTCACTTGCAACAGCTTTTTCAACAGCGACTTTCACAGTGTCAGAGAAGAACTCCCTGACCTCATTGAGGGCTTCGTCCTCTGTGCCTGACTCGACAAAAGGCTCATCTCCCTCATGGATGGACTTGTTAAAAGCGTCGATGGCGTCAATGTGCTTGAGCTCCTCATCAGCTAGGAAGATGAAAGTCTTCCTGGCAATCTCATTCTTGAGCTTCTTAGCATTCTTCAGGTAGAACGCCCTGATAGTTTTCTCATTGTCAATGGCCAGCTTCAGCGCCTTAAGTTCGTCTTTAAGATAGTCCTCTTCCATAAAATCACCCTTTTGATATTGAGAGTAAAGAACGACATTAATAAAATTTATCTTTTATTTTATTCATATCTCAGGCTCTCGACTGGATGGAGCTTGGATGCCCTGATGGCTGGCATAAGGCCTGAGCCTGCTCCCACAGCAAACGAAAATAATATGCAGCCAATGATTAATCCTGCTGGGAAGATTGGCTTAAGGACGCTGTAGCCTGCTGCTGCAGCATAGCCTCCTCCCGCGGTTGCTACAAGATAGCCAAATAGCACCCCAATTACTCCCCCAATTATTCCTATAACTCCTGATTCAAGAAGGAAGATGAATAGAATGTCCTCATTTCTTGCCCCTACTGCTTTCATCACCCCGATTTCTTTGGTTCTTTCCAGCACTGCAGTGTACATTGTGTTCATTATGTTGACAGAAGCCACAACAACCGATACCAGTGCTATGAGCACTAGCACCCCGTTGATGATGTCAATCATAGTCCCAAAGGTTGCTATTGCATCCTCGAATGACATCACGTAGAAGTCTTCCTCTCCTTCTTCTTGCCCTTTGAATTTTCTTAACCTCTCTGTCACTCTGTCTGCCACTGTCTTGGTATCTAACCCTTGCTCTGTACTTGCCATTATCATGCTGTACTTGTATTTTCTTTCAGGGTAGAGCTGCTCGAACATCTCGCTTGTAATATAAACTTGGGCGTCATCTGTAGGGCTTCCCACTGCGCTATAAAAGCCTACTACTTCAAACTTCACATCATCAATAAGTATCTTGTCCCCTATCTGCAAGCCTTTGCTGAATATCTTGTTGTCAAGCAGGTAATTGTAGCCGAGTACTACCTTGTAAGCATCCTCTTTCCTTAAGTTCCTACCTTTTTCTATCTCAATTCCCATTCCTTCCAATATGAAATCTATCTTGCTCATATCAAAACCAATTAGGTAAGTATACGTGTTTTTCTCTCCAAAGATTACCTCAGATATCTTATAGTACATGCCTGATATCTCATCTATGCCATTGATCTTCTCTATGAAATCAACATCATCCTGGGTGACGGCGAAGGTGTCGTCTACACCCATCATACTCATGCCTTTTGCGCCTATCATCAGCTTGTTTGTGCCTGACTCTTCTGCCAGGGTGTTGACATAGTTCTTTATGCCCATGCCAAAGCTGACTAGTGCAAAAACAGCAGTAATCCCTATGAGTATTGAGAGTATTGAGAGAAGGCTCCTCCTCCTTCTATGCCAAAGGTTCTGGAGCGCATATTTTATCTCATCTGGATTTATGATTTTCATTTTCTTGTCTTTTACCTTTATCTGATTATTTGTTCCCTCTCAATGCATCTACAGGATGCAACTTGGATGCTCGAATAGCTGGCAGCACTCCGAAGACAGTTCCTAGTATGTATGAGCCTGCTAATGAGCCCAACATCAATCCTAGGCTGACATTGGCTTGTATTAAATCTGAGCCTAAAGCAAGGCTTCCTATGAAGGCCATGCCATAAGCGAGTGTAAGCCCGATAAGCACTCCAATGATTCCTCCAACCATGCCTAGGAGTCCTGATTCTATTGCAAAGAGCGTGAATATGGCGGAGTTCTTTGCGCCAATGGATTTCATTATGCCTATCTCCTTGGTCCTTTCAAGCACCGCAGTGTACATGGTGTTCATGATGCCAATGCCGCCGACCACTAGGGAGATGGCTGCAATAATGATGACAAAAAGATTTACTGCGAACAAGGCGGAATTTAATGATTCAAGAGCTTGCTGCGCACTCTGGACTGTGAAATCTTCTTCGCCTATTTTGACATCTCTTTCTTTTCTTAGGAGTTTCTCAATGTCTTCCTGGGTCTGCTCAATCATATTAGCATCCTTTACCTTGACTCCGAGGATGTCTACTGTTCCGTCATTCTTTCTTATGCCTTCATTAATCATGACATCTTCATTCATCCATATGGCGTCATCAAAGATAAAGCTGCCTTTTCTCTCCATGATTCCGACTACTGTGAACTCCTTATCATTAACCAGGATTTGGTCACCTGCGTTTATTGGTCTGTCAAAAGTAGCGCCATAAGTAACTCCTCTATGGAAACTATCTCCCAATAGAACTCCTCTCGTGTCCCTGTCAGTCAGCAGCCTGCCCTGCTGCACTTTCAGGTTGAGCATCCTCTCAAAAGACTTACGGTTCTCACCGCTAACAACAGAAAGGACGAACTCTGTCTTTTGCTTGTCGCGAAACTCAATGGTGGACATTGCCATGTACCTGTTAAACGCCAGGTCAACATTATTGATGTTCTCAATCTTTTCCGCGAGGTCATCGCTTAAAGGATTAGGCGCCCCTGCCCCAGGCATCCCTGTCATGCCCATAGTGGCTGCTTGGACGCTTAGCATATCTGTTCCTAGAAACCCGAACTGGGAATTTATGGCTGTCTTTAGGCCTTCTCCCAAACCTATAAGAGCTACCACTGCTGCTATGCCTATGAAGATGCCTATCATGGTAAGATAGGTTCTTAGCTTCCTCTTAGTAAGGCTTCTAACAGCTAGCTTGATATAGTCACTGAACATCTTGCAAAAGCAGAGCCTTTACGCTCTTACTCCCTTTTCTTCTTGTTCTTTTTTATTCTCTTGTAGATAAGCACTGCGGCAGCTATTACCACAATGATTATTATTATGGTTACTAAGGGTGAGCTTTTGTTGCCATTGGTTCTCTGCTTTAGCTCTGCTCCTGAGAATAGTTTTAGTTCTAGAGGAACGTCCTTGGCGAACAAGTGGCCATTAGCATCCCTGTACTCAACCTTTAATGGCAGGGTTATGTGGTCTTTGGCTTCTTTGCTTACCATGATGGTATACTCTGCGGTTTCATAATCATCTGAGTCCAGCTTGCCAATGTAAACCTCTGGGTTGGATAGTATCTTGAAATCCTTGGTTTCTGTGAGTTTCACGTCCAGGAACTTGATGTCGCTGAATCCCTTATTAACCATTTTTATGTCTATTTTTCCCTTTGCTCCTGCGCTGTAAATCTCGGTCTTGTCAATGTTGACTGACAGGTCAGGGTCTGAGCCTACCAGTAGTCCGAGGATTCCTGTTCTGCTGAAATTGGTTCCTGAAGCATCATAGTATATGAGCGTGTAGGGGACTTTGTAAACCTTGGATTCTGCAGTTGCGTCAGTGAAGAGGTCAAAGCCTATTTCTGCTGACTCTCCAGGCAGGAGTCTCTTAATTGTTTTCTCATCACCAGAGCCTAGCGGCGTGAAGGGCAGCTCTCTGAAAGTAACAGAGGTGGCTGTGGCTACCTCGGTTAATAAGCCCAGGCTTAGCTTGATATCCATGAGGGTGTTGTCAGCAAGGTTTTCTAGCACAAATGATACCTTTGTTTTTGTGCCAGGCACTATGTTCTCAGGCTCTGTTTTGACTTGGTTGATTGCCAGCACTGCTTCTCTTGATTTAACAGATATTGTGTAGTCACCGCTCTTAGACCAGGTGCCTTTGTCTACCCTGTACCACACTTCCAGTGTGTTGTCGCCTGTTGCAGCGCCAGAGTCAACAAGTAACTTCCAACTCTCCTTTACTCCGATATCTCCTGTCTGGTAGCCGGCAAGAGTCCCTATGCTTTTAATGTCATCTTCTCCGCCGTAGACAGAGAAAGGATACTTGGGAACCACCTTAATCTCAACATTAGGGGCAGCGTCAGAGCCCTGGTTTTCAATCCTGAACTTGACTTCTACCACATTGCCAGGGGCAACAGGGTCTGGTTGCTGATTGATGAGCGTAACAGTGACTTGTGCGAACTCAGATATCTGCGCACTGACTGTTGCAGCTGATGCCAGTAAGCTCAGCACTATCATTAATGCAATCATTGTCTTTCCCAGTCCTGTCGGGAGTATTACGAGAGTGTTTTCCTTAACGCAGTTCGCGAAGATGCTTTCCTGATAAAGGCGAGGCTTGGCTTTTAACTGCATGAATTAACTCTATTGCTGGATTATTTATTAAGCGTTACTGAGAACATGTCCCTTATTGTATTTCAAGACAAAGACGTAAAGGATTAAAAAGGATTAATTTT
>JBGOZE010000022.1:0-17428 GCA_041479965.1 Candidatus Nanoarchaeia archaeon | reverse complement strand
CAAATCAGTCAAATAATAATGCTACCGTAATGGTTAATATTATCACAACGAACAACTTGAGTTTTTTAATCGAACCTATCAAAGGTCCCTTGGCTGACTTTAATTTTGACAGTTATGAAGAAGATATAGGAACACAACTCGAATTTTTTTACGAAATATTCCCTGTTACAAATAATACTTTATCATACAAAGTCACAACAAAAACGTTATCAACGATAGGCCAAGCAGATTTAGCTTTGCTAAATTTTGCTTTAGAGACCGCCATTGAAGGTAAACTGTCATCCTATAATCGTTTCATTGGTGTTTACAACTCTGGTTTTCTTTCAGCCGAGGGTTATCATAAATCTAGTTCAGGATTTCTTAATAATTTTGTTTTGGTTAAGGACAACCAAAGAATAGCAATGGCTCATGAACTGGGACATTCATATGCTCTATGCGATGAATACTACGGGAATGATTACGCATATGATTTCACAGATCAAGACGGTAATAAACTTGTTGCTGATGGTGGATGCCCTAATCATGATTTAGATGAGAATGGGATACTCGATTCTGACGATTGCACTAATACTTATTGTGAAGTTAGTGATTCGAATCTCATTTACACACTTAATCTTTATGATTTTCCTTGGTCAAGCGGAAAAATTAAGAATGTGATGGGTGATGTTGTAGGAGAAAACGTGTGGATTGACCAGCAAAATTATAATCATTTATTAGATGAATTTCAAAATTATTCATATTTGTATGATGCTATTGAGGTATATATCATTCCAATATCTTTAAACAGAATAACGGGAAATGTGTCGTTTGGAAATTTTTATAGCGCGGATGGAGGATATTTAACGTCCCAAGATGATCTGATAAGTGGAAATTACTCTTTCGAATTGAGAAACCAAAATGGCACCATTGAAAGAAGTTTCCTATTTAACCCAACTTACACCTTAAGGTTGTTAGATGGAAGTGAAGAAGAATTAAACGAGACTCACTTAATTTTTATTGTACCGGTGGAAAATATTACTAATTTCACCATTTCTTTGAGTAGTTCAAGCAAAGCGCAAAAGAGTGCCAGCGAACATATTCCTAAATTAACTCTAATCAGCCCCAACGGCGGACAGACATTTATCAATCTCTTTAACATCTCCTGGAACGCCTCTGACTTAGATAATGATACTTTAGCTTATGCTGTTTTAATTAGTGATGATAATGGCTCCACTTGGTCTACTCTGGCTTATGATTTGAACACAACTTTCTATGAAGTTTCTAATGCTTGGTTTAGTTATGGAACTGATTATAAGATTAAAGTCCTCGCTACTGACAGTGTAAATACTGGCTCTGATGTTTCTGACAGCAACTTCACTATCATTCCGCCTCCTAGCGTAGCTGTAAATAGCATCGAAGAAGTTTACAGCAACCAAAGCCGTAAAATATACGAAGTAGTAATTGAGAATGATGGCGGCCAGACTCTGTCAAACTTAAGCTGGCGCTTCAACACTGGCTTAGCTAATATCACTAACAATTACAACGTCACACTTGTACAAAATGAACAGCTAGAATTGCTCTTTGACATTAACTACACCTCCGGGGGCTGGATGAACGTCTCTTTGTTCGCTTATGACAACAACAAGTCTGTCAATGACTCTCTCACTGAATTATTCTTTGTCGGAGACTTGGCTGTTGGCGGCTTAAAGCAGCTTTACAGCAATTCAACCCAGAGAACCTTTGAGTTCATAATCAGCAACCAGGGAAGCTATAACCTAACTAATGCTGACTGGACTGTAAGAACTGGCAACAATAATAACTTCTCATCAAGCACAGCAATAAACCTCTCTCCTTACGAGTCAGCATTTGTCCTTTTTGAGTATAATTTCAGTGACACAGGAAGCTATAACATGACAGTCAATGTAAGCGATGACTTCAACCCTTACGAAACAAGCCTTGACTTACTTATTCCTGACATAGCAATCAATGATTTCAGGATTATCAACCAGTCAGATAACATAATCAACTTCAGCTTTGGAATAGAAAACCTATTAAACAAGAACATAAACGCCTCTTACGTCCTAAACACAGGAACACAGAACTTAACAAATAACTCCATTATCCTCACGCCAGGACAGGAAATAAACTTTACAAGACAAGCCAATTACACCAGCTACGGAAACTTCACAGCAACAATCAACGCATCAGACAACTACAAGCACAGCAAAAAAGAATCAACAAGCGTAAGCGTTAATGAACTAGACGTAACTAACCTGCAAAAGCTCTACAGTTCAGGAACATCAGCTATGTTCGAATTCATAGTAAAGAACCTATTCTCAATCAATAAGACCTTCACTTGGAGCCTAAACACCAACGACACAGCAGGAATCATCTGGAGCAACCAACAAACAACACTAACACCAAACGAAAACACAACAATAATGATACAAAACAACTTCAGCAGCACAGGAACCTATCATTTAACAGCAAAGGCCAATACAACAAGCGCAAATTACACAGAAAGCTTGAATATCACTCTAAGTTAAAATTGAATTTAAAGAGCAATTTTCTATAATTGATAATAAGTTTCACTAAATTTATAAACATCTTTTGTTTCATCTGGCACATGCGAAGTTTTGGGGCTTATGATGGAAAGAACGTCCTAATAACAGGAGGGCTTGGGTTCATCGGCAGCAATCTTTGCCATGAGCTTGTGAAGCTTGGAGCAAATGTCACAATAATCGATTGCCTGCTTGAAGCAAGCGGAGCTAATCACTTCAACATCCACGATATCAAGGACAAGGTCAAGGTTGAAGAGGTTGATTTGCGCAAAAAAGATGATGTTCTCAGGGTTGTGAAAAGCTTTGATTATGTTTTCCATCTTGCAGGCCAGATAGGCCATCTTGAGAGCATGAATAATCCGCAAGAAGACCTGGAGCTCAATGCTCTTGCAACGCTTAATCTCCTTGAAGCAATTAAAAAGAACTGCCCGAAGGCAAAAGTGATCTATTCTGGCTCAAGGTCACAGTACGGTAAGATACAATACAATCCAGTTGATGAAAAACACCCAATCCTGCCAACTGACTGCAACGGAGTCTCAAAGCAGGCTGCTGAACAATACGTCATGCTGTACAACAAGGCCTATGGCATCAGCTCAGCCTCCTTGAGGCTCACCAACATCTACGGTCCGAGGGTGCAGATAAAGAATAGTAAGCAAGGATTTATTGGCTGGTTCATCAGGCAAGCCATCGCAGGAGACACAATAAAGATTTTTGGGGATGGAAAACAGTTGCGGGATGTGCTTCATGTTGATGATGTGTGCTCTTGCCTGCTATTAGTCGGAATAAGCGATGAAGCCAACGGAGAAGTATACAATATCGGCTCAGGAAGAGGCACTAGCTTGATTGATGTTACCAAGCAAATCATTAAGAACGCTGGCTCTGGAAAATATGAGCTTGTGGCTTTCAAGGAAGAGCAGAAAAAGATTGAGATTGGAGATTATATTGCTAATGCCAAGAAGATTGAGAAGCTCGGCTGGAAGCCTAAAGTCAAGATTGAGCAAGGCTTAAAAGCAACAGTTGAGTTCTACAAGAAAAACAAGGAGCACTATTGGTGAAAACATGGCTGATTCACAGGATTCTAAAAAGATTTTGCCGTGGATGGACTTGAAAAGGCAGTATGAAGGCATGAAGCACGAAATCTTGAAAGGCGCAGAAGAAGTCTTGTCCAGTGGCATTTACATCCTGGGCAATAATGTCAAGAACTTTGAGAAAGAATTCGCAGCTTACTGCGGAGCAAAGCATTGCATCGGAGTGGCTAATGGCACAGAGGCGCTCCAACTCTCCCTGAGAGCTATCGGTATTAGCCCTGGCGATGAAGTGATAACTGTGCCTAACACTGCTGTTCCCACTGTTGTAGCGATTGTTGAAGCAAATGCGAAGCCTGTCTTGGTTGATGTAGATCCTAATACTCATAACATGGACCCTTCAAAGCTAGAAAAAACAATAACCAAGAAGACCAAGGCAATTATTCCAGTGCACTTGTTCGGTAATCCTGCTGATATGAAAGAGATAAACAGGATTGCTGCCAAGCACAACATAGTTGTTATTGAGGATGCTTGCCAGGCTCACGGAGCAGAGATTGATGGAAAAAGAACAGGCACCTTGGCATTTGCGTCATGCTTCAGCTTCTACCCTACCAAGAACCTGGGAGCCTATGGAGATGCAGGAGCAATTGTTACTGATGATGATGATTTTGCAGAGAAGATAAGGATGCTCAGGACTTATGGAGAGGTTGAGAAGTACAAGAACAAGATTGAAGGCATCAACAGCAGATTAGATGAGCTGCAGGCTAAGCTGCTGAGCATCAAGCTCAAGCATCTCGACAGTTGGGTCAATAGGAGAAGAGAACTTGCGAAGCATTATCACAAGCTTCTCCAAGGAGTCAAAGAAGTCTCTTATCCTGTTGAGCTATCAGGAGCAAAGCACTCGTATCATCTTTTTGTCATCAGGACTTCAAAGAGAGATGAGCTACAGCAATACCTGAAAGAAAAAGGAATACTCTGCGGAATACATTATCCGCTGCCAATCCATTGGCAAGAAGCCTATGCTCGCCTCGGCTACAAGAAAGGCTCGTTCCCTGTTGCAGAGAAATACTCGCAAGAGATTCTTTCATTGCCCATGTTTCCTGAGCTCACAGAAAAAGAAGTTGAGAGAGTTTGTGATGCTATCAAATCATTCTTCAGAGGAGGGAGAAAATGAAAGGACTCATACTTGCAGGAGGAATGGCTACCAGGCTCAGGCCTCTTAGCCATACAGGGCCAAAACAACTTGTTCCAATAGCCAACAAGCCAGTATTGTACTATATAATGGAGGACTTGGTCAATGCAGGCATTAAAGACATAGGAATCATTGTTGGCTACACTCCTGAGAGGATTAAGTTCATAACAGATGCTCTTAGCGATGGCTCAAGGTGGGGAGCAAAGATAACCTATATTGAGCAGTCAGGTCCTCTAGGATTAGCCCATGCTGTGATGACTGCAAAGGATTATCTTGGAGACGAGCCTTTTGTTATGTATCTCGGAGATAATATGCTGAGCCAGGGTATCAAGGAGATTGTCAAGGAGTTCAATAAGAACAAGCCAGATGCCAGCATCATGCTGTGCAAAGTAGAAGATGCACGGAAATACGGAGTCGGAATGCTCAATGACAAAGGAGAGATAATCGACGTGGAAGAGAAGCCTGAAAAACCCAAGAGCAACCTTGCGATTGTCGGAGTTTACATATTCACCAAGTGCATATTTGACGCTATCAAGAAGATAAAGCCTGGAAAGAATGGCGAACTGCACATAACAGATGCCATACAAGTCCTGATCAAGTCAAAGAAAAAAGTGGATTCATGCACTGTCAAAGGCTGGTGGGACGACACAGGAACATCAGAAGCTGTGCTCAATGCCAACAGGCTGGTGCTAATGGAGCTGAAGCACAAGAAACATTCTAATATTGAGTGCGACGTAGTCATCAAGCCTCCTGTGAGCATTGGCAAGGACACCATTATCAGGACTGGAAGCCACATAGTAGGCCCGGTCATCATAGGAGATAACTGCGAGATAGGGCCTGACACTTACATCGGGCCTTTCACTTCCATTGGCAATAATTGCAAGATAACCAAAGGAGAGATTGAGTCATCAGTGATCCTCGATGATGTGACCATTCATTTTGATGAGAAGATAGTCAACAGCCTGATAGGAAGGCATACTCACATATTGTCTGAGAGAAAGCATCCCAAAGGCCACAAGCTCATACTCGGAGAATACAGCGAGGTGAAGCTGTGAAAGAAGAAATCATAACCCTGTGCGGAAGCACAAGATTCAAAAAAGAATTCGAGGAAGTAAACAGAAGACTTTCTTTATCAGGGAAAGTAGTACTGACTGTTTCTTGCTTTGGCCATGCAGATAATCTAAATTTGTCAACAAAAGACAAGACGATTTTAGATAAAGTCCATCTAAGGAAAATAGATTTAGCAGAAGCAATCTATGTGATAAATGTAGGCGGCTATATTGGTGAATCAACTAAAAAAGAGATTGCCTATGCGAAGCAGAAAGGAAAGCGTGTTTACTATCATGAAAAAATCAAAGAGGTGAATGCTAATTCCTCGCAGGACTAAAGCTGCGAACCCTTAGCAGATGATTATGAAAATGCTTGTTACAGGCGGCTGCGGATTCATAGGAACAAACTTCATCTATCACATCCTTGAGAAACACCCTGATTATCAGATAATCAATCTTGACAAGCTGACCTATGCAGGCAACAGGGAGAACCTGGAAAGAATCGAGAAAGACCCAAAGCATAAGCCAAGGTATACTTTTGTCCAGGGAGACATATGCGACATCAAGCTCGTGGAAAAGCTTGTGGAGAAAGTTGATATCATCGTGCACTTTGCTGCAGAAAGCCATGTTGACAGGTCAATTGAGAAGAGCGATGTTTTTGTCAAGACCAATGTGCTCGGAACTCATGCACTGCTTGAAGCTGCAAGAATCCATAACAAAAGATTCCACCAGATATCAACAGATGAAGTGTTTGGCTCGCTCGGAAAGACAGGCAAGTTCAATGAGAAGACTCCTTACAGCCCGAGAAGCCCTTATTCTGCTAGCAAAGCAGCAGCAGACCACCTGGCCATGGCTTATTATCACACCCACGGATTGGCTGTGACTATTTCCAATTGCTCAAACAACTACGGCCCTTACCAGTTCCCAGAAAAACTAATCCCATTGTTCATAACCAACCTGATGGAAGGAAAAAAGGTTCCTCTTTACGGCGATGGCATGAACATCAGGGACTGGCTTTTTGTCAAAGACCACTGCAAAGCAATAGACCTGATCATTCACAAGGGAAAGATAGGAGAGACCTATTGCGTGGGCGGTGACTGCGAGAAAACCAATAAGGAAATAACCTATTCTTTGCTCAAGGCTTTTGGCAAAGGCGAGGAAAGCATTGATTTTGTTCCTGACAGGAAAGGCCATGACGGGAGATATGCCATTGACAACTCTAAGCTGCAGAAAGAGCTTGGCTGGAAGCCTAAAGTGACTTTTGAACAAGGGATGAAGCTAACAATCCAATGGTACAAGGACAATGTTTCCTGGTGGAAGAAGCTCAAGCAAAGAAAATGATTTCGTCCTGGATGCAAAATGAAAATCCTGATATGTTCTTTTGAATACCCTCCGCATGGAAGCGGCATAGCCAATGTTGCCTATAATCTTGCTCAGGAATTCTCCAAGAACAACAAGGTACAGGTTTGCTCTCCTGATGGGCCTGACATAAGAAAAGGCTGGTGGGCATTGACAGAGAAGACAGGAGGAATAGGAATAATATATTACTGGTGGCAGATAGGAAGGTTTCTTAAGAAGAACATGAAAAAGTATGATGTTGTGCTTCTGGAGAATCCATTGCTGCTGCACAAGATATACTCTCCAAAGATTCACATAACAACTCACACTTCATACGCAGAGTACTGGCATCACATAAAAGCTTCTGCAACTACATTCATGAGAATATATTATTTTTTCATGAGAAAATTAGAGCAACAGTGCTTTGCAAGGCTTGACAAGAGAATCAAGTTCACGAGCGCCAGCGACGATGTGACCAAGGAGATAATACGCCTGGGAATCCCAGAGAAGAACATCCTCTACATCTCCAACGGAGCAGACACTCCTAGGTTCAAGCCAGTTGATGATAAAAAAAAGAAAAGCATGAGAGCAAAGTATGGGCTTGACAAGGACAAGCCAACCTTCATATTTGTTGGAAGGCTGGAAGCCCAGCACAGGCCAGTAGAGATGATAAGAATATTTGACTTGTTGAGGAAAAAGAAAAAATGCCAATTATTAGTCATAGGCAAGGGAAGCCTTGACATTGCCATGAAGCAAGAAGTAGAGAAGCTCAAGACACCAGATGTGATATTCATACCAAGGATTGAGTATAAAGAGCTTCACCAAGCTTACCAAGCAGCTGATTTCTTCCTACTGAACAGCATTTACACAGGGCAGTCGCTTGCAATGCTAGAAGCAGTTGCAGCAGGATGCGCACTAGTAGTGCCTGACATCACAGAGTTCAAGAGAATAGTCAAAGACTCAGGAACAGGATGCCTATACCCATCAAAGAATATTGAGAAAGCAGCCAAGGAAATACTGAAATACGCTGAATGGTATCTGAAGAACCAGAAGCAAGAGCAGAAAAAACAGAGAGCATACGCAGAGAAGAAGATAAGCTGGCAGAATGTTGCGAAAGAGTATCTGGATTACTTTAGAAAAAACACAAAAAAAGGCTAAAGAAACGCAAAAAACAGACTAAATAAAAGTTCTAAAAAAATTTAATAAATTTAATTCAAAAAAAATCTTAATCTTCCTATCTCCCGACTCCTTTGTACTTGAAGCCTAGTTTCTCTATGTCTGCTGGCTCGTAGATGTTCCTACCGTCAATGATGATGTGCTGCTTCATGAGCTCTTTCATCTTCTCAAATTCAGGCTCCCTGAACTCATCCCATTCTGTCAGGACAATCAATGCATCTGCCCCTTCCAGCGCATCATAGCCGTTCTTCGCGTAGTAAACTCCGTGCTTGAATATCTGCTTCATGTTGTCCATGGCTTCAGGGTCATAGGCTCTGACATTAGCATCTTCTTTCAGTAGCAAGTCTATCACTGTGAGGCTTGGAGCTTCTCTTATGTCATCTGTCCTTGGCTTGAATGCAAGCCCCCAGACTGCGATGGTTTTCCCTTCGAGCTCCGGAAGGAATTTCTTGAGCTTGGGAACCATGCTCTTCTTCTGCCTCTCATTGATGTAATCAACAGTCCTCATGAGGTTGGATGTCAGTCCGTACTGCTCTAGCATCTGTGATAATGCCTTGACATCCTTTGGGAAGCAGCTTCCTCCGTAGCCGCAGCCTGCCTGCAAGAATCTTGGGCCGATCCTGTTATCCAATCCAATTCCTTTGGCAACCACTTTGATGTCAGCGCCTATGTGCTCGCATAGTTGACTGAACTCGTTCATGAAGCTTATCCTAGTCGCTAGCATTGCATTGCTGGCGTACTTGATGAGCTCAGCATTCTTCTCAGTGGTGAATAGTATTGGCTTGTCAGTCCTGCTAAGAGGCTTGTAGAGCTTGCCCAAAATCTCCCTTGCCTTCTCGCTTCTTGTTCCCAGGATTATCCTGTCGGGGTTCTGGAAGTCCTTGATGGCTGCTCCTTCTCTCAGGAACTCAGGATTGCTCACAACATCAAATTCAATCTTGACATTCCTCTTCTTCAGCTCCTCGGATATTATCTTCCTTATCCTGTCTGCTGTTCCTACAGGTACAGTACTCTTGTTAACAATCACTTTGTAAGAATCCATGTGCTTGCCTATGCTCTCAGCAGCTGCATAGAAGAAAGTCATGTCAGCCTCTCCACTCGTCTTAGGTGGAGTGCCTACGCAGATGAAGATGAGATCATTCTCTTTCATGGAGTTCTCGACGTCTGTGGTGAACTTCAACCTTTCAAGCCTGACATTCCTCTCAATCAGGTCTCTCAATCCCATCTCATAGATCGGGACTTCGCCCTTCTTCAAGGCATCAATCTTTTTCTCGTCAATATCCAGGCATGTGACTTCATTGCCCAGGTCAGCAAAGCCGACGCCGCTGACCAGTCCTACATAACCGCTTCCGATGAATAAAAGCTTCATATTCAATACCTCCTTGATAACAGGATTATTAATTAAAAGAGGAGAAAGAGTATTTTTAAAGGTTGTGATAAGAGGTTCTAACAACACAAAAACAGTAACCTTTTTAAATAGCCAGAATTTCTTATCTCCTGGACGGTCATAGCTGCGTGGTAACGCCTGTTCCCATTTCGAACACAGAAGCTAAGCACGCACACGTTCCGGGGCGTACTGCACTCGTGTGTGGGAGACCCGGAAAGCTGTCCTCCTTTAAACTTTATCTCAAAGTTTAATCAAAAAATGCGACATGCGCTCGCTATGCTCGCTTAGTCCCATACAAAAACTCATAGCTACGCTAATCAACAGCACTTAACTAACTGAAACATAAAATTTATCAATGCTAATTACTTTCCTTATTTAAGAGTCTCCCATGTTACAGGACATCGTATCTAAAAACTGGAATTCTGTTAAGAAGAAACTTCCTAAAATAGTTGTAATCGGAGGTTTGGCTTTAGCAACAGCAGGAGCGCTTGGCCAGGATTATTCTGCTCGTCCTGAAGCCAGTTCAAAGATGTCCTCCCAAAAAGAAGTGCAGCAGGATGAGAAAACATATAGAGAATATAGGGAAAAAATAAGAGCGCTCCCGAAAGAAAACCTGGAAAGGTATGTCTTCTATGGCACGATTGCTGAGTCTGATCTGGACGATAATCCTGATTTGAGGTTTGTGATTCAGACTGGGCTCACTGTTGAAGCTTATATGCTTGACCGCAGGTTCGAGAAGCTGCCTGGCGACATGAAGAAATACTTAGTTCTTGTTGAAAGAAAATTCGAGGATAAGTTCGCAGCAGAGATCACGGCCATCAGAAAGGATATTAACCAGAAGCCATACCGTGTGTATGTCTGGACTGCTGATTGGGAAGCGGCTGGAAAGCAGAAAATTGAGGGTAAATATAATATGAAGGTTTACCTGAGGGGCTTGTTTGTATATGACAAGAATCCTCCGCCTCACACTAATGAACCCGACCGGACATATACATTAGGCGGTATTATCGGCAGTATAATTGGGGGTGCGGGAGGTAATCCTATAAAGAAATGATTTCTAACCTCAAAGGACAGTTATCTCTATCTTGTTCTTGGCGATGTCCATCTTGAAGTCAAGGGTGGTCTTTCCAGAGTCCAGGTTGAATACCCTGACTAGGTCTCTTGGGAATATTACTCCGTAACTGTTGCCTATCTTAATCGGTGTTTTTTTGTACTCATGTTTGAGCCTTTTTTGCTCCAATGCCGCAAGAGCCGCATCTACTTGCTTCTCGTTGAACACTTTCTCTCCGCATTTCGGGCATTTCAGCCCTTCCAGCTTCAATCCCCGCAAAGTCAGCATCGCTGGCTGAAGCTTCGCGTCACACTTCACGCAATATTCGGCTTTCATCTTGGTATCACTCCCTTCCTTCTTGGATTATGATGCTCTTCACTTCGTAAGAGCCCCTTCTCTTGTTCTCTATGCAAAAGACGAAAAATGATAGGTTGTCGTGATAGTACCTGTAAAATACTGTCCTTCTTCTCGACTTTTTTGTTTTTGAAATGTTGCCGCACAAAATAGCTTCGCAGGCCCTTTTTCTAGCGTCAAAGACATCAAGGCTGAACTTCGAGCTTCTTTGCACAAGCCTCCTTATTGAATGGTCATCGAAAAATATTTTCTTCAATCCAAGCACCTCTCGTAATGTTAAACTTATTTATATAACTTTCGGTTAAACTTTTTGTTATAACAAAAATTCATTGCTCGAATTTTTGAATTGGAATTCTTTGCATTCCAATAACAAAAAAAGAAAAAAAACAAATAATTTCAGAATCTCACTTCATCTTCCTTGCAATCTCAGCCCCGTCCTCGACCATGAGCTCGTCATCTTCCAGGGGTTCGTCTGTCATCTTGACAGTGTTGGCAAGGATGGCGTTGTAGTATTCTATTGGCTTGACGTTGGTTATCACTGTCTGCTGTATGATGTACCTGCCGTTCTTGCTCGTTTTTATCCTGCTCTGGATGCGGGGCATCCTTTTTAGCTCTTCTTCCTTCCGGTTGCTTAATCCCATTATGGATCACCTCGTGTTCTTGTGACAAGAACAAGCCCTGAGGTGGTTTAAATAATGCTATGCCTAAAAAATGGAGAAATTCCGGAGAAACCAGAAAACTTTTTGAGCCTAAGCAGAAGGGAAACAACAACTCATCGAGCATATTCTATTGATGATATGGGGCTAGTTATTATCCCTACCCTGTGTTTCTCTCTTCTCGCCTCAGGAGTCAGGCTTGCGACCAGGCGCAGACCAGGCCTGAGCTTTTGGCCGTATTTCTGGACGAAATAATCAAACTCTTCCATCGCCTTATCATAATCTGCGCTCATACAGAACAAGAAATCACTCATGACTGATTCATCAATTCCAGCAGCCATGCTAATCTTAGCTCCCTCGATGCTAGGCCTACCTTTGAACTCCCCTTCATCAGTTATTTCGTATTTAGAATTATTCTTAGTGACATAGACTGTGCCCAAATAATTCTCTAAATCCACCGGGCTCTTATCAACTTTTTGCTCCAGATTATCTTCAAGGTCTTTATTTCTAAGTTTCTTGAACATGTCCAGATATAGTCGTTGATTTCAGTGTTTATTAATTTTTCTTATCTTGGCCAAGAAAAACCCTTGAGTTCCTGTCCTACGGGGCCAGAGCCTCCTGCACTTGGCCACTTCCTTGTTCAGTTCCTTGCCAAAAACAGCTGTCAAGCCCTTATCACCTATCTTTGCTTCGACAGGCTCAAGCGCAATATCTGTCCTGTGGCTAAGCAACCAGTCAATGTTTAGCTCATCCTCCTCAGGCTCAAGAGAGCAAGTCGAGTACACAAGCACTCCTCCAGTCTTCAGCACAGTGAGCGCAGCCTCAAGAAGCTGCCTCTGGGCTTTGACCATCATCTTCAAATCATCTACTTTTCTCTCCTCAAACCATTGCTCATCATTGGCAAAGTTGCCTGAGCAAGGAGCATCAAGCAGTATCCTGTCAAACTTCAATCCGAGGTCATCTGCGAACCGCGCATCTTTTTTGTAGACAATAGTGTTGCTCACTCCGCACCTTTCCAAGTTGTTCTGCAGGCTAGGAAGCCTGGGATTATTAGAGTCAAGCGCGATTATCTTTCCCTTGTTATCCATCAGCATGGCAAGGTGAGTGGTCTTGCTGCCAGGAGCAGCGCACATGTCAAGCACCAATTCTCCAGGCTTTGGGTCGAGCGCTTCTGCAGCCAACTGGCTGGCAGCCTCCTGAAGATAGCAAAAGCCTTGCAGGTATTCAGGAGTAGCGCCCATGGAGAATTCTGACTCATAATGATAGCCGTGACTAAGCCAATCTATCTTGGTGAGCTTGGCGTTGAGCCTTCTGAGCAGCTCTGAGTCGCTGGTCTTGAGAGTGTTCACTCGCAAAGCCGGCTTGGGCTTAATATCTTCAGGATTGAATTCCTCACCTAGCTCCTTATATCTTTGGATGAAAGGGTTCATAGTTCAATAATCACCTGCCCTTGCTTCTCATCAATGCTTTTAATTAGTTTGTTGCCTGCATATTTTTTCTTCAATTCTTCCCAGCTCATCTTCTTCCTGTCAGCGTTGATGCTGTCAAGCAGCTCTTTTATTTCCTGGTAATGCTCGTAGATAAGCTCTCCTTTTCTCTGGTTGTCAATAATGCTTGTCTCAAGCTCTTTTAATCTTTGCTCTTGCTTTTGAACAACGAGCTTAACCTTGTTCTGCTTGGTCTGCTTTTCCCTAACCATCTTGTCATCTGCAGCGCTGGCTGCCTTGATACTTAGGTTCTCATCAAGGGCTTTGCTGAAGCTAGGATAATCAATCCGCTCAGTTGCGCCTGCAGCCCGGGAAAAGACAAAGGGCACAATTTCATCATCAAATTTGTTTGCTTTTATCTCCTCTTTGAACAATCCTTTGAGCTCAGCATAAACTTTTTTTATTTCCTGGTCGCCAAGCTTGTTCTTGTCATTGCCAGTGCCTGCCCTTGCGAGAAGCTCCTCCGCGTATAATCCTCCAAGCCCGAGGTTGACTGCAAGAGTCTTGACGACTAAGTCCATTTTTGAGTCTGAAACAATTTTTTTTAATTGCTCCTCGCCAAGACTTGGAGTATCTTCCTGGCAAGGAGGATATTCATATTTTGCTCCTCCACGCACAGTCCTGGATTCCCAGTTCTGGCTCTCAAGCAGGCCTTTTATCTTGTATTCCTCGTCAACTAGCACCATGTTGCCTTTGCTGAAAAGCTCGCATATCAAGATTCTAACTCCTTCCTTGGTGTCAAACACAATCTCAAGAATCCTGTCAAACCCTTTCTGCCTGACTTCCTTGACCCGTCCAGTTCCTAGATGTTTTCTCAAAAAAACGCAAAAGCCAGGAGGAGAGTCAGGAAAAACCTGCTTGTAATCCGTGAGATAGGCAAGGTTGGAGAGATGGATCCTAAGCATGAACTTGCCAGCTCCTACCTTGTGGAAGACAAACAAGAACTCTTTCTTGTCATCGTATTTCTCATAGAACTTGTCGACTCGAGCGCCAACTAATTGCTGGAGCTCCTTTATCAAGTAGTGCAGGTCCAGTGAGGTGAGTTCTGTTTTCATAGGCATAAAAAATAAGGCAGACTATTTAAAAGTTCTTAGTAAGAAACAAGCATAAGCTATTTTTCTTAGGCATCAGCTATTTTTCCTCTTCACAGACTGCTCAACTTCATAGGTATTGCCTGCTTCAAAGAAGCTTGGCATCCTCGAATAGATGACTGCGCCTGGACCTATAAGGGTTCCTGGGCTGAATACCAGGTTGTTGCCCAGCCTTGCATTGTCGCCGATCACACACCCAAGCTTCTTGAGACCAGTATCATAGGCCTTACCGTGGACAAATACAGCCACTTCTCTTTTGTTCAGCTTGAAATTGCCCAGAGTGATTCCAGTGGCCACCCACGCTCCTTTACCTAGGATGCTGTCGCCGACATAGGTCTTCTCAGATACAGTGGCGCCGTCAAACAGAATGGAGTTCTTTATCTCGCTGTTGTGCCCGATGGTGCAATTATTTCCGATGATGGTACCGTGCCTGATGTAAGCTCCTTTCTTTATTATGCAGTTCTCTCCAATCATCACAGGCCCTTCTATCTTTACAAAGTGATCGACAACTGTGTTCTTGCCTATCTTTACCTTGCCTTCTGTCTTGCTGGTGCTGGCTAGCTTGCCATGGTTGACAGTGTGCTCTATGTCGAGCAGCTTATCCTTTTTCACAAGAGCTTCCCAGACGAAGGTTATGCCTTCAAATGCTTCTCTGCAAGGGCAGGCTTGCATGTCCTTGAAATAATAGCCAGCCATCAGCTGCTCTGGCCATTTTTCTGCTGCCTTGAGTTTCTTGCCAGCCTTCATCTTCCAGCATCCTCAATAATATCCTTCATCTCATGCAAGCCCTTGACATGATAATCTGCTTGCCCCTCGAGCACATGCTCTCTCCTTCTTATTTGGACAGTAATCATCCCCAAACTTTTTCCAGCAGCCAGCTCAATCTCAGGATTATCTCCTATGACTAATACCTGCTCTGGCTTCAGCCTATAATGCTTTGCCAGCTCAGAGAATATCCTCTTCCTTCCCTCCAGATTGTTGGTTTCATCAACCACCACATCATCAAACAGGTGCCCTATGTCAAGAATCCTTATCTTGTTCATCTGCACCTCTTTTGTGCCAGAGGTGACCAGGGCTTTTTTCTGCTCCAAAGAGCCAATAACATCAATATCGTCAAAAGGCTTTATGCCTGATAGGTCCATCTCCTCATAGACAGACATGCCTATCTTCTTGACCTTATCTGAAAGCCTCAGCTCATTGGCAAGAATCCTGAATCCCGTGAATATGTATTTTTCTCTCAAAACCTTTTCCTGCTTCACTGTCAAGCCAGCCCTTCTCATGCGCTTAATCATCTTGTCAAGCACTTTTATGCCTAGCTGGCCATAGGTATCGAAGAGGGTGTTGTCAAGGTCAAAGATGAGAAGTTTTATCATTGTTCTGCCTCAGATGCTCATTATTGCTTTCGCGAGCTTGTCAGGATTATGCCTTGCTAAGTTGATGTTATCGAGCAGGTCTGTCCTTATAACCTTGAACCTGTGATTTTTAAGGTCAGGCTCAACAAATTCTGCTTTTTCCTTCTCATACTCCTTGAGCAGCTTATCAGAAGGCTTCTTGTTGTTGCATATGACATAATCAATAACTCCCTTGCCAAGGTATTTCTCCAGTCCGTCCACATAATCAGAAGCCTTGAAGCCAGTTGCATCGCCTGCCTTGGTCATTATGTTGCATACATAAATCTTCTTGGCCTTGGTCTTCTTTAATGCAGCAACTATTCCGCTGACAAGAATGCTAGGCAAGAGGCTATAATGCAAGCCTCCTGGGCCAATCACTACCTTATCAGCCTTCAGGATGGCATCAACCGCTGGCTTGTAAGCCTTTGCCTTAGGCACCAGGAAGACTTTCTTTATCCTTAAGCGAGAATCATGCTTTGGAGTGTAAAGGTTAACCTCGCTCACAATCACCTGTCCGTTCTCAAGAATCGCTCCTATGTGAGAGTCAGTTGTTGTCACAGGCAAAACCTTGCCTTTAATATTAAGTATTTTGCCAGCCTCCTCGATTGCCTGAGCATCGCTGCCAGTGATGTCACGCAGGGCTGTCAATAAGATGTTGCCAAAACTATGGCCTTCAAGACCCTGTCCCTTGCTGAACCTGTACTCGAAAAGCTTCCTAAGCATGCTGGTCTCAGGGCTCAGAGCAATGAGCCCTCTTCGCACATCACCTGGAGGCAAAAACCCAAACTCATCCCTTAGCCTGCCTGCGCTGCCGCCAGAATCCATCATGTTAATTACTGCGGTGAGCTCAACATCATACTTCTTTAACCCTCTGAGGACAGTGTAAGAGCCAGTTCCTCCGCCGATGACAACTATGCGCTTCATTTTCCAACACATAATAATCCCATCAGTATTTATAAGTTTAATGAAAAATAATCCTATTTGATAGGAAAGAAGAATGGCTAGGCAAATATCTTACTCAGCAAAAGAAGCTGAAAAAAATACTCAAAAAATATTTTTCAAGGCGAGACAACAAAGACCTTATCGTGCTCCCTGACATGCTCCTTGACTTTCAAGCCTATACTCTCACCAGCCTTGGCCTCTGGCACAGAAGCATGCTCTATCTGCATGGAATCAACTGGCTGGCTGAAATCCGAAGTTGCTCCTCTTATGTGGATGACTTCTCCGACCTTCAAGGTGTCAGAAAGCTCAATCACAGCTACGCCTATCTTCGAATAATAGTGCGAAATCCTTCCCACTTCTCTCTCGTCAACCAAGATATCACCCCCTAATGAAGGCTAGTAAATGCTGCTTTCTTAAAAAGTTAACGCAAAATCAAATTCCAGTGTGGATTTCCGTATATTTCCACAATAACAAGATAAACTTTATATACTACACTACCTTTACTTTCTTTGTTCTACCCCCAAACCCGGTGGCAGAACAGTTGAAGAAATACTCAATTTGTTCTATTTCTTTAAATGGGCGTGATTGATAATGGTAGCAGAACAGCCACATCTTTTTAACTCATCTGCTAACCTATCTGCATGTTCATTGGCAAGCTTGCAGATGTAGCGTGTACCGTTCCAATTTAATGCAGGACAGGGATATATACTCCCATAGAATTTGACCCCAAGCAAGCATGTTAAGTATCT
>JBGOZE010000021.1:0-17896 GCA_041479965.1 Candidatus Nanoarchaeia archaeon | reverse complement strand
TTACTTCTATTATTAAGTCTAGCCTCCTATCTTCACCTTTAGCGCTGCATCCTCGAAGAACTTTTTGATCTCAGCCATCCTTTCAGCTGAAGGAGGCTCTAATCCTTTGAGCTTGTACTCCAAGCCCATCTTATCATACTTGGACTCAGCAAAGCGATGATAGGGAAGCAGGTCAAGCTCCTCAACACTGCCTATGCGCCTCAAGAGCTCCTTGGCATTCTCAAGATTATGATCTGTGTCTGTGATTCCTGGAATGATAGGCATGCGAAGGATGAATCTCTTGCCATTGTCCTTAAGATATGATAAGTTCTCTATTGAACGCCAGAAAGGAACTCCAGTGTACTTGAGGCTTTCCTCTTGCGAGATAAGCTTAAGGTCATAGAGCACCAAATCAACTTTAGATGCTATCTCGCGGAAAATGATGTCTGAAGCATAGCCAGAAGTATCAAGTGCCACGTGATAGTTGTGCCTGTCATCCTTGCACCTCTCAATCATCTCATCAAGGAAGGCTGGCTGAGCCAAAGGCTCTCCACCAGAGAAAGTCACTCCCCCTCCAGACTGCTCATAGAAGACTCTGTCTTTCTCAATCTCTCGCATGAGCTCATCAACACTTACCTCGCGCTCCTGGCCAACACCATGTTCGCTGCCATCAATGCTGTTCATGCCTTCTGGATTGCAGCACCACCAGCAGCTGAGAGGGCAGCCTTTCAGGAAGACAGTAGTCCGAATGCCAAGGCCGTCGTGCAGCGCAAACCTTTGGATGTTGAATATTTTGCCTTTGGTCATTATAATCACTGAATGAAAAAATCCGGCTTCAATAAAAAATTTGCGGTTTTTTCTCAGGACAATATATAAAGCACTTCTTGGTATGAACTAAAAAAGAAAAAATGCCAGGTTGATATTCTGGCGAGACTCCCAAGTCAATGTATGTTAATGTTTTGGAGTATATATACTTTATCATTTGTGCAAAGGCGTGGTCGCATAATCTGGTTATTGCGCCAGGTTGATGCCTTGGTGAGACTCCCAAGTCTCGTGCGGGTTCAAATCAAAAATACAAAGTATTTTTGGTGGTTCCAAAAATCTAATATTTTTGAGAACAAAAAGTTGTGCCCCTTTGACTTTGGAAGTCCCGCCCACGCCGCACAATATGCTTATTGAAATATTGATTGCAGCAATCCTGGGAATGTTCACAGGCATCTTCACAGGCATCACTCCAGGAATCCATGTGAACCTTGTATCGACAACTCTTTTTGCTCTGTCTCCTTTTCTATTGCAGCACACAGGAGCCCTCAGCTTAGCTGTCTTCATCATCGCCCTAGCAGTAACTCATTCATTCCTCGACACCATCCCTTCAATCTATCTTGGAGCCCCTGATGATGAGAATGCCTTGTCAGTCCTGCCAGGCCAAAGAATGCTCCTGAAAGGAGAAGCTTACATGGCAGTCAAGATAACTATTCTCGGAGCGTACACTGGATTAATCATAGCTGTTTGCATGATCCCTTTCTTCATCCTAGTCGCAAACAAGATTTATCCCTTGCTAAAGCCTTATCTGGCCTACATACTAATAATCATCATAGGCTTCATGATTCTGCGTGAGAAACAAAAGCTTTGGAGCTTCATCCTTTTCATGCTCGCAGGCTCACTAGGCCTACTGACTTTCTCAATCCCCAACCTGAAAGAGCCTCTCTTCCCTTTATTATCAGGGCTTTTCGGAGTGTCAGGTTTGATGTTAAGCTTTTTCGAGAACACCAAGATACCACCGCAAAACATCACCAAGCGCATTGATTTTGAGCCAAAAGAACTTGTGAAAGTGCTTTCTGGCAGCTCAATAGCTGTCTTTCTCATCCAGTTCTTTCCAGGGATGGGGCCTGCGCAAGGAGCAGTAATCTCAAACCAGATAGTGAGAAAGATAGGCGACAAAGGCTATCTCGCATTAGTGGGTGCAATGGGAACCATGAGCGTGATATTCTCTCTAGTCACGTTCTACACCTTAGGCAAGGCAAAGGACGGAGCAATAGTCATAATCTCCAAGCTCACCCAGATACAATTACCTTCATTCCTCGTCCTAATAGCAACCTATGTAATGGCGGGCTCAATAGCAGTCTTCCTAGTGTTATACTTCGCAAAGAAGTTTTCAAAGTTGATTGTGAAAGTTAACTATAGGCTTCTGGTTATATCAATTGTTGCTTTCATAGTGTTCATGAGCATTATTCTCAACGGTCCATTAGGGCTCATTGTCCTGTTCACATCAACAGCTATCGGCCTCATAGCTCCTCTTAAGAACATAGGAAGAAACCACGCCATGGGCTGCTTATTATTGCCTGTGCTAGTCTATCTCCTGCTATAAGCTATCTCGGGCTAAAGCCCGAAGCGCTAGCGTGGTAGGTTGCTCAAAAATCATTCGCGCGATGATTTTTGTTGTAGCCAGGATCAGGGCTTCCTCTTAAAAGTTCCTTGGCAATCACTTTCTTAGAATCAAATGCTTCTTGCAAACTCTTAATGGCATTCTCACCTTTCTTGCTGTCATAGGGAAGGAATAGGTCAACTCCTACGTAGCTATGCTCAGGCCAAGTGTGGATGGTTATGTCTGCTCCTGGAGCAACTATCAAAGCGCTCATGCCGCTAGGGCTGAAATTATGAGCCCTGTTGATGATGACATCTTTCTTTGCGAACAGCTTAGGATCTGCCTGCCTTGCTGCGTAGAGAAGAGCAGGAGCAGCTGTCTCCAGCCTGCTTATCTTCTCAGGATTGCATTTGTACATATCAATGATGTAGTGCCTGTTGACAAGATCATTCTTGCCAGGCTTGAAATCAGATTCATAATCCTTTGTCAGGAAATAGCCGCTGTCCTTTGCGCCTTCTTCAAGCAATCCTCTCTCAAGCTTGGAGAGCTTCATGTTCTCAGGAAGCACCTTGAACTCATTCCTTATATGGTCAAATGCAGCTTCCTCGTTCATGGTCTCTCCGCAAGTATAAATATCGACAGCAGCGTACTGCCTCTTAGGCCAGGTGTGAGTAAGGAAATGGGAAGTAGAGATTACTATCCCGCCGCTCACTCCTTTCTCCTTGCCTTGCTTCACTGGCTGGAAATCATAGAATATGATGTTAGCATGGGCAATCTCTGCTGCCTTAAGAAAAATATTCTGGACTCTATTACTATCAGAAATCGATTCCGGGTCGCAACCAGACAACTCGACTATCCAGTGGTTGCCCAAAGGTGTGATATTCTCGTCCATCTTCTTTGCTTGATCTTAGCTGAAAGCTAATAAAAATCCTCCTCACAACGATTTTCTCGTTTTTTTCAATTAATGTGAAGTCCCTATTTTTAAATTTAATGGATTTGGAATCATTTTTTGAAAACATTTAAAACAAAACTTGACTTTGCCATAGCCATGACCCGCGTCCTAGTCTTCGGAACCTTCGACATCCTGCATCCAGGCCACGAGTATTTCTTGAAACAAGCCAAGAAACAGGGTGACGAACTGGTCGTAGTAGTCGCCAGGGATTCTACTGTGAAACAGGTCAAGGGAGAACAGCCTCATCATGACGAAAACTTTCGCTTGAGCAATATCCAGAATCTCGACTATGTTGACAAGGCAATGCTTGGCTATGAATCTGCTGACAAGTACAGGATAATAGATGAAATAAGGCCTGACATCATCTGCTTAGGCTATGACCAGACTCATTTTGTCAATGGGCTTGAGTCAAAACTTCAAGAGATGGGATTAAAGCCTGAGCTTATAAGGATAGGCTCCTACGAGCCGCACATCCACAAGAGCTCTCATTACAGGACACTAAAAAAGCAAAATTAATAAACGAAACAAGATATTTGTCTGATTAACATGAACCTGAACGAACGCTTCGAACTCATAAAGCAGGTAGGCGAGGAGATAATAACAGAGGAAGAGCTCAAGAAGCTCCTCTCTGAGAAGAAGCAGCTCATAGCCTATGACGGATTTGAGCCAAGCGGCAAGGTGCACATAGCCCAAGGATTACTCAGGGCTATCAACATCAACAAGATGATAAAGGCCGGCTGCAAGTTCAAGATACTAATAGCTGACTGGCACGCATGGGCCAACAACAAGATGGGTGGGGACTTGGAAAAGATACAGACTGTAGGCAAGTACCTCATAGAAGTGTGGAAAGCTTCTGGCATGGACCTAGACCGTGTCGAGTTCATATGGGCTAGCGACCTTGTAAAGGATGACAATTACTGGAAGATGGTGATGCAGGTAGCTAGGAATTCCACTCTTAACAGGATCATAAGATGCGGCCAGATAATGGGCAGGGATGAGAAAGAAATACTGCAGGCATCCCAGATATTATATCCTTGCATGCAGTGCGCTGACATATTCTACCTGAAAGCAGACATCTGCCAGCTAGGAATGGACCAGAGAAAAGTCAATGTGCTCGCAAGAGAGCTAGGACCGACACTAGGCTTCTGGAAGCCAGTCGTAGTCAGCCATCACATGCTCATGGGATTATTGCCTCCATCATCAGAGGCAGCTGATGCAAAAGACAGGGCTATTGAGATGAAGATGAGCAAGTCCAAGCCAGACACCGCCATATTCATGACTGACACAGAAGAGGAAATCAAGAGGAAGATGGATAATGCCTATTGCCCTGCAAAGCAAGTGCATGATAATCCTGTGCTTGAATACTGCAAATACATCCTGTTCGAGAAATTCGATGAACTCATCGTAGATAGGCCTGAGAAGTTCGGAGGCAACACCACTTTCAAAGATTATGCTGAGCTTGAAAAGGCTTTTAGCGACGGCAAGCTTCACCCTGCTGACCTCAAGGCCATGACAGCCAAGTATGTCAATCAGGCAGTGGAGCCTGTCAGGAAGCACTTTGAGAATGACAAGAAAGCAAAGGAATTGAAAGAAAAAGTCGAGAGCTTCAAAATCACTAGATAGTTTCTGAGATAATAAGGGGGAATAATTTGGTATTAAACATTGCCCACAGAGGGTTTTCTGGCAGATACCCTGAGAACACTCTCATGAGCATAAGGAAAGCCATTGATATGGGCGTAGATTGGATTGAGATTGATGCTCATCTGACCAAAGACAATCAGATAGTAGTCATCCATGACCCTAGCCTAAGAAGAACCACCACGGGCAATGGCAAGGTCGCCAACAAGACATTGGCTGAGATAAGAAAGCAAAAAACGAAAAAAGGCAGACACAACATACCTACGCTCGAAGAAGTCTTTGCCCTTATCAACAGTGATGTCAAGCTTAACATAGAGATAAAAGGATTCAGGCCAACATGGAAAGTCGCAGAGCTCGTCAGGAAACACAACATGCAGGACAAAGTAATCCTGTCATCAGGCTCAATCTCCGCCATGAAGATAGCTCAGATCGAGCTGCCCGCTGTAAAGAGAGCCTATGTGTTCTATGTATCTCCCAATCCCAAGCATGATCCGCTAGTCATTCTCCTGTCCAAGCTATCCTTCAATGTGACTCACCTGCTGGTATTGAAAGCAGCAGAGTTCTCAGGCGCAAACTATGTCAACCTCAACTATTCATTCGCTTCCAGGAAATTCATCAAGAAGCTGAAATCAAGAGGATACAAGGTCAATGTCTGGTCTGTCAACACCAAGCCCTTGATGAGAAAGCTTGTCAAGAACGGCGCTGACGGCATATTCACTAACTATCCCAATAAGCTGAAAGCTGTGCTGGCGGAAAAGCCCAAGAAAAAGAAGAAGCTCTTGGGAAAGATAAGCCTGAAGAAGATAAAAGTTCTCAAGAAGCTGGCTAAGAAAAAATAAATAGCTAGAAAATAAATGGATAATCAAGCCTTAAGTTGCCTGATAACATCACTGGCGCTAAGCAATTCTTCCTTTCCTGTCTTCATATCCCTGAGCTTGACCTTGTCTTGTCTCAGTTCCTGCTCTCCGACAATGATGGCATATGGGATGTTCATGCTATTGACATAGTTCAGGTTCTTGCTTATGCCTCTGCCTTGGAAGTCCATGTCTGCGTTTATGCCAGCATCCCTAAGCTGCTTGCACAGCCCGAAACACTTCTCAGGCGTCTTTATAGGAATGACAAACACTTTAGTGACTGTTCGGTCAGATTCTTTTTTTGCGAGCTTCATCACATCAGCTATCACATCGAGGCCGAAACTTATGCCTATGCAAGGGAAATCCTTCTTGCTGTCTATGAGCAAGGGAATCATCTCATCATACCTTCCTCCTCCGCAGATAGAGGAAGCGACCTTGCTGTCCTTCACAAAGCCCTCGAAGATGGTGCCTGTGTAATAGCCTAATCCTCTTGCCAGTGAAATGTTGAACACGATATTCTTTTTCTGCGCCTCAGAAAGATAGGAGAAGACCTCTTCCAGCTCTTTCAATCCCTCCTTTCCTATGTTGCTGGTTATGATTGTTTTAAGCATTCTCAGCTTCTCTTCAGTGCTACCTTTGGACTCAAAGGCGCTCATGAGCTTTGCGACTTGGTCCTCACCCACTCTCTTGTCTTCAAGCTCCTTAATGACTCCTGATTTGCCTATCTTGTTCAGCTTATCAATTGAGATGATGACAGAATCTGCAAGCTCAGGCCTTATCCCAGCAAAATCAATTATTCCTTTGAGCAACTTCCGGTTGTTAACCTCCAGATAAGCATCAAGCTCTAATTCCTTGAAAGCATCAAGAGCAAGAGCAAGTATTTCTGAGTCGATAATCATCTCTTTGCAGCCAACAACGTCGACGTCGCATTGCCAGAACTGCCTGTACCTACCAAGCTTTATTGGCCCGTCCCTGAACACAGGCCCAAGCTCGTATCTCTTGAAAGGCATCTTCAGGTTAGGGTTCATGCCGATGAACCGCGCAAATGAGAGGGTCTGCTCAAACTTCAATCCCAGCTTCCTGCCGCCTTGGTCAGATAAGGTGAAAATCTCTTTCATGGCATCAGAATCCTGGCCAGCGCCTCCTTTGGCAGCTAAGAGCTCATAACGCTCAATAATAGGAGTCTCCAAGGGAGAATATCCGTATCTCTCAAACACTCTTCTCAATCTTTCAACTACTTCATTCCTGAGAATCTTGTCCTCAGGAGGAAAGTCCCTGGTCCCTTTTGAGTTTTCAAGCTGCATGAGTATCACCTTATAAAGTATAGTTTATATAATTTATTAAAAATAAAAGGGCGGTGTCCGGGATTTGAACCCGGATCAGAAGATTTCTGCTTGGAAATCCACAGTCTCCTATGCTAGCCAGATTACACCAACACCGCCAAACTTTTGCGAAAAATATAACCTCCTCTATGAAGACAATCACCAAGAAAATTGTTGCTTATATAAAGATAACTATCTAGAACTCGTTCTCTACCTATGAAGACAATCAACTCGTGTCATTGTGCCATTGAGGTTGGCTTGCTTGTTTATAAAGTTTTTGCCAAAAGCTTCATGTTACCACTTATAGATGACTACAAAAACGAAAGATTTATAAATGATGCGAACCATAATAGGTCGAATGAATGAAAAACAGACACTAGAAAATATCTTTGAAAAACTAACATCTGAAGAGAAAGAAGTAATTCTGCAATTGATAGCCATAGACCCGATAACACAAATATCCAACAGGAATGGGTTTGAGCGTTCGTTGGCTACCAACATAAGCGGGGCCATCAGAAAGGAAGAATACGTGACACTTCTCATCATTGACACAGACAACTTTAAGAAATATAACGATACCAAAGGGCATCCTGAGGGAGACAAGCTGCTCTATAATCTGGCGCAGACAATGAAAAAAACTCTAAGGTCAGAAGAACAATATTTGCTGCACAGGATTGGAGGCGATGAATTCGCTGTAATCTTGCCGAATGCAAAAACTGATGCTGGCTATTCCCTTGGTGAAAGATTAAGAAAAAACATCGAAGACAACTTCAAGGCGAGCTGCGACGTCACAGTAAGCATAGGCGTTGCCTCAATCAAGCCAGAATTCAGAGATGATACTAAAGCTGATGCTAATAGATTATACAAAAAAGCTGATGACGCTTTGTACTTTGTCAAGAAAGCGGGCAGAAATGGTGTTGCTGCAGCCAGCTCTGAGATTAGCCCTTTGACCTAATCCACCAGCTCATAGTACAGCCTTCGATTGCTCTTGCCCTTGTTCTCAAGCTTGATAAGCTTTACGCCTTTAATCTCGCTAATGTTTGCTAGGTGCGTTCCTCCGCAAGCTTCTAAAGTCACACCTTCAATTTCAACTATTCTGACCATCTTTATCTCATCTGAGAATCCTTTAGCAAGATTAGTTAATCTTTCATATTTCTGCAAGGCTTCTTCCCTTGGCATTAAGTAAAGGTTGACTTTTGCGCCTTTCTGAATCAGCTCATTAGCCTTAACAATATATCCCTCAAACTTGTCCCTGTCAAAGTTCTCGAGGTCAAAATCAATCCTGCTCTTGTCCAAGCCAAGCTGGTTGCCGGTAATAAGCGCTCCTGCATCTTTCTCGATGACAATGGATATTACATGGGCTGCTGTGTGCATCCTCATGTGCCTGTACCTTCTCTCCCAGTCAATGATCCCTTTTACCTCATCCCCAGGCTTCAAGCCTGCGGGAGAGAATTCATGGCTTATCACATCTCCGAACTTGGCAACAAAAACCACATTGAACTCAGCATTATCACTCAGTCTAATAAGCTTGCCAGTGTCATAGGGCTGGCCTCCAGCGTTCGGATAGAAAGCAGTCCTGTCAAGCACAACATATTTATCATCCTTGACACTCTCAACAGTAGCCTCGAACTCCTTTAAGTAGCAGTCGAGCAGATACAAAACTTTAGTCATCTAAAACCACCTCGCAGAGCAAAGAAACAAGGTTGTTTTTTATATTTTGCCCTAAAACAATTCAAAATCCGACTCCCTGGGGCTTGGCGCTAGCTGAAGCGCTAATATAATTTTCGATGCTCTCAGCAAGCTCAAGCACTGCCCTGACATACACTGACGACTTATTATAAGATAGCAGAGCTTTCCAATTCCTCGAGCCTTCTCTTATATTCTCTCCATTTTTCGGGTCCCAACCGCTCCTTTTCAAGTAATAGGCAACTGAGTGGATGCAGTCGTCTATATTAAAAGGGTCTGCCTTGAAATCACCGTGCTTGCCAATGAACAGCCTGTTAAGGGAAGATGGGATAAACTGAGCCCAGCCAACAGCTCCTGCAT
This sequence comes from Candidatus Nanoarchaeia archaeon, assembly GCA_041479965.1. GTDB lineage: Archaea > Nanobdellota > Nanobdellia > Woesearchaeales > SM23-78 > SM23-78. The sequence goes on along the minus strand of JBGOZE010000021.1, from coordinate 8,740 downwards.
AGGATGCTGTTAGTTCGTTCAGCTGTTTATTATTCCTGTCACAAAACCTGATTAACTCTTTGATTTCATTATAAGCAAATCCTCTCCTCGAAGTTAGGTATAACGATATCAGGGCATCAAACACAGGATATTTACCCCTGTTATTCCCGAAATCAGATTCTATGCCTATGATGGAAGCGACGATGCTCGGCGGAACAGCATGCTCTTGATAGGCTTCCGCCAGTGCATCTCGGTACATATCGAAGAATCCAGGAGCAACCTCAATCTTATCATCGAGGCCTACAAGTTTCCTGTAGCCCGCATAGGTGAGTTTTCTCGCTGCTGCCCTGCTTTCAGGGGCTCTGGTGAAATAATTGATGATATCTTTTCGGAGAGTAATTCTGTTCCTGGAGTAATGCTGGTTAATCTTGTCTCTGTCAAAGCCATCTTTTTCCAGCTGATAGCGCAGCTCCTCAAGCCCAACTATTAGTTTCTGCTCATTCTTATCTAAGGTATGATGGCTTTCAATAAAAGAATCTCCTTTAGAGAGCATGACCACTCTTTCCAGCTTGCTTGCTTTAGGAGGATTCTGCTTAGCAAGAACAGGCATGGTCATCGATAGAATTATGGACCCGCTTATGAGCAATTTTTTCAATTTATCTCTAATCATCGTTGCTGCTTTAGGTTAATAGCCAGAATATAAAAAGCTTATGATACTGCGCTAAACTTCAATCACATACTCAAAATAGTCATCCCAGGGATTCTCGAGCTTGCTCATCTCCTCTATGCTGAGCTTCTCAAAATACCTCCTGAAAGGCCTCATAGAATTTCCGTGCGCAGAAATAGCCACATTAGCCTTATTGCGCTTCATGAAAGGAATCAGCTCCTTGATGAAACTCAGCACTCTCTTCTCCACCATCTTGACGCTCTCGCCTCCTGGCGGTGGATAATCATAGGCCCTGTGCCACTTGTCAAACCTTTCCTTTCCGTACTTAGCTATTATGGTTGTGTGGTGGAGCCCTTGGAACTTGCCATAGCTCCTTTCGATCATCTTGTCATTGATGATTATGGTCTTGCACTTTGGGTGATACTTCAGGACTGCCTTGAGAGTATCCTTTGATCTCGACAAATGCGTCTGGAAGGCAACATCAATCTTCTTGCTCTTAAGCTTCTCAGCCACGAGCTTGGCATCCTCGATTCCTTTTGGCGTCAGCTTTGAATCCTTCCAGCCAGTAAACCTTTTGTCCCTATTGAAATAAGTCTGTCCGTGCCTGAACAGGTAGATGTGAAGCTTCATAAGAAAACAAACAAGAAACATAAGTATAAAAAGTTAACTGATTTATTTGAGCACCTTTCCTGTCTTCATGCGCCACATGTACAGGTCAAGCTCTGCGCAACTCATTCCCAATTTGCTTGCAAGCTGCTTGAATAATTTCTCTATCTCAAAATATTTCGTTCTTGTGAGGCTCTTGGGCTTTTCCTTTATCATCCCGTCCTCTAGCATCAAGTTAAGTATGTGCCTGTCTAGGATCGCCAGATCAAAGTAGCCGACGTTCCTTAGGAAATGGCTTGCTTCCTTGTAGCCAAGACCCTTGACATTCTTCACAAGCCACTCTCGTGCAGCCAGCTGTCCTTCATCATCCTTGTCAAACATGTCTTTTATCAAGTCCTTGATCTTCATGTGCTTTCTTGCTTCTACAATAAACCTTGATTTATTGTTATGGAATCTGTGCTTGTTCCTTTTTATTGCGCCTCTTATATCATCAAGGCACAAGGTGCAGAATCCTGAGGCGGCTAATTCTTTTTGTATGGCAATGGCTGTCTCTGCCTTGGAATTCGCAGTCAAGATGCAGAAGCAAAGCTCAGAGAACCATTCATCATTATTCTTCTTCTTGAAATCTGAGAATTCCTTGAGTCGCCTCTCTACAACGTCCTTCACATCGCTTTTTCTCAGCTTGTTGATGCTTGCCAGCAGAATTCTCATATGTCTCATCTCACTCCATCAGTATCCTGCAAAGTTGTCTGTTATTATGTTCTCTTCATCTGCTCCTGTTGCTTTCAATGTCTTGACAATGGCTTGCACCATGGCCGGAGGTTATTTGCTTGTGCCTGCCGATTGCTGCATCCTGTCAGAAATAAAAATAACATTAACAAAAATAAGACTCCAAAAAAAGCTTTTTCCCTGCTTATTTTTCCGCTTTCCATAGCCCATGCAGGTTGCAGTATTCTCTTGCAATGATTTTGCTAGCCTTTACGCAGAACTCTGCCTCTGGCTTCATGCCTGGCTTCAGGAATTCCTTGTAGGACTTGCCGTCAGCAATGATCTCAATCCACTGGATGTAATGCTTCTCCTCCATCGGGTGAGGCACGCTGCCAACTGTAACCTTGAATCCATTCTTGGTCTTCTCTATCACAGGCACGTGCTTCTCCAAAGAAGCATCCACTGTGTTCTCGTTCATCAGCTGCATTGGCGCTCCGCAGCAAACAAGCGGGCCCCCGCCTACAAAATTAATCTGGATGATATTCCCACAGATGTTACACTTATATACTTGGTGTAGCTCTATTCCCACTTTTATCGCCTCCTAAATTAAATTAATCAATAAAAATAATTTAAAGAGTTTTAGCCATTCTCACTTGTTCTTTTTCTTTGCGCTTGTTCCGCAGCATCCGCAACCCACGATAATCACCTCCTATAGGTTCATAATTGCATGATGACCTTAGCTTCTTTTTTGTCAATGCTAACATAGGTATTCTTGTTCTTGCAAGTAGGGCAAAATTCAGGCCCTGCTAGTCCATAGTGCACATCTCCACACACTCTGCATCTCCAAAATGTCTTTCCCATTTTTATCACTCCTTAATTTTTTTCCATTCAGAGTTCATATTAATAATCCTCACACTTCACTTGATAGAATGCACTCGGGTGGTCGCATGCGGGGCACTTCACAGGCGGCTCTTTGCCTAGATGCACATAGCCGCATTCCCTGCAAACCCACCATGTTTCTTTTTTCTTCTTGAAGACAGTACCTGCTTCCAGCTCTTTAAGGAGCTTCTTGTATCTCTCCTCGTGGTGCTCTTCTGCCGTGGCTATGGCTAAAAGGCGCTTGGCCAGCTCTGGGAAGCCTTCTTCCTCAGCAATCTTGGCAAACTCAGGGTACATGCTAGCGTGCTCGTGGTGCTCGCCTGCAATTGCTGCCTTGAGGTTCTCAATGGTTGTCCCGTAAGTTGTTGGCGCGTCTGTTTCCACCATTATCGGGTCAAATTTTTCTTTGCTATTCTTTTTCAATGCATTAATCTGCTCAAACAGCCTCTTGGCGTGAATCCTCTCGTTCTCTGCTGTCACTATGAAGATCTCTGCTATCTGCTCGTATCCTTCTTTCTGCGCGACTTTTGCGTAGAAGCTGTACCTATTCCTTGCCTGGCTCTCACCAATGAAGGCCTTGGTCAGGTTTTGTATTGTCTGGTTCATTTTTTACACCTCATCTGCATTTTTTACATTTTCCATATATGAGAATATTGATGCTCTCAGGTTCAAAGTCACTTGACTTAACCTTATTCATGGTGTCCTTGGTTATCTTGGATTCGAAGATATCATGTATCTTGCCGCATTTCTTGCAGATGCAGTGCTGATGGAAGCTCACGTCTCCGTCAAATCTGCTGGTGCAGTTCACCTCAAATCTCTGGATCTCTCCTTGCTCTGCCGAATGATTCAGGTTCCTGTAGATTGTAGCCAAGGTGATATTCGGCAGCTCCTTGGCAACTGCCCTGTAGACCATATCTGCAGTAGGGTGCGTCTTCACGCCCTTAAGGTATTCTAGAATCTTGAGCCTCTGATTGGTCATGCGCATAGTTTCATACCCGCCCAACAACTTAAATGATAATGATTATCATATGGAAATGATTATTGATTTATAAAGCTTTTGGTTGTCCGCCCGCAAGAAATATTGCAGGAACAGAACAGGCCCGGGGGGAAATCGTTCCTGTCCTGCCCTTCTCCAACACATCAGTTCATCATTTAGATCCCTCATTAACTTTCTTGTCAGTCAGCATCAAGCCATCATTCATCCATTATCCGCTCTGTTATCGCGTCCAGTTCAAGAGTCTGAAAATCTCCTCCAAATCCTATTTCGTTCTGCTCGATTACAAAGTGACCGGTCCTGTCCATGGTCCAATGGAAAAAATCTCCTAGCAACAGGTCCTGGGCGTAACTTTCTTCATGGCTTTCTTGGCTCATCATACCAGCACCTCCTCAAGATCATCCATCTCTTTCATTGTCGGGACACTATGGTTCAGCCGCCAGTAGGCTGTCCGTATTTCCTTGATCAAAAGCTCCTGCCGTATTTCTTGCATTGTTCTCATGTCACTCGCCTCCAAAAGCCTTTTATCAAAGGGCTTATGAGAATATCTTGGAAAATCCTTTATAAATTTGTTATTAAAGAATGTTCAAGAGGAAAGATACATAAGATTTAAAAAGGAATTTGCGTCTCGAGAAGCTCAATGGTGCACACCTATCTGGTGCCGAGCTGGTTTTTAGGGTATGATGTTGTCATGCAACTAGTTTTTGCCATAATCACCTTGACATTAAGCATCTATGCCTTCAGAATATACCGCCTCTCTAATCAAAGGCCTCTGAGGCTTTTTGCATCTTCATTTCTCTTCATATCACTCGCATATATAATTGAGTCTGCCTTTAACTTCCTTGCCTTGTCAAAGCTGGATGACCAAATAAGCTTAGCCATGAAATTGTTTTCTTTCCAGGTCATCGAAACTATAGGATTCCATTTCCGCATCATCCTTTTCACTATCGGGTTAGTGGTCTTAGTATACATGACCTTGAAGGTCAAGAGCACAAAAACTCTTTCTCTGTTGCTGATAATAGCCTTGCTTTCCCTGGTATTCACTGAAAATCCACTTTTTTTATATCATCTCCTATCATCCATACTATTAGTATATATCTCCCTTCATTACCTGTTTCATTATCTTGAAAATAAAAGAACCAACACCAGGATTATGCTTTTTGCCTTTGCCCTGATACTGCTCAGTAACATCCAGTTCATCTTCTCTGTCAATTATAATGCAGTTTATTATGTAGTAGGATACTTCCTTGAGCTAGCAGCCTACATACTCATCTTAATTAACTTGATGATGGTAAGAAAATATGAACAAAAAAAGAGACCGGCTTCAGGTCATCCATGATATCCTGAAGGCTATTCAAAACAAAAACGGCAGGATTAAGCCTACCCATATCCTTTACAAGTCCAACCTATCGCACCAGATGCTGGAAGAATACCTGGGAGAGCTCATCTCAAAGGGGTTCGTGATTGAGAACATCACCAAGGCCGGAAAGACCTACTCATTGGCTCCCAAGGGCTTTGAATATCTCAACAAGTACAAGCTTATAATCGAATTCGTTGACTCGTTCGGCCTGAACGAAACCATATGATATGTCCAAGATCATCTCAATAATACTTATTTTTAATAAAATTTAAAAAGCCAAAGCACTTAACTAGTGCTGGAGGGTGGGAAAGCAAGAGCTGTTTTTTCAAAGTTCTATTCCAATCTGTAATCACCGTTGCAAGCTTGGTATAGTGCAAGAAAAGACAACAGCTTTCCCCACTCCCCCATTTATTTTTTGTGAATACCTTTTTGTAAATATCATAAACAGATTAATTAAAGGGGTGGAATTAGTGACCAAATGCAATATATGCGGTGTTGACTTCACAGGAGATACCAATACGGTGGTCATCTGCAAGCATAAGAGCGGCAATGTCCATTTAGGCTGCTGCACAGACCTCTGCAGCTGGGATGGAAAGCCCTGCGGGCATGCTGTAGGAGTTTTTGAGAAGGTTTAGGAAGTATTCTTAAATTCTTCAGAGTGAATTGCTCTTTTCTTATTTCCTGTTTATTCTATCTGTTTCAGAGAAGGCTATCTAAAGCCCGATGTTCTTGATTATTATCTCCGGCTTGAACTCCTGCAAATCATCATATTTCTGTCCAGTTCCCAGATAGATGATGGGCTTCTTGGTCACGTAGCTGACGCTCACAGCTGCTCCTCCTTTCTCATCAACATCAGCCTTGGCAAGAATAATCGCATCGATACCTACAACCTCATTGAACAACTTGGCCTGCTCTACGCAGTCATTGCCAGTGATGCTCTCTCCTACGAATATCTTCAGGTCAGGCTTGTTCACCCTGATGAGCTTCTTCAGCTCGTTCATCAGGTTGTCATTCACATGAAGCCTTCCTGCAGTGTCTATGAGCACCACATCTATGCCCTTGGACTTGGCGTGCTGGATGGCATCAAAAGCAACAGCAGCAGGGTCTGACTCATAATCGTGCCTTATCATCTTCACTCCTAGCTTGTCAGCATGCTCTTGCAACTGCTGAATAGCTGCCGCCCTGAAAGTGTCGCTCGCTGCGAACACAACAGAAAGATTGTTCTTCTGCAACAGGCGGGCTATCTTGGCCATAGTAGTGGTCTTGCCACTGCCATTCACCCCTATGAACGAGATGATGTATGGCTTGGATGCCTTCTTTTTTATCTCATCAATGATATTAAAATCATTATCTATGAAAAGGCCTTTGACAGAATCTCTCAGTGAATCCAGGATGAGCTCTTCCACTCCTTTCCTGCTGACCTTGCCTGTTGTGAGGTCTGCCTTCAGGTCTGATTTTATCTTGTCAATGACTTCGACAGCAACATTGTTCTCCATGAGAACCAATTCTAGTTCCCAGAAGAGCTTCTCGAATTTCTCTTCAGAAAGCTTGACAGTGGTGAAGGTCTCTTTGATGCGCCTGAAAAATCCTTTCTTCTCCTCATACTCCTCTTCTTTCTCTGCCTTCTCTTCTTTTTCTTCTTTCTTCGGTTCAGCTCTCGGCTTGGTTTCTTTCTCTACTCTTATCTCGGTTAACTCGAGTTTCTTCTCAATGATTGCTTCCTTCTTGACTGCTTCTGCAGCTTCAATTGTTTTTTCTTCTTTCTTGCCGAATATTCTCTTGAAGAAAGGAAGCTTCCTCTGTTTTTCCTCTTGAAATGCTTTGGCCTCTTCTTTGAATTCAGGAATTGTTTTTTCAGGCTGTTTTTCCTCAGGTTGTTGTTCAACAGGCTCTTCAGCAGGCACTTCTTCTTGTGCTTCCTCAACTTTCTCAGGCTCTTCAATCTTTGCTGCTTCTTCTGTTATTTCTTTCTTCTCCTCTACAATTGCCTCTTCCTTCTTTTCCTCTTCTTTCTCAACAGGTATTTCAGGCTCAGGCTCTGCCTCAGGCAGTTTCTCTTCTTCAGCTTCAGTTGGCTTAGAAACCTCAGGCTCTTCCTTAATCTCTTCCTGAATCTCTTCCTTAATCTCTTTTCTGACAGGCTCTTGTATCTCGGGCTTTATTTCTTCTTCCCTTATCTCTTCTTTTATCTCTGCCTCTTCCTCGACCTTCTTGGAAAAAATAGAAACAGCTTTCTTCAGCTTATCCTTAAGGAACTTGAACATGGTTCCAAACCTCTTTTCACTCTTTCTGCAAGGCTTCTGCCTGCTTCATCAGCTCTTCAAACTTAGCAAGGACTTCTGTCTTATAATGCGAAACCTCAGCTTCCTGGCCATCAAGCATCTTGACAGCATCATCAATGCTCTTGGTAACGATAGTGTTGTTGCCGACATTGACCCTGACTTCCTTGCTGTCCTCAAGCTTTGCCTTCACAAATATGCCGCTGGCAAGAGGAGCGAATATCATTTCTCCTTTCTTGAGCTTTGAAAGCTCTTGAAGAGAGGTAATCACTCTCTTTATCTCTAATAGCTGCTGGTCAAAGGTCTGCAAGTACTGCTGGAGCTGTCTTGCCTGCTGGTCAATCATCTGGAGCTGCATGTAATTGTTCTGCTCGTCCAGTTGCTTGCTCTCATTCTTGCTTTTTCCTTCTATCTTTTTGACGCTCTTTTTTGTAGCCATATCAGTGCAAGAAAAAGTCTGGGTTTAAAAAGGTTTATTTTCTTATTCAACAGGTTTAAGCTTATCAGCTTCAGAATTCTTCTCAGGCGCTACACTTTCTCCGGGCGGGATTATGTTGAGGCTTATGTTCTTCAGAAGCTCTATTTCAATCTCACCGAAATGAACTTCCTGGTACATATCCACTTTCCTCTGATTCTCTAGGTGAAGAAGAGGGATGAAGGTGTAGACCTTGTCTTCTTTTGAATCAGAAGGAATGAGCTGGCTAAAAGTCAATGTCTGAGACTGGGTTTGTTCTTGAACATTGCCATTGGTTCCGTAGTGGGTTTGAACCTTCTGGTAGACATCCTTGATGAGCTCACCCATGTCAATGAAATTTTCAGGCATCTTAAACTTGACAGTTGGCTGCACATAGACCGGCCTTCTGTATTCCACTTCCAGGGCTTTTTCCAAGGCTTCAATCAAGTCATAGACAGATACTTTTCTCTTCCTGGGCTGAGGCGTCCTGGGCATCAGGCCTGGCGCAAGAATCTTCTCCCTGCGGGGCTTTTCTTCATCAAGCCCTAGCTCATCGAGCAGTTCTCCAGGGTCATCAACAGATGATATCAGACTGTCAAAGGCTGCGATGTCCTCCTCGAGCAGCTTGTCTGATTTAAGCTTGAGAAGCAGGGCTGATGCAAGCACTACTTTGCCGCTGATCCTGAAATCCATCTTCCTGAGCTTCTTGAGCATGCCAAGGAATTTGACAGATATTTCTGAGATGTCGATGTCCCAAGGGTCCATGCCTTCGACTCTTACAAGATCGTAGATGATATTCTTCCAGGTAAGCTCG
>JBGOZE010000020.1:0-18066 GCA_041479965.1 Candidatus Nanoarchaeia archaeon | reverse complement strand
TGTATGAGATTCCCTTCTCTGGCATGAGGTCTGCCTATAATACTCCTATTGTGGTAGAGCTATGGTATGGCTATTCCAAGACCATGGAAAAGAAAGTTTTAATAAAGAGAGCGATATAGAACGATATAATTGGGAAAAAATCAGCAAAAATAGTAACATAAATAAATAAGTATTATAAATAAGTATTAACATAGACATTTAAAAGTATCTGCTAAATATCAATAATAAGGCACGATGAGTGTATAGGAGGTTGAGTGAAAATGGAAAAAATAAGTCGATTGTTTGTCTTTTTGGTTGCAATAACAGCACTGCTTTTTGTGACTAGCTGTACTGATTCTACTCAACAGAAGAATCAGCAGTTGATGTTCGTCGGAGGGACTATAGGGCTTAATGCTTACCTTATGGATGGCATGCCTCCTGAGATGACCTATGACGGAGGGAATTCTCCTTTTGCTTTCGGCGTTGCCATAGAGAATAAGGGAGAGACTGACGTCGGTCCGGGCACAGACAACCCTTTTTTGATGGTCAGATTGGAGGGAGTCAATCCAGAGCAATTCGGAATGACTGATGCTGACATGAGGAAGATGGTTGATGTCCCGCTTGCAGGAGCGCAGAGGAACTTTGACGGAACAATCTTTCCAGGAGAGATGACCGTTGTCACCTTTGAGCCGCTGAATTACATGCCTGACATCCACGGTAATGTCCAATTCACCATAAGGGCAGACATATGCTATGATTATGAGACCATAGGCAGCGCCCAGATATGCATCAAGGATGATGTGCTTGAGAGCGTTGAGGACACAAGCCTCTGCTTGGTGAGAGGAGAGAAAGTCGTGCAGAACAGCGGAGGGCCCTTGCAGGTCACTCACGTCACTGAGAACCCGATGGCGCAGAACAAGATACAGGTCAACTTTGTTATTGAACACGTTGGTATCGGCGAATTCTTCGGCAGGCCTGCTGATGGTTCAGAAGAGATATGTGATTTCAGCATAAGGAACTTCAACAAGTTCTATGTTGATGTTGAAGTTGAGCAACTGATTGATTCAGGCTTGACTGTGAGCTGCGCAAGGTTTGGAGGCGGCAGGACAGGAAGGCTTAAGCTGTACCAAGGAGCGCCAACCACTATTAGCTGCACCATTGAGAGGACAAGGCCCAGCTCCGGCAGGGTATTCCAAGACTTGCTAAACATCAGGCTGAGATACAGGTACGGTCAGTTCATCGAAACACCCATAATCGTCCAGGACGTGGCTGTATAAGAACGCTTGGCTCTAACTTCAAATTTTTTTCAAATTTTATTTTTTGTTTTTCATTCATCTGCTTCAGAAAGGAGGTTTTTTCATGCTTAGAAAATCCTTTTCATCCCTTCTAATTGTCAGTCTATCTTTCTTGCTCATATCGTTATTATCTGGCTGCGGGGGGGAGCCTCAGCCCTTGATCATGGAGGGATTTCTAGGTGGCAATGCAGGGCTGAAGGTTGACATCATGGAGGATATGCCGCCACCCATGATAATAGTAGGAGTAACTCCTTTCTCAGTCTCTTTTTCCATTGAGAACGTGGGAGAGGCTCCTGTAGGCACAGGAACTGACAATCCCCTGATTCTAGCACGGCTCACAGGAATTTCTTATCCCAACTTCGGTTTGACTGAGCTGACTGCTGTTCAGCGCCTGAATGCTCCAATCGAGCCTGCCAAGATGCTTTTCGATGGCACTATTGTTCCTGGCGAAGTTAATTTCTTGAGTTTTGATAACCTGGTCTATAGCTCTGCTGTTGCTGACACCATCACGCTTCCGTTGAGATTGGAGATGTGTTATGATTATGAGAGTTATGCGACGACCAAGTTCTGCATGAAAAAAGATGTCCTTGATTCGCGGGAGGATAGCAGCCTCTGTACCTTAAGAGGAGAAAAGCCTGTTGGCAACAGCGGCTCCCCCATCCATATAACTATGGTGGATGAGAGGCCCGTGAGTAATATGACCATCCAGCTTAATCTACTAGTTGAGCACGTCGGCACAGGCATACCTTTTCAAAGAAGCACCTATACGAACCTCTTTGAGCCCTGCGCATTTTTAGATATGAATACTGACCTTTTCAAGTTCGAGATGTTTGTGGAGCCTGTCCAGTCAGGCATCTATGATATTAAATGCCCTCGGCTTGAGAGCCATATAGCAGGCGGAGGAGCTTCTGGTGTTGTCAAGATGCTTGATGGAGCTCCTGTGGTGATAACCTGCTTTGTGACTCGTACAGCGCCCATGAGCACTAGAATCTATGAAGACCTTATGAACATCAAACTAAGGTACAGGTACGGGGAGTTCATGGAGATACCTCTTCTGATACAAGGCCATCCCTGAAAGCCTAAATTTTAATCACTTGATTGTAGTTAACTATCGAAATCTTTATAAACGGAGTGTATTTACTTTTTAGTAATAATAAATCTATTTTGGAGGTAAAGAGCAAAATGAAAAAGAACATACTATTGCTCGGCTTAGTGGTTCTAAGCATAGTGATGTGCGCAGGTGCAGTATCTGCCTATGGTAGCTATACAGGGACTGGTTCTGGTTATAATTATTATACCTACCCCGTGTACGGCGTATCTCCCTATAATATTAGGATAGGGGGAACCTTTGGTACAGGCGCTGCCTATGTCTATGGACTAAGGCCAGGCACCTACTACGGCAAGCCTTGCCCGCAGCTCGTACCGTCTTTCTACTACAGCCCAACAAGCTGTTCAAGTGGAAGTGGGTATGGTTCGAACTATGGATACGGAAGCTACAGCGGCTATGGTTCTGGTGGATGGGGATCAGCAATCCTTACACCACACTACAACTACGGCAGCAACTATGGCGGCTACTACGGGCAGAATAGTGTACCCTACGTCTACAGCGGCGGACTGTAAGAATATTTTTTTATTTACCTTATTTTAGGTAAGAGAAGCATTGGGCCCGGGCTAAAATGTAAATATAGAAAGAAAATTATTTTTTTCTCGTATTTTTCCTTTTAATAACTTTGTTAATCACTATAACTCTATTGAAAACATTTTTCTCGTCAAAAATTAGAAATATATCAACAGGAGTTTATCAGCGCAAACTTGGCCAGCAATGCTTCGAGCTGGATGAACTCATCACTGCCTTCTACCATGCGGAACTCTGCTTCTCCGCACTCCTTTACCATCTCAAGTTTCTTCCTGTTATCAATGTCCTTGAGCTTCCATATGCCCTGTTGGACTTGCTTTATCACATCAAGACCTGAGAGCCCGTGGTTGAGCATGGTGTCAAGCAGCTTGTTCTTGGCTGCTGAGAAATCTCCTTTGGTGCACAAGATCAGGACATCATTTATCTCTTCTGGCTCTGCAGCGCTCGCCACGCTATAAATAAGGTCATCTGTTATTTTGTCCTTGAGCACAGCGCTGCTCTGCATGATATTTCCCAGCCGTCTGCAGTCTCCTTGGCTTATCTCATACAAAGCTTCCTTTGCCTTGGCATCCACATGCAGGCTCTCTGCCTTGGCTATCTTGTCAATTATCTTGTAAACATCTTCTTTAGGCAGAGGCTTAAACCTGAAGACCGTGCACCTTGATTGGATTGGATCGATGATTTTCGAAGAATAATTGCAGCTCAGGATGAAACGGCAAGTCTGCGTGTAATTCTCCATGGTTCTCCTGAGAGCTTGCTGCGCTTCTCTGGTGAGAGCATCGCACTCGTCCAGATAGATTATCTTGAAAGGAACATCTCTGATAGCCCGGGTCCTGGCAAAATCCTTGACTTTCACCCTGACAACATCAATGCCTCTCTCGTCGCTGGCATTGAGCTCCAGGAAGTTGTCTCTCCATCTTTCGCCAAAGAACTTCTTGGCTATGACCAACGCGAGAGTGGTCTTGCCAACTCCTGCTGGGCCAGCAAACATCAGGTGAGGCATATTCTTCTTCTTCACAAAAGCCTCTACTCTCTTGACAATCTCATCCTGTCCTTTGACTTCGTCGAAGTCATGAGGCCTGTATTTCTCAGTCCAAATGGCCATATCCTCTGGGTTCATGTCCATGCTAAAATCAAAGAATAGTAAATAGTTTAAAAAAGTTGTGTTAAGCTGCTATTGTTACATCCACTCGTAACTTTTTATTTTAGAATAAGGAATCTTTTTGGTTTCATATCCGTCTAAAGCCAAGTATAAGCCATCACCCGAGTCTCTAAATTTAATTTTTTGGACATTTATTTTAATATATTGGCTTGTTGCTTCAACTATAGCCCCAGCTATCCTAGGAGGAATATTTAGCCTCTTCAATAATCTTCCCATGTCAGTTGATTCCATGGATTTAACTTCATGCTCATTGAGATTAAATATAATGCTGACCTTTTTTCCAATATCGTCGTCATTAAAAAGCGGTTTCATGAAGGAAATGAACCAAGCCTCATATATGTTTTCAAATTCTTTGGCTTGAATTAGATATTTTTTCCACACAACTCACTTGTACTCGTCGTGCTCTGTCCTTTGAATGATTTCCTTTTGTAGGGCGTCGCTTAGGTCAACAAAGTAGTCGCTGTAGCCTGCCACCCTGACAATTAAGTCCCCGTATTTTTCAGGATGCAACTGCGCTTCTCTCAGGGTGTCTGCTGTCACGACATTGAATTGGATGTGGTGGCCGTCCAGCCTGAAATAGCTTCTAACCAGTTGGAGCACTCCTTCAAGCCCAGCCTCGTCAGCAAGGAGTTGAGGGGTGAATTTCTGGTTGAGCAGAGTGCCTCCTGTGCGTACATGGTCCATCTTGCTCGCTGACTTTATGACAGCAGTTGGCCCGTGCCTATCTGCTCCTTGAACTGGTGAGATTCCCTCTGATAGCGGCTCATGGGCTTTTCTTCCGTCTGGCAAGGCTCCTGTTACTTCTCCGAAATATACATGGACAGTCGTTGGTAGGAGATTGATGTGATACTTGCCTCCTTTCATGTTAGGCTTGCCATCGATTGCTTGGTAATAGGTCTCGAACACCTGGCGCATGATGTTGTCTGCATAATCATCGTCATTACCGTATTTTGGGGTTTTATTGAGGAAAAGCTGGTGCGCTTCTTCTTTGCCTTCATAATTATTCTTGAGAGTCTCGAGCATCTCTTTCATGCTCATAGTCCTATGTTCTGGATCAAATACATTATGCTTGATAGATGCGAGAGAGTCTGTGATGCTTCCAATGCCCACTCCTTGGATATAGGTGGTGTTGTACCTGGCTCCTCCTGCATGATAATCCTTTCCTTTCTTGATGCAGTCATCCACCAAGAGGGAGAGGAATGGTGTTGGCATCTGCTCTGCATATATCTTCTCGATGATGTTGTTTCCATTTATTTTTATGTCCACAAAATGGTTGACCTGTTTCTGGAAAGCTTGGAAAAGCTCATCAAAGTTCTTGAAGTTCTCAGGATTGCCTGTCTTGAGCCCAATATTTTTTCCTGTCCTCGGGTCAAAGCCGTTGTGGAGAGTTATCTCAAGTATCTTGGGAAGGTTGAAGTAGCCTGTGAGCACATAGCTTTCCTTGCCAAAGGCTCCTGTCTCTACGCAGCCGCTTGCTCCGCCGTTTCTTGCATCTTCAATTGATTTCCCCACTCTCATCATCTCCTGCACTATGGCGTCTGTATTGAATATGGATGGCTGGCCAAACCCTGTTTTGACTATCTTCAAGGCTCTCCTCAGGAAGCTGTCTGGGTTCTTCTTGCTTATCTGCACCATTGAGCTGGGTTGCAGAATCCTCATCTCCTCGATGACTTCCAGTATCTTGTATGAGAGAGGGTTGACAGCGTCAGAGCCATCTTGCTTTACTCCGCCAGTATTGATGAGGCAGAAATCAGTATAAGTGCCGCTTTCTTCTGCTGTCACTCCTACTTTTGGAGGGGCTGGCTGGTTATTGAATTTCACCCAGAAGGCCTGCAGTAGCTCTGTGGCTTTCTCCTCTGTCAAGCTGCTGTCTTTCAATTCTTTCTCATAGAATGGCCAGAGATGCTGGTCAAGCCTGCCAGGGTTGAATGAGTCCCAGGTGTTGAGCTCAGTGATTACGCCCAGATGCACAAACCAGTAATACTGCAATGCTTCATGGAAATTGGTTGGAGCATGGGCAGGCACTCTTTCGCATACTTCGGCTATCTTTTCCAGCTCTGCTCTTCTTTTAGGGTTCTTCTCCTGGCTTGCAAGCTCCTTTGCCTTCTTAGAATGCCTCCAGGCATATGACATTATTGCCGTGGCTGCTGTGTGCATGCCGATGAGCTCTTCTTTCTTTTTATGTGCTTCAGGGTCATGCTCAAAATCAAGGCTTTTTATGCTATCTATTATTTCTCTCTGAAAATCCAGCATTCCTTTCTTATAGATTTTGTCGTCTAGAACTGTGTGCCCAGGAGCTCTCTGCTCCATGAACTCCGTGAATATTCCTGCCTCATAGGCATCTTTCCATTCCCGCGGCACCTGAGAAAAGATTTTTTCCCTTATAGTTTTGCCTTTCCAATAAGGGATTATCTCGTTCTTGTAGATGTTCAGGGTTTCGTCGTTCACTTTGAAAGAAGTCTTAGGCCTTGAATTGAGGATCACCAGGTCTTCAAGGCTGTGTGTCGTGAGCTCAGGATAGGTAGGGGTTTCCTTGGGTGCAGAGCCTCTCTCGCCCACAATAAGCTCGCCATCATTGATGCATATGGTTTTGTTCTCAAGTACGTATTCAAATGCGAGCGCTCTTTTCACAGGCAAAGGCACGTCCTTATCCTCCAACTCAAAGTTCTTGTAAAACTTAGTCATCAGGACGGCCCTTTCAGGATCAATAGAAGGCACAGCATTAAGGCTTTGCTCTCTCAGCTTTTTTATGCGCTCATTCATCTTTTTTCACCCATTTTTGTTATTTTGCGTCTATAATTAAAATTTATATTCAAATTATAATAAGGAAAGAATTAGTAATCAAATAAAAAAGTTGTGAAAATAATCTTATACAATGTCCTCTTCAGCCACAACCACGAAGTCTCCTACTGCCATGACTGCGCTGAATGGTATGAGCAGCTCTCCTTCCTTGGTTCTCTCAAGCTCAAGCCTCTCTGTGTAGCTCGTAGGGTTCTTGAGCACCATGTGTATGAGCTCTCCAGAGCCGGTCTCGAAGACAATGTCCCCGACCTCTCCGAACCTCTTGCCGGTCTTTGAAACCACCATCTTGCCAATGAGCTGCTTTGAAAATTTCTTGTCCTCTTCAGCCATGATTATCCCTCCTAGATATTAACATAAAAAGCTTAATACACGTTGAATTATTATGAGTATATAAAGTTTTTGCTCAGAAACCACTTTTAAGGTAAGATTTAAATAATACCCTTCCAAATAACATGTTTATGGCCACATGGTATGAGCAGCTTGGCTTTAAGGAAAACCCGTTGGATGTGAGACCCAGTCCCTTACTTGTCGGCCTAGAGCGCCAAGAAGAACAGCTCGTCAATCATATTCTCAAAGGCGAGATTTGCTTTCTCAATGGCTTGACAGGCAGCGGCAAGTCCTCTTTGCTCATAAGGGTGCAGAAGAACCTCAAGAACCATACTTTCATATACCTTGATGCCCAGGAGTTGCCCAAGAACTTCAACCTAGAGGAAGAGCTCAAGAAGAAAAGGAACTTCTTTGACAGGATAACCTTCAAGGAATTCCCCTCTAAAACACCTGTTCTTTTCATTGACGAGTTCCAGGCCACTGACAAGAACCTGGTGCTTGATGCCAGGGCCAAGTGGGAGAATCCTGAGAACAAGAGGATTAAGAGCATAATAATCGCCCAGATAAGCAAATACCTCAAGAATGTGACTCCTGCCTTCAAGGAGAGGCTGGGCAGCAGGATAATTGAGCTTCCCACGCTCGATGATGAGGAGATGAAAGAGATAATCAAGCTCCGCTTGCAAGCAAGAGGAGGAGTCAATTACTTCAGCAAGCTACACAACGAAGCCCTTAATCTTTTAGTGGCTTGCGCAGACGGCAACCCAAGGAAGCTGCTCGAGTACACAGACATGCTCTTTGACTTCCATTACAGGAAATTCAAGGAGAACAATCCAATTCTGGTGAACAAGACCTACATGGTGACTTATTGGGGCGCCAAGGAGATTCTTGAGCTACAGAATGTTAATGTCAATGCCTACGTGTACTTAGAAAAAGAAGATAAGAAGAAGAGGCTGGAAGCATTTGAGAAGAGGTTCAGCAAGGACGAGCAGGAATGGCTCATCTTCCTCATGACAGGCTCAAAAACAATAGGCGAACTGACCAAGGAGTTCAAGGTTTCTGAATCAACAGCTGCCTTGCGAATCAGGGATTTGAAAGCAAGAGGAGCAGTTGTGCGCGCAGGCAGGAAGAACAAGAAACAGCTCTGGCAAGCAAGCCCTCATGTCAAGAGGCTTAGGGTCAAGGTTTGAGAGCTAAGATTGTTTTCTTCAACAATCCTGTATCTTGTGATTTTATTTGCGGTATTATATCTCTACTTTAGAAAACAAGTAGCTTCCTATAGCTACAAAGATTACTGCCACCGAGATAAGTATGCCCAGATCCACTGCTACGCCAGTGCTCGTTGTCGCGTTCACAAGAGTCGCTCTTAATCCATCCACGCCGTGAGTCAAGGGATTGATTAGTGCAACGATTCTTATTCCTTCAGGAACTCCATTGAGAGGGAATATTGCTCCTGACAGAAAAAACAAGGGCATTATCAGAAAATTGACTATTAGCTGGAAGCCATGCATATCTTCCATTTTTGCAGCTATAGCTGTGCCGAGCGCAGTGAATATTATTGCTATCAATGCAAGGAATATTATGGCCAGAGGAAGCATCATCCAATTTACCGGCCTAAAGCCGATAATCAAAGACAAAATGAATATGAGCACACCTTGAAGCACTGCGACTGTTGCTCCTCCGAGTGTCCTGCCAATCATTATCTTGAACCTGGAGACTGGAGCTACAAGTGTCTCTTTCAAGAAGCCGAATTCCTTATCCCAAATAAGCTCGATGCCCATGAAGGTCGACGTGAAAAGCACGCCCATCGCAATGATTCCTGGGGTTATGAACTGCAGATAATTTCCTCCTCCCGCCTTTGCGTATATGGGCCCGAAACCAAATCCGAGAGCCACTAGGAAGAGTATGGGTTGGCCTAGAGAACCGATTATCCTCGACTTAGAGCGCAGATATCTCTTCAGTTGCCTTAGCCACAGTATGTAGATTGTTTTCATCTTTGCCTATTACCCCAAACCCTTCTTCTCATCCTGAGATTATCCATTGCACTAGGTTCTTCTTCCCTGATGGTTCTTCCTGTGATTTTGATGAAAGCATCCTCCAATGATTTTTTATTGGTCTTTTTTTTCAGTTCTTCTGGTGTGCCTTGTGTGATTATTTTGCCGTGGTCAATGATGCAGATGTAGCTTGCTACTCGGTCTGCTTCTTCCATGTAATGGGTTGTGAAAAACACTGTGACTCCTTCTGTCTTGTTCAACTCTTTGATGTGCTCCCAGATATTATTCCTGGTCTGAGGGTCAAGCCCAAGAGTAGGTTCATCAAGGAAAAGCACTTTTGGATGGTGAAGCAGTCCCCTGGCAATCTCAAGCCTCCTCTTCATTCCTCCTGAGAAACGCTTGACCAAGTCATCTCTTCTATCCCAGAGCTCAACAAGCTTGAGTAATTGCTCAATCCTCTGCCTACGCAGGGGTTTCGGAATACTGTAAAGCACTCCATGAAATTCCATGTTCTCATAGGCTGTGAGCTCATCATCAAGGCTAGGGTCTTGGAATACTATGCCGAAAGCTTTCCTGACAGCATCAGAGCTGATTACAGGATTCTTGCCATCCACCAATATTTCTCCGCTGCTTGGATGAAGAAGAGTGGTGAGCATCTTGATAGTGGTTGACTTGCCAGCGCCATTAGGGCCTAGAAAGCCGAATATTTGCCCTTTCCTCACTTCAAAAGAGATGTTGTCAACTGCTATGAACTGTCTGAATTTTTTGGTGAGATTCTTTACTTCAATTATTTTATCTTCTGGCATGGAGTCGAGTGCTTATGACGGGATTATAAAGTTTTTCTTTCTATTCTCGCTTCATTTGCTCCTTAACTAAGCAGTGTGCTAGGTGAAGCGGCTCGGGCATCTTATGTGGTGGTCTTATGCAGTTCTGCACTATCTCAATGCTCTTGTCAAGCGAGACCTTGTTTCCTGTTGAGATGTAGAATGGCTTTGATTTGTTCTCTATGAAGAGCTCTTTGCCAACAATTTCATCATTCATCAGTATGTCTCCTTTGACAGCAACTCCGCACAGAAGTTTTTTTGTGACGCCTATGACTAGGATGTTGAGCATGACACCCAGATGAGATGCTAAGCCGCATTTCCTCGGGTGCAATATGCCGTTGGCATTAATCAGGAGTGCATCAGGCTTTTGTTTTAGCTGGTTATAGACGTCCATCATTATGATGAGTTCGCTCTGGGCTCTGAAGCCAGGAATGTATCTGATGATGCACTCCTTTGAGCCTGATTTTTTCTCGATTAATCTCATGTCCTTGTAGTTGCACACCGCGATGCTACAGAACACTTTGTTGTTCTTGAAACCAACATCAATTCCTCCGACTAGCTCAAGCTTGTCAAAAGAATCATGCTTCACCACCTTTTTTGCAAGCTCTAGTTGCTCTTGCTCAAGCTTAGTCAATGGTTCCATGTTTTTTTTCTTTTTTTCTGATAATATCTGATAGTATCAATCATAGTCCAAGGCTTGCAGTCTTCTGGCCTGAAACCAAGCATCTTCGCGTACTTGTAAATCAATCGTTCGTCCTCAGCCTCAATCTCCATGAACACAGGCACAAAAGAATATCTGCCAAGGTACTTGTCAATCTCAAACTTGACATCTTTCAAGGCATAGGAAGTCCTCTTCTTTTTTATTCCTGAAAAATCCTGCAGCCCAAGAGATTCAAGTATGGTTTTGGCAGTTTTGAAGTCAGAAAGCTCAACCTCATGCTCCTCTCTTATCTTTAGCTTAGCATTGGGCACTTTCTTTTTGAAAGTCAAGATTGTTCGGGCTCCCTCTTTTCTCAGGCGCAATGTCAGATGCTTTTTTTTGAGCGGAAAGCTCTTGAAATCATAATACCTGGCTTCGAGCACTCCTTCAAATATCTTTCTAGCTCCTAATGAGGCAAGTTTTTTCTCAACCTCTTTCCTATCTGTATCTAGAATCTTCACTTCAATCTCTTTCATAAGGATGGGCCTGGCCGGACATTCAGAAAAACTCCGTTTTTCTGGGTGAGCAACGTAGTTTCTCATTCGAACCGGCGACCTCCACCGTGTGAAGGTGATATCATTTGTGGAAATCTTTACATTTTTTGACCAGTTCGGAGGACTTTGCGAAGCAAATGTCCTCCTTAACTACTTTCTATCAAATCTTTTGTAAAGATTTGAGCCACTAGACCACAGGCCCGTAATTGGTTTTTGGATTAAGAAATGAGAGACAGCTTTTCTTTTAAAAACTTTTCATTATGGCACTGCTCTTGCAGTGGGCAGGAGGAGCATTTGCTCTCGCTAGAGCAGAAGTCAGGGATGTCCTTGTTCTTGAAAAGCCTGATGACCTTGTCCCTTGTCTCGAGCACTTTCTTCTCAAGGAAGGGGTTCATGACAACAGGCCTTGCCTCGTTGATGTCCAGGTACTTGACAAAGGCTTCTCTCACAATCATCCTGTTCTTCTCAAGAAGCATGATGTAGGCTCCTGTCTGGAGCTTGTGGCCTGGCCATACTCCTTCTCTTGGTGCGCTGCCTGTCTTGAGTTCATAGGGCACTACTTCCCTGACAATCTTGTTGTCATAGACTTCAAGAGCGTCTATTACTCCCTTCATCATGAGCTCTTCTGACTGGACGTAGTATTCTGACTCGATCTTTGGGCTGAAAAGCTTCCACAGATCATCTCCAAAGACTTTTTTCTGTGAGATGAATTCGTGTAGGTTGTGAGCCCTGTGTTGGCTTTCCTGGAGAACCAAGGGCCAGTTCTCTTGGAAGAAGTCTTTCATGGATATCTTCAAGTCTGCAAGCTTGGTCTTGTTCTTTATGATGCTCTCCTGCAGAATATCAGCGTGGAGCTTCTTGTATTTCTCCAGAAGCTCGTCATAGCTCGCTTCCTTTTTTATGCTCTTGACAAAGCCTTCCTCTACCATGTTGGTCTTGTCATGCACAGCATGCCTGATGCTACCCTTGACAATAGCTTCCCTAGGTATAACAGCCAGTTTCAGGACTTGCTCTAAGAAGAGCTTTCTTGCGCAATAATCATAGCTGGAGAGCAAGCTAACATTGATCATATAAGATGAACCACAGAGGCACCTATTTATAAGCCTTACGCCGAAATGTCCAGTGGTTATGAAATCTGCAGGTAAAGAAATCTTTCCCCTGCGTTGTATTTTTAATGTCAGAAATATTTTTAACCAAAAAACTCTTAGATGTGTCTTATGGTATTAAAAAAACTCGAAGACAACTTTCACATTCCAAGAGAGGAATTGAAGGACGCCCGTTTATGCGGTAACTACGGCAGCAAAGATTTAGGTGAAGCAATAAGGATGCTGGCTCAAGCAGGCTTCAGCGTATATGCTTCTCCTGTTGCTTGGACAGGGATAGAGCTTTGGTATGGTTCATACCACTATACCGGCATGCATGATATTCGTGAATTTGTCAGGTATTATGAGAAAAATCATGAAATTTTATATCCGAAGAAACTTCTTTGATGGCTAGTTTTTTAATGCAACAAAAATCGAAAAGTATTTATATATGTGCATATATACATATATTTTATGATGCAAGATAAAGCCAGATTTTTCAAGGCGCTAGGCGAGGATACAAGAATCACCATAATTCAATGCCTATTAGCCAAAGAGCGATGCGCATGCTCTTTTTCTGCTATCACTAAAAAAGATCAGACAACAATTTCAAGGCACTTGAAAATACTGGCAGAAGCCGGCATACTCAGATATTGGAAAAAGGGAAGGAACATATATTATGCTATCAAGGATGCTAACATGAGGGAGTCATTGTTGAACCTGGGGTTGAAGGCAAAAAAATCATGTCAAGGAGGTATATGAGATGGACGAGAAAAAAATAAAGCAAGCAGTAAAAAAAAGATATTCTGAATTTGCCAAAACAGGCACTAGCTACTGCCCAACATGCAACTACAGCGTCGCAGAGCAAGCAAAAAAAATAGGATACTCTCAAAAAGAGCTGGAACAACTGCCTCAAGAAGCAGTAATGGGCTTAGGCTGCGGCAATCCGACAGCACTTGCAGAACTTAAGCCAGGAGAGACTGTGCTTGATTTAGGGGCTGGCGGTGGCATCGATGTTTTTCTTGCTTCAAAAAAAGTAGGGACTAAAGGTTATGTCATCGGAGTGGATATGACTGAAACTATGGTGACCAAGGCTAATCAGATAGCCCAAAGAGGTGGCTATAAGAATGTGGAGTTCAGATTAGGTGAGATTGAAAATCTTCCTGTTAAAGATAACTCTATTGATGTCATCATCAGCAATTGCGTGATAAATCTTTCTCCTGATAAATTGAAAACATTTAGGGAAGCGTACAGAGTGCTTAAGCTAGGCGGCAGAATGCTCATATCTGACTTGGTAGTGGAAGAAGAGTTGCCTGACAAGGTTAAGAGAAACTTTGAGGCCTGGGCTGCCTGCATATCCGGAGCAATGGTGAGGGATGAATATCTCGCTGTGATAGAAAAGGCAGGATTCAAGAAAATCGAGATTGCAAGTGAGCATGGCTACTCAGAACCTGATTTGCATGAGTCATCGGGTGGAAAGATTACAAGCATCCAGGTTAGAGCGTTTAAGTGATTCAAATACGCGAAAGATATTTTAAAAAAACCTTTAAATACTCTAAAGATTAGGTTATTGCAATGAAGTTCCAAGAAGTCAACAAATACCTCAAGAAAGAAAAGCTAGATGCCATCATCCTTTTCAACAAATCCCCTTCATTCAATTACTTCTTCGGAGGAGATTTTGAGCACGGCATGATGTTCTTAACTCGAAAAGTAGCCTTTCTTTTTGTCTCCCCGTTGCATGAGCCGAAAGTGGCTGGCTTCAAGGTGATTCGTTGGGAGAAGTTCCAGCCAGAATTCGAGACTTTTATCAAGAAGAACAGGATAAGGAAGGTCGGAGCAGATTATCGCGGCCTTTTTGTCACCCAGAAACGCTTCTTAAGCAAGCATTTCAAGGTGAAGAACTGCAGCAACTTCCTGGTAGAGCTGAGGCAGAGCAAAACAGAGGAGGAAATCCTTCGCATCAAGAAGGCTTGCAGGATAACAGATGACATCTTCAAGAGCCTCCTGACTAATTTCAAGAAATTCAAGACTGAATCTGACATCGTCAAGTTCATCAAGATTAAGGCATTGGAGGCGGATGCAGAGATTAGCTTTGAGCCTATTGTTGCCAGTGGCAAAAATGCAGTTGTTGCTCATCATGCGAAGTCATCTCCTCTGCAAAAAGGTTTTCTTGTGCTGGACTTCGGTGTCAAATATAAGGGTTATATGTCAGACATGACTAGGACGCTTTACCTGGGTAAGCCTAGCGAAAAAGAAATCGAGCTTTACAATAAGGTCCTGAAGATACAGGAAAGCTGCATTGAGAAGGCAAGGATTAATTTAAGTGCTGAACAGTTTTATAATTATTCATTAAGATTGTTCGGTGATGATGCAAAATACTTTGTGCACGGCCTAGGTCACGGCATTGGCGTTGAAATCCATGAAAAGCCAAGCCTTGGCTTGAAATCCAAGGATATCCTGACTAAGAATACTGTCTTCACTATTGAGCCCGGCTATTACAATCAGAAGACCGGCACAGGCATAAGGATAGAGGATGATATTTTGCTTGGCAAGAAGAAAGAAATACTCACTAGGAGCCCTAAGAAGCTTATTTGTCTGGGCAGATAAACCACAAGTTTTATTAATATCCAGTTTTCTTTTTCAGTCTCATGAAATACAATCTTAAAGCTTTCAATGATGCAGTAAAGTATTACCAACAGCGCCTGGGCCAATACAAGAACAAGGATGTCTTCATTCTTTTTGAGGTTAAGAATGATAAGGCTTTCTTCTCAATAGCTCCCCTGAGCAGGGCTTTGCACAATCTTGGTTGCGAGCTCAATGTGCGGGGATTGGATGGGCCTTCCAAGGCATTGGAAGCGTTTTTCGATGTCTGGGAAGTGTTTGATGAGCTTAGCAAGGGAATAAAGAACAAGAAGACTCTTGCTCTGGATGAATTCATCAAGGAAGCTGACAAGAAGTGCGAGGGAGAGATTAGGAAGATATTCAAGAGGCCTGACTTGATAATCAGGGCGGATAATAAGAGATTCTATGCTGGTGATGGCTTGGCACTTGACTTCAAAACTGGTTGGTTCAGGAAATACCGCTGGGACAAGCTCCTTGAGACAGCAAAGATAATATGGAGTCAAGTTTATAACCTGAAGAAGAGCGAGAGAGTCGGTATAGGGTTTGACTTGATTCTTAAGGATAGTGAAATCAAATATCCTTTGAAAGATTATCTGGATTCATTTGCAGTTGCCAGGACTATGTGGATCACTTGCCATGGGAAGAAGAAGCCGATGTCTGCGTATACATCGAAGAAGACCATGCTCGAGAAATCTGAGAGGAGCAGCGAGCTATCTGCTACCTTGCTGGGATGTGAGCTGGAAAAAAACATCAATGAGTCTGTTTTCAAGAAATTCAAGCTCTTATCAAAGCTCTTAAGATTAGACAGGCTTGAGACCAATGATGTCTCTTTTTCTATCAAGGGAGAAGGCTATCCTGGAAAGCACATTTTCGGCGAGAGTATAGGCTATCCGACGCCAAACAAGAAATCAAGATGGGATTCTCCAGGAGGGATAATCTACCAGTTGCCTTGGTATCCCCAGACCAAGATTGACAGCAGGGAGCCGCAGAGCAGGATTGCTTTCACAGACACTTTGCCAATTGACATCTTCATAAGCAGCTGCTGCATTGACTGGCTTGACATGAAGAGAAAGAATGATGCTCTTGTAGATTTGGCTAATAAGTCTGACAAGATAATGGTTGATTCCAAGAAAACCAAGCTGGAGATAAATCTCCTAAGAAAAGACAAGAGCCACGTCGTGCCTATGAATTCTGATGTGGATGTCAGGACTCGCTTAGACCCTCATTATCTAAAGAAAGGCATCAAGGCAGGCACCTATGCCAATATTCCCGGAGGAGAGATGTTTCTCTCACCAGAATGGATGAAAGGAGTCTTCTACGGCGATGTTGTCATCAGCGTTGACAAGAGCTATGTTCTGAACTCAAAGAACCCTTTGGTGGTCAAGTGCGATGAGCAAGGCTACAAGATTGTTGGTGGGCCAAAGGATATAATCAAAAAGATCAATGAAAAGAAGCAGGAAGCCATGAAAGTGCTTCTAAAGCAGGAAAAGAACAAGTCCCTGCCCAAGGAAATCATCAAGATGAAAAAAGATAACTTCAATAAAATCGGGGAATTCGCTATCAACACCAACCCCGAGGCAGAGCTGTGCAACTACCTCATTGTCAATGAGAAGATAGCAGGCATGATCCATGTGGCTTTGGGATCTGGCTTCGAGGATGACAGGGCCACACTCTATCATTATGACATCGTCATCAATGCAAAAGAGCAGAAACTCGACATCTACGGATTAAAGGGCAAGAAGAAGCTCTGGATGATGAAGAAGGGAAAATTGGTTTTATAAATCAGATTATATATTTTTTTCATCAAATATTTTTTTAAATATTTTTTTCTTTTCCAATTTTATTTTTTTTGTTTCAGGAGAAATTATCCTGTTTTGTCGTCTATTTTTCGCAATGGTAAGGTTTATAA
This sequence comes from Candidatus Nanoarchaeia archaeon, assembly GCA_041479965.1. Taxonomy (GTDB): domain Archaea; phylum Nanobdellota; class Nanobdellia; order Woesearchaeales; family SM23-78; genus SM23-78. Next base: position 1,243 of record JBGOZE010000020.1, on the reverse strand, counting down.
AGTGATGCTCGTTTCACGTTTTACATGACTGCAAAAGAGGAAGTGAAGCGTTCATTCTACTCATACACCACATCATCCAATGAACTTGAGGAGGAGAATAGGGTTCTTCGAGAGGCTGTTTCTCAACTCAGAGATGAAGTGGAGAAATTTCGATGCCCTGCCTTGATGATGGCAGATGTTATTGATGTTCTAGAAAAGGGAGCGCTGATAGCTCTTCCCAATGGAAACAAGTTCTTGGTCAAGATATCAAATGAAGTGAAGAACCTGGTGCCTGGGGAGAGCGTGCTGGTTGAGCAGCGCAACCTTAACGTGATAGACAGGGTCAACTCTGCCAAGAACTTCAATGTTGAGAGATTTGTGATAGTTGAGAAGCCTGATGAGAAATGGTCAGAGATAGGCGGATTAGAAGCCCAGGTGCAGGAGATAAAGGAAGTCATAGAGCTTCCATTGAAGAATCCTGAGATTTTCAAGAAAGTAGGCATACAGCCGCCCAAAGGAATCCTGCTCCACGGGCCTCCAGGAACAGGCAAGACACTATTGGCCAAGGCAGTCGCCAGCTCCACACAGAGCACCTTCATCGAGATTGTAGGCTCAGAGCTGGTGCAGAAATTCATTGGAGAAGGAGCCAAGCTCGTCAAGGAGATATTCCAGCTGGCCAGAGAGAAAGCTCCAAGCATAGTATTCATCGATGAATTGGATGCCTTGGCAGCTAAGAGAGTGGACATAGGCACTAGCGGCGAGAGAGAGGTGCAGAGGACTTTCATGCAGTTCCTTGCAGAGATTGACGGATTCAAGCCGCTGGGCGATGTGAAGATCATAGGATGCACTAATAGAATCGACATACTTGACCCTGCGGTCATAAGGCCTGGTAGGCTTGATAGATTGATTGAAGTCCCGTTGCCATCTGATAAGGGTTTGGAAGAGATTTTCAAGATCCACACAAGACACATGACCCTCGATAAGAACATCAAAACAGAAGCGCTCATCAAGAAGATGAAAGGCTTCTCAGGGGCAGAGGTAAAAGCTGTGTGCACAGAAGCAGGCTACTTCGCCATAAGGGCCAACAGGACCAAGGTTACGCACCACGACTTGCTCTGCGCAATCGACAAGATAAAGAAAGAAGAAGTAGACGATGACGGGTATACAAGGATGTTTGGGTGAAAATTTTATATCGTAAAATTTTTATAACAAGAAGTTCTCCTATTCTTATGGCAAATTTATTCACCAAATTATTAATTCTTTG